>NZ_CP070356.1:2181875-2533750 GCF_016919445.1 Pseudomonas sp. PDNC002 | reverse complement strand
CAACCCGATGCTGAGCATCGTCGCCGACACCTGCGGCCGCCACGACACCCTCGGCGGCGCCTGTGCCCAGGAAAGCAACACCGTGCGCTACGCCCTGGACAAGCGCTACATGCACAGCTGCCGCGACAACTTCCTGCGCGCCAGCCTGCACGACGGTCGCCTGAGCAAGGCCGACATCAGCCACAACATCAACTTCTTCATGAACGTGCCGGTCACCGCCGAAGGCGGCCTGACCTTCGAGGACGGCATCTCCGGCGCCGGCAAGTACGTCGAGCTGCTCGCACACATGGACGTGATCGTCCTGATCTCCAACTGCCCGCAACTCAACAACCCCTGCAACGGCTGGAACCCGACGCCGGCGGAGCTGCTGGTATGGGACTGAAGCAGCCACAAGCGGCAGGCGGAAAGCTGCAAGCGGTGCGGCGCTGGATCTTCTCCCTCAGCCAGAGCCGGAGTGGCCAATGCAGCCCGACGCTGCGGATAGCTCCCTCTCCTGCTTGCGGGAGAGGGCGGGGGGAGAGGGAACGCCCAGCGCCATAGCAAGGGCCCCTCTCCCCGGCCCTCTGACTGGGCGTCCCCCCCATGAAGGGAGAGGGAGCAGTACGCAGCAGGGCTCAGACCCCCACAGCCACGTAGGGCGGATAACGCCACAGCGTTATCCGCCAGCAGAGCACACACAGCCAATCGGCGGATGGGTAAAGCTCATCCGCCCTGCGAGTCCGCAATCCCGCCCCGGACGACCGGGATGGGTACCGAATGACGGCGGGACGGCCCGCCACCCCATGGGGACGCCCTCATGTTCGACAAGCTCCTGATCGCCAACCGCGGCGCCATCGCCTGCCGCATCCTGCGCACGCTCAATGAACTGAACGTGGGCGGCGTCGCCGTGTACTCCGAAGCCGACGCCGCCAGCCTACACATCCAGCAGGCCGCCCAGGCCATCAGCCTCGGCGAGGGTCCGGCCTCCAGCACCTATCTGGTCGTGGAGAAAATCCTCGCCGCCGCTCGCGACAGCGGCGCCCAGGCGATCCATCCCGGCTACGGCTTCCTCTCGGAAAACGCCGCCTTCGCCGAAGCCTGCGAAGCCGCCGGCATCGCCTTCGTCGGCCCGACGCCGGAGCAACTGCGCGTGTTCGGCCTCAAGCACACTGCCCGCGCGCTGGCCCGCGAACAGGGCGTGCCGATGCTCGAAGGCACCGACCTGTTGCCCGACCTTGAAACCGCGCTGCTCGCTGGTGAGCAAGTCGGCTACCCGGTGATGCTGAAAAGCACCGCTGGCGGTGGCGGCATCGGCATGCGCGTGTGCCGCTCAGCGGACGAACTGCGCGACGCCTTCGACGCGGTGAAGCGCCTGGGGCAGAACAACTTCAGCGACTCGGGCGTGTTCATCGAGAAATACATCCAGCGCGCCCGCCATCTGGAGGTGCAGGTGTTCGGCGACGGCCAGGGCGAAGTGATCGCCCTCGGCGTACGCGACTGTTCGGTACAGCGGCGCAACCAGAAAGTGCTGGAAGAAACCCCGGCGCCCAACCTGCCCGCCGGCATGGCTGATGCACTCTGCGCAGCGGCGATCCTGTTGGCGAAAGCGGTCAGCTACCGCAGCGCTGGCACCGTGGAGTTCGTCTACGACAGCGACGCGCAGCGCTTCTACTTCCTCGAAGTGAACACCCGTCTGCAAGTCGAACACGGCGTCACCGAACAGGTCTGGGGCGTCGACCTGGTGCGCTGGATGATCGAACTGGCGGCCGGTGATCTGCCGCCGCTGGCCGACCTCGTCGCCGAGCTGAAGCCCAACGGCCATGCGATCCAGGCACGTCTCTACGCGGAAGACCCCGGCCGCGATTTCCAGCCCTGCCCGGGCCTGCTCACCGCCGTGCAATTCCCGCCGGCTGACGGCAAAACCCTGCGCATCGACACCTGGGTCGAGGCCGGCTGCGAAATCCCTCCTTACTTCGACCCGATGATCGCCAAGCTCATCGCCTGGGCGCCGACCCGCGAACAGGCCAGCGCCGACCTCGATCGCGCGCTGGCCGACAGCGTGCTCTACGGCGTGGAATGCAACCGCGACTACCTGCGGCAGATCATCAAAGACGCGCCCTTCGCCAGCGGCTCGCCCTGGACGCGCTGCCTGGAAGGCCTGCGCTACCGCGCCCACACATTTGAAGTGCTCAGCGCCGGCACCCAGACCAGCGTGCAGGACTACCCCGGCCGCCTCGGCTACTGGGCCGTGGGCGTGCCGCCATCGGGCCCGATGGACGATCGTGCGCTGCGCCTGGGCAACGTCCTGCTGGGCAATCCCGAAGGTGCCGCCGCGCTGGAAATCACCATGAGCGGCCCGACCCTGCGCTTCAACACCGATGCCGTCGTGGCTGTCACCGGCGCGGCGTTGCCGATCAGCCTGGACGGCACCGCGCAGCCGATGGACATCGCGCTGTTCATCGCCGCCGGCTCGACCCTGAGCCTGGGCACCGTAAGCGGCGCCGGCGCGCGCAGCTACCTGTGCCTGCGCGGCGGCCTGAACGTGCCGGATTATCTGGGCAGCAAGAGCACCTTCACCCTCGGCCAGTTCGGCGGCCACGGCGGCCGCGCACTGCGCGCTGGTGATGTGCTGCACCTCGACGCGCTGGCAGACGTACGCCACGGTGAAAGCCTGCCGGTGGAACTGCGCACCGACCTCCCTGCAGTGCGCAGCATCCGCGTGATCTACGGTCCCCACGGCGCGCCGGAATACTTCACCCCGGCCTACATCGACACCTTCTTCGCCACCGACTGGGAGGTGCACTTCAACTCCAGCCGCACCGGCGTACGCCTGATCGGCCCGAAACCGGAATGGGTGCGCGAGAGCGGCGGCGAGGCCGGCCTGCACCCGTCGAACATCCACGACAACCCCTACGCCATCGGCGCGGTGGACTTCACCGGCGACATGCCGGTGATCCTCGGCCCTGACGGCCCGAGCCTGGGCGGCTTCGTTTGCCCGGTGACGGTGATCGAGGCCGATCTCTGGCAGCTTGGCCAGCTCAAGGCGGGGGACAGGGTTCGCTTCCTGCCGGTGGATATCGCCACTGCCCGTTCGCTGAGCTGCACTCAATCCTACGAATACCGTGCTCTCTGTAGGAGCGAGCTTGTGACCCACATGGATGTGGGAAATGCCGAAATCCGTCGGGAACGGATTCGGCCTCGCGAACCTGAACAGAGCCACGGGCAGAATGCGCTCGCGAGCAAGGGCTGGGGCGCCCCCCTCGGTTCTACGGGGGTACAACCCACCTCCGGTGCAAGCGGTTTCCCTTCACCCCAACCCTCTCCCGGAGGGAGAGGGGGCAGTTCGGTGTTGCCGGCGGGCACGGTGTTCTCCGATGGCACGGACGGCTCCCTCTCCCTCCGGGAGAGGGCGGGGGGTGAGGGCAGCCCAGGCGCCATGCTCACCTCCCCCATCGTCCTCAACCTCGGTCAGGACGACACCCGCCTGGTCGCCCGCCTCTCCGGCGACACCCACCTGCTGCTGGAAATCGGCCAGCCCGAGCTGGACCTCGTCCTGCGCTTCCGCGGCCATGCCCTGATGCAGGCGCTGGAAGCCAAGAACCTCGATGGCGTGATCGACCTCACCCCCGGCATCCGCTCGCTGCAGGTGCACTACCAGCCGGAAACCCTGCCGCTGGACAGCCTGCTGGAAACCGTCGCCGGCCTCTGGGACACCGTCTGCGCCGCGCAGGACCTCAAGGTGCCTTCGCGCATCGTCCACCTGCCGCTGTCCTGGGACGACCCGGCCTGCCAGCTGGCCATCGAGAAATACATGACCACCGTGCGCAAGGACGCGCCCTGGTGCCCGAGCAACCTGGAGTTCATCCGCCGCATCAACGAGCTGCCGGACCTGGAGGCGGTGTACCGCACCGTCTTCGAAGCCAGTTACCTGGTGATGGGCCTGGGTGACGTCTACCTCGGCGCGCCGGTGGCCACGCCGCTGGACCCACGCCACCGCCTGGTGACCACCAAGTACAACCCGGCGCGCACCTGGACCGCGGAAAACTCCGTGGGCATCGGCGGCGCCTATATGTGCGTCTACGGCATGGAAGGCCCCGGCGGCTACCAGTTCGTCGGCCGCACCCTGCAGATGTGGAATCGCTACCGCGAAGTCGCCGCGTTCGACGGCAAGCCCTGGCTGCTGCGCTTCTTCGACCAGATCCGTTTCTACCCGGTGTCGGCGGACGAACTGCTGCGCATCCGCCGCGACTTCCCGCTGGGCCGCTATCCGCTGCGCATCGAAGAAAGCGAGCTGCGCCTGGCCGACTATCAGCAATTCCTCGCCGAGGAAGCCGACAGCATCGCTGCGTTCCGCAGCCACCAACGCGCCGCCTTCGACGCCGAGCGCCAGCGCTGGATCGCCTCCGGCCAGGCCCACTTCGAGAGCGAGGAGGCCGCCGTCGACACCGGAGAGGACGCTCCGCTCGGCGCCGGCCAGCACGCCGTCGAAAGCCACATCGCCGGCAACCTCTGGCAGGTGCAGGTGGAAGCCGGCGCCAGCGTAAAGGCCGGCGACATCCTGGTGATCCTCGAATCCATGAAGATGGAAATCCCCCTCACCGCGCCGCGTGACGGCGTGGTGCGCGAGGTCCGTGTGCAGCCCGGTTCGCCGGTGCGCGCCGGGCAGCGGGTGGTGGTGATGGAGGAGGCTTGAGCTGACGTTATCGATCTGGCCAGGAGCCCCTCACCCTAACCCTCTCCCAGAGGGAGAGGGGACTGTTCGGAGTGGGCCTCAGCGCTGGATTCAACCTGAACCACAGTCCGCGCCACCCGGCCAACCATGGTTCGAACCCAACACCGCGCCGGACTGCTCTTCCCCCTCTCCCTCCGGGAGAGGGCCGGGGTGAGGGCAGCCCAGCCTGAGAACTGATCGGCCCAAGGAATCTCGACCATGCCCAACACCTTCGACCTCCGCCTCACCACCCTGCGCACCACCTACCGCGAAGGCCGCACCACCGCGCGCCAACTGATCGCCCAACTGCGCGACAAGGCCGCCGCGCTGAACCCCGACTACCACCTGTTCATCCACCTGCTGACGCTGGACGAACTGGAACCCTACCTCGCCGCGCTGGACGAAAAGTCGCCGGACAGCCTGCCGCTCTACGGCATCCCCTTCGCCATCAAGGACAACATCGACCTCGCCGGCATCCCCACCACCGCCGCCTGCCCGGCCTTCGCCTACACGCCGGAATCTTCCGCGACTCTGGTGCAACAGTTGATCGACCTGGGCGCCATCCCGCTGGGCAAGACCAACCTCGACCAGTTCGCCACCGGCCTCAACGGCACCCGCTCGCCCTACGGCGAATGCCGCAACAGCGTGCTGCCCGATTACCCGTCGGGTGGCTCCAGCGCCGGCTCCTCTCTCGCCGTGGCACTGGGCGTGGCGAGCTTCGCCCTGGGCACCGACACCGCCGGCTCCGGTCGCGTGCCGGCAGCGCTCAACGGTTTGCTCGGGCTGAAACCGAGCAAGGGGCTGCTGTCCAACCACGGCCTGGTGCCGGCCTGCCGCACACTGGACTGCATCACCTACTTCACCGCCAGTGCCGCCGAGGCCAGTGAACTGCTCGCTCTCACCGCCCGGCTCGATCCGCAGGACGGCTACAGCCGCGCCAATCCAGCCTGGAACGACGCCAGCGCCTTCGGTGCGCCCAAACCGTTCCGCTTCGGTGTCCCCCGTGCCGATCAACTGGAGTTCTTCGGCTGCCAGCAAGGCCCAGTGCTGTTCACCGATGCCCTGAACCAGCTCAAGGCCCTGGGCGGCGAGCCTCGGGAAATCGACTTCGCGCCCTTCCTCGAAGCCGCGCGCCTGCTCTATGAGGGCCCCTGGGTCGCCGAGCGCTACAGCGTGGCGGGCGAGCTGATCGAGCGCGACCCGCAGGCGGTGCTGCCAGTGATCCGCGACGTGCTGGCCAAAGCACCCGGCGCAACTGCCGTGCAGGCGTTCCGCGCGCAATACCGGCTGCAGGAACTCAAGGCCCAGTGCGACGCGATCCTCGCCGACCTTGACTGCGTACTGACGCCCACCATCGGCCGCCCGGTGACGCTGGACGAGCTGCACGCCGAACCGGTGAAGCGCAACTCGGAGCTGGGTTACTACACCAACTTCATGAACCTGCTGGACTACGCCGCCGTGGCGGTACCCAGCGCGATCATGGACAACGGCCTGCCCTGGGGCGTGACCCTGTTCGGCCGCGCCTTCACCGACCAGTACCTGCTCGGCGTGGCCGACGCCCTGCAGCGCCAGCACAACTTGCCGCTCGCCGGGGGCAACGCCATCGCCCCGGCATCCTCCGCCAACCCCGCACGCAACGACCGCGCGCGTCTGGTCGTGTGCGGTGCGCACCTGGACGGCCTGGCGCTGAACTGGCAACTGCGCCAGCGCGGCGCCCGCCTGCTGCGCGCCATCCACAGCGCCCCGGCCTACAAGCTCTACGCCCTGGCCGGCGGCCCGCCGCTGCGCCCCGGCATGCTGCGCGTGGCCGAAGGCGGCGTGGCCATCGAGGTGGAAGTCTGGGAGCTGCCCAGCGCCGAGCTGGGTTCCTTCCTCACCGGCATTCCAGCGCCACTGGGGTTGGGCAAGGTGCAACTGGAGGATGGCAGCTGGGAGACCGGCTTCATCTGCGACGCCTGGGGCCTGGACGGCGCCGAGGACATCAGCCACTTCGGCGGCTGGCGGGCCTGGCTTGCCAATCGCAGCTGATCACAGAGACTTTCGTAGGATGGCATGGAGCGCGGAGGCACCTGGCTCCAGCTCGCGGACGCCACCACCGGGGAGTCCGTTCGCGAACCAGAACCAGGCGCCCCTCCTCGCCCAAGGCAATCCGCCCACCTCTGGCGCTTCGCCATGGCGATCAACGCGGGCGGAGTCCGCTCCTGCGAAGGTCAGCCCAGGTGTAGGAGCAACTGTCTGTTCCTGGGAAGTCCATACCAATGCATCCCCCTCACCCCAGCCCTCTCCCTCAGGGAGAGGGGGCAGCCCGAGCCGACTGACGCTGAGGTTTCATCCTGCACCTAACGGCTCCCTCTCCCCCTGGGAGATGGAGCCGTTAGGGTGAAGGCCGACCCGAGCGCAGAACTTTCACGTAGGAGCGGACTCCGTCCGCGATGACCCGCCAACGTGAACAGAGTCATCCGGAAAGCCATGGAACCCCGCCGCGCCACCAGCTAGAGTCCCAGCATCACCCGTCGCAAGGACCGGTCATGCCCGATCTCAGCCACCAGCAGGCGCAGCAGCGTGTGGACGATATCCACGCCTTCGACCGCGAACTGCAACGCCTCACCGACGAGGGTGCGCTTACCCTCGACAGCCCCCAACGCGAACGCCTGCACGACCACCAGCAACGCCTGCTCGCCGACTACCGCGCGCGCTTCGACATCGACCGCGACAGCCAGGACCATCGCCTGTCCCTGGGCATGCGCATCGCCTCCTTCCTCGGCGCGCTGGCCCTGGCCGCCAGCCTGTTCTTTCTCTTCTATCAATTCTGGGGACTGTTCGGCGAAGCCGCCCAGGTCATCATCCTGGTCGCCGCCTCGCTGCTCAGCCTGCTGCTGACCCTCGCCCTGCAGCGGCGCGACGCCTCCGGCTACTTCGCCAAGCTGGGCGCCATGCTCGCCTTCGCCTGCCTGGTGCTGAACGTCGTGATGCTCGGGCAGATCTTCAACATCACGCCCTCGGACAAGGCCCTGCTACCCTGGGCCGCCTATGCGCTGCTGCTGGCCTATACCTGCAACGCGCGGCTGCTGCTGGCCGTCGCGCTGATCTGCCTGATGGGCTACGTCGCCGCGCGGGTCGGCACCTGGAGCGGGGTCTACTGGCTGGACGTCGGCGAACGGCCGGAGAACTTCTTCCCGGCCGCGCTGCTGATCTTCCTCGTCCCCGCCATCATCCCGCAGCGCCGCTTCGACGGCTTCGCCTCGATCTACCGGTTGTTCGGGCTGCTCGGCCTGTTCCTGCCGATGCTGGTGCTGGCCAACTGGGGCGGCGGCAGCTACCTGCCCTTCCATCCGCGCCCGGTGGAAAGCCTCTACCAGGTGCTGGGCTTCGTGGTATCGGCGCTGGCCATCTGGCTCGGCGCGCGTCGCGAATGGCCGGAAGTGGTGAACACCGGGCTGACCTTCTTCGTGATCTTCCTCTACACCAAGTTCTTCGACTGGTGGTGGGAGGTGATGCCCAAGTACCTGTTCTTCCTCGTGCTGGGCTTGTGCGCGGTACTGATCCTGCTGGTACTGCGCCGCCTGCGTCGCGCCCACGGTCTGCTGGGAGGGAGTCGACCATGAACTGGACCCGCACCCATGCGTTGCTTGGCGGCGTCGGACTGATCGTGCTGGTCAACGCCGTCGCCCTCGGCGGCGTGGCCTGGAACCGCTCCGCCGAGCCGGACAGCTTGCTGCGCCTGAGCCAACGTGAACTCTCGCGCAATAGCGACTGGTACAAGGAGAACAGCGGCCTGAGCCTGCGCCTCTTCTGGCGCGTGCCCAGCCGCGAAGAGGACGCCAACCGGCACAACCCCGGCTGGCAGCCACCGGTCACCGCGCAGGCCATGGCCGAGCTTGGCTTCGCCATGCCGGAGCAGGTGGATGACAACAGCGCCCGGCGTTTCGACCGCCAGCAATCCCGCGCCGCTCTGCTGGTGCTGGAACTGGACGGCCCGCTGTACCAGCGCGAACTGCAACTGGCGCGCAAGCATCTGGAGGAAGCACAGCAGGCCGCCGAAGCCGCGCCGGGCAACGAGAAGCTGGCCTTCGAGCTGAAATACAGCCGCAACGCCCTGGAAAGCGAAGAGAAGCGCGCCACCCGGCTGCTGCTCAAGGATGTGGGGGCGGACCTGGCCGTCCTGCGCAACCGCTACCCGGACCGCCAGCGCTACCTGATCGTGCACGGCCTGGTGCGACCGGTGTCGAACTTCCACGAACACATCTGGACCCTCGGCGGCACCGCCAGCGCCAACGGCCTGGACTCGATCAACGTGCCGTACACCTGGCGCGAACGGCTCGACGCGATCACCACCCAGCCGCACCGTGCAGCGGACGAGCGCGCCCAGCCCTTCATCGCCGAGGTCGCCTTCGGCCGCCGGCTGGAGCCGTGGATCAAGCACATCGAGATGCCCTGAGCGCTCCTCGCGCGCCGATCCGAATTCCCTTGCGCGATGCGGGTCGGCGCTGCAACCTGTGCGCCCGCATCGCCCCGTTCCGTCATGAGCGAAGACATCCTCGATCCCACCCGCTGCCCGCTCTGCGGCCAGTCCAACCGCTGTTCCCAGGCCGACCCGGCGCTGGAGGGCACGCCGTGCTGGTGCTTCCAGACCCGCATCGATCGCAATGCCCTGGAGCGCATCCCGCCCGAACTGGTCAATCGCGCCTGCCTGTGTCCGTGCTGCGCCGCCGGGCTCGAGCCGACGGGCACTTCCGCCCAGGGAGCTTCACCGACAATCCAGGACGCCGACGAGAACGCCTGATGCGCCTGGATCGTTTCATCGCCAACCTGCCGCAATTCAACCGCCAGCAAGCTCGCCAACTGCTCGCCGAAGGCCGCCTGCGCGTCGATGGCCAAGTCATTCGCGACGGCACCCACGAGGTGCGCGAGTTCAGCCGTGTGGAACTCGACGATATGCTGCTGCAGGCCGGCAAACCGGCGCGCTACTTCATGCTGCACAAGCCGACCGGTTGCGTCAGCGCTACCCGCGACGCCGAGCACCGCACCGTGCTCGACCTGCTGGACGAGCCGGACAAGCACGAGCTGCACATCGGCGGTCGCCTGGACTACAACACCACCGGGCTACTGCTGATCACCAACGATGGCCTGTGGTCGCGGCGCATGACGCTGCCGGGGCGCAAGCTGCCCAAGGTCTACTACGTCGAGACCGAAGACCCGATCGAGGAGCGCTACATCGAGACCTTCGACCGAGGCCTCTACTTCGCCTTCGAAGACCTCACCACCCTGCCCGCCCAGCTGGAAATCCTCGACACTCGCGCCGCACGCCTGACCCTGCACGAAGGTCGCTACCACCAGGTCAAACGCATGTTCGGCCACTTCCAGAACAAGGTGACGCGCCTGCACCGCGAGAGCATGGGCGGCCTGGTACTCGACCCCGCGTTGCAACCCGGCGAGTACCGCTCGCTGACCGCGCAGGAAGTCGCAGACCTGGACCGGTAGGAGCAACTGTCTTTTCCGGGTAGCCCGTGCCGATGTTTTTCCCTCACCCAGCCCTCTCCCAGAGGGAGAGGGAGCAGCCCGAGCCGACTGGCGTGATGGTTTCATCCTGCACCGAACGGTACCCTCTCCCCCTGGGAGAGGGTTAGGGTGAGGGCCGTCCCAAACACAGAGGCCTCTCGTAGGAGCAGGCTCCGTCCGCGATGGCTGGCGTGGCACCCTCTGCCAGGCCGGAGCGGGCATTGAATCGATCGCGGACTCATCCGAAAAGACAGTTGCTCCCACGACACGCCCTGCGCCGAGACACCTTGCACACTCCTGAAATCACCCAGCGGACCGTTCAGCCCGGCGGTTTGCAGCCTTCGCCATCGCTTGGCTAAGCTGCCAACCATGCCCGCGTTCCAAGGAAAGGTAATGAAGAGACTGTCGGTTGCCCTGTTGATCGCCCTGAGCGCCAGCATCGCCGTCGCGAATCCGAGCAAGCCCTCGCCGCTATCGGACCTGCAAGCCGCGCTGAAGACGCTCAAGCCGGGGCAATTCCTCTGGTACCCGGAAATCTCCCCCGCCGGTCCGGTCACCCTGGTCGTCAGCCTGACCGAGCAGCGCGCCTACGTGTACCGCAACGGCATCGCCATCGGCGTGGCCACGGTCAGCACCGGCAAGAAGGGCAAGGAAACCCCCACCGGCGTGTTCTCCATCCTGCAGAAGAAAGTCGAGTATCACTCCGACCTCTACAACAGCGCGCCCATGCCCTACATGCAGCGCCTGACCTGGGACGGCATCGCCCTGCATGCCGGCAACCTGCCCGGATATCCCGCCTCCCACGGCTGCATCCGCCTGCCCATGGCCTTCGCCAAGAAGCTCTACGAGGTCACCGGCTTCACCTCCACCACGGTGATCATCTCCGACGCCAAGAGCTCGCCGGTCGAGGTCTACCATCCCGGATTGCTAGCCCCCATCGTCAGTGACGGACGCCCCGCCGGCCCGCATGACGACAGCGGAATGGTAGTGCCGTTCTGGAGCGACCCGGGCGCGGAGAAAGGCCCGGTGTCCGTCCTCGTCAGCCGTGCCGACCGCCGCCTCTATGTGTATCGCGGCGGCCTGCAGATCGGCACCGCGCCGGTCGCCTTCGAACACCCGGAAGAGAGGACCGGCGTGGCGGCCTTCTCCCTGATGGAAAAGCCCTCCCAGGCCGAAATCGACAGCGAGAACCCCAACCTGCGCTGGACCAGCGTGCAGGTCAGCGATCCGCAGCGCGGCCTGACGCCCGCCGAGCAATTGGGCAAATTCAGCCTCGACCGCGAATTCCTGCGCAACCTGCTGGCCAGCATGGACGTGGGTAGCACCCTGGTGATCACCGACCTGCCCTCCACACGCGACATGCGCAGCAATCCGGACTTCACCGTGATCACCACCAACGACCGGCAAGCGGAACAGAAGCCGGTCAAGAACCAGCCGGTGAATTGAGCGATGTCCCGGCGCGATGACCTCCTCCTCGCGCCACCGCTGCAGAATTCTTCTTCCGCCGCTTCCTCCTTCCAACACCATGGTGCTCCTGGGTTGCGCGCGCTCGGCTTCCGATGGATGGCCTCAAGCTGGCCGGGCAGGCAGTCGAAAAATCGTGAAACGGCCAGGCTCTGCATACCGGTCCGGGATGCACGCCAGCCCGCGCCAACCGGCGTTCCAAGGCCTTCGGCCGCAGCGGAAAGTTCGCAAATACCGACGGGCGGATCCATAATTGGTTAAAAAACAATCACATCGCTGGTCAAAAATCGCGCACAATGCGGCGTTTCCCAGAAAAAACCATATCGATTCAACGGGAATGTTGTATTCATGCTGACTTTTTTGAAGTTTCGGGGGATCTTCCGGATTTCGCTCGCCAGTGCCGCGCTCTTCGCGATCGGTAGCTGGCAGGTTGCGTCCGCCGCCCGCCTGCCCACGGCCGAGGAACTGCACCGCCTCGCGCCCGCCGCCAATACCGAGACGCTGCGCCTGGCACTCAGCGCACTGCAATGCGCCAGTACCCAACTGGGTGGCCAGAACCAGCTGCTGACAGTGATCGACTACTCCAAGCCATCGCGCGATAAACGCCTCTGGGTCTTCGACCTGAAGCAGCGCAAGTTGCTCTTCGAGGAATGGGTCGCCCATGGCAAGAAGAGTGGCGACGACATGGCCACTTCGTTCTCCAACCGCCCGGAGAGCAACCAGTCTTCCATCGGCCTCTACCAGACCGGCCAGACCTACAGTGGCAAGCACGGCCGTTCCCTGCGCCTGGTGGGCCTCGAGCCGGGCTTCAACGACAACAGCGAAGAGCGCGCCATCGTCATGCACGCGGCCGCCTACGCCGATCCCAAGGTCGTCTCCGGCCTGGGCCGTCTTGGTCGCAGCCTGGGCTGTCCCGCGGTACGTCCGCAGGTGGCGCAGAAGCTTATCGACACGGTGAAGAACGGCAGCTACGTATTCGCCTACTACCCGCAGCAGCAATACCTGAAGACCTCCCAGTTCCTCGCCGGACAGAGCTGCACCGTGGCGAAAAACCCGCAGATCAACCGCTACGCCACCAACCTCGCCAAGCGCTGATCGCTACCCGCTCCCCAGAATGCAAACCGCCGGCTGATGCCGGCGGTTTGCATTTACGCCCTTCGCAGGAGCGAGCTTGCTCGCGAGCCCACGTCGGCGAAGAAGAGCTTCGCGAGCAAGCTCGCTCCCACATTGGCCAAAGATCAAGCCTTCACCCCGTCCAGGATCTCCAGGATCGCGCGCACGTCCACGACATCCATCTGCTCGGGCTGGAGGAAGCGCTCGCCGTACTCACGGTACACGCCCTGGCTGATGAACAGGCGGAACAGGTCAGCGTCGATGTGCTGGTCACGGGCCATGAAGGCGAGAATCTTCAACGACTCGGATAGCGTCTTCGGCGCCTTGTAGGGCCGGTCGGCGGCGGTCAGCGCCTCGAAGATGTCGGCAATCGCCATCACCCGTTCGGGGATGCTCATCTGGTCACGGTTGAGTTTGCGCGGGTAGCCGGTGCCATCCATCTTCTCGTGGTGGTTGGCGGCGATGGTCGGCACGCGGCGCAGATGGCGGGGCAGCGGCAAGGTGGTGAGCATCATGAGGGTCTGGACGATGTGCTCGTTGATCTTGAAACGCTCCTCCTCGTTCAGCGTGCCGCGGCGAATGCCCAGGTTGTACAGCTCGCCGTAGTTGCTCGCGTAGGGTGGTAGGCGCATGTCGAAGCCCCAGATATTGCGCGGGTCGCCCTTGACCACCGGCGGTTTGCGCTCGCCCCACGGCACGCGGTGCTCGGGCTTGTCGGCGAGAAGGAATTCCTCCGCCGGCAGCGGTCGCTCAGGCCGTCCCTGGAGACGCTCGGCTTCGTCGTGGGAGATGCCCAGGCGATCATCGAAGTAACGCATCCAACGGCGCTCGCCGATCTGCTTGAGACGCTCGATATCCTCGTCCTTCATGAACTCGCCACCGACGTTGGCCTGGGCGACGAAGGCGTAATCCTCCTTCAACGCCTCGTGCAAGGCGTCGCGGCGCGCGGCCAGCAAGCCGATGTCGCTGCCCGCGGCAATACCGCGCCAGTAGTCCAGTTCGATGTCGCGCCAGATCACCTCGAAGCGCGTGCGGACCTCATGCAGGCGGTTATAGAGGGTTTCCAGCTTGGTGGCCTTGTCCACCACATACTCGGGACTGGTGATCTTGCCGCAGTCATGCAGCCACGCGGCGATCTGGAACTCGTAGCGCTCCAGATCGTTCATGTCGAAGCTGGCGTACTCGCCATCGCGCGAATCGATGACCTTCTGCAGCAGCAGGTCGGCCAGTTGCGGCACGCGCTCGCAGTGGCCGCCGGTGTAGGGGCTCTTGGCGTCGATGGCGTCGGCCAGGAGCTTGATGATCGCATCCAGCAAGCGCTGCTGTGCCTCGATCAACTGACGGGTCTCGATGGCCACGGCGGCAGCGCCGGAAAGCTCCTCGACGAAACGCTTGAACGGCTTGCGCGGCTGGCGGCTGTGGGCGCCCTCTTCCGCCAGCTGCAGGACCAGGATGCCCAGCAACTCGTCCGAGCGGTTACGCAGCGATACCTCCAGGAACTGCCCGCGATTGGCCAATGCCAGGTCCACCCGCTCGGCCAGCTCCGCCTCGGTAAAACCTTCGATCAGCATGGACTGCGGGTACTGCTCGCCGTTAACCGTGCAAGCCAGTCGCAGGCGGCACTCCTCGTCTTCCAGCAGATAGACAGCGCCGCCCATCACGGCGGTGGCCTCCACCAAACGCGAGAGCACACCCTCGAGCATGCTTTCCAGACGTGTCTCGCGGCTCAGGGTCAGGGTGATGGCCTGGAAGTTGTGGATGGTGCGCGACATGCTGCCCATGACACTGCTCAAGTCACGAACCTCGGCGATCTTCGACTCCACGCCCACCGGCCGGGCGAAATCGAACGCCGCCAGGGCGCCAACCTGGTCGGCCAGCGCGGTCAGCGGCCGGGCGATGCGCCGGCCGATGTACCAGCCAATCAGCAGCAATACCAGCAGCAGGGTCCCGCTCCATAGCGCCTGGTTGAACAGCAACTGGCGCGCGCCGGCCAGCAACTCCACGGCGGGAATCGCGATCAGCACCCGCACTTCGTTGCTGGTGAAGTTCGACAGCGGCACCCAGATGCCATACCAGTCCTCGCCGTTCACCTGATACGACTGCGGCGTACCAGAGGGCACGGAATTGACGTTCAGTTCACTCAGGCTGGGCACCTTCAACTCGTCCAGCGTGGCCAGTCGCAGTTGATCGCCGTCACGGACCATCAGCTTGGAGAGGTCCGGGTAGGCGATCACCGTGCCCTTGCCGTCCACGACCGCCAACTCGGTATGGGCGGTCTGGCGCAGGTCGCCCATTTCGCCGCCCAGGTCGTTGACCGAAGCGTCCATGCCGATCACTGCCGCGCCGTCGACGCTACGGTGCGCCAGGGTCAGACCGATCTCGCGGGTGGTGAAGAAGACGTAGGGCTGGGTCAGCACGGTCTTGCTCGTGCTTCGCGCCTCCGTGTACCAGGGGCGCTGCCGCGGGTCGTACTGGTAATCCGGCCGCTCCTGCACACGCAGCAGGCGCAGCTCGCTGTCGTAGAAACGCCACTCACCGAGCAGCCCGCCCTGGCCGTTGAGCGTCTGGCTCTGCACCAGGTACTTGGCCGCGTCGGGCGCCTGGAGAGCACGGCGCACCTCGGGTACGCGCAAGGCGCGGATCAGCAGGAACTCACCATTCGGGTAACCGATGTACACCGCGCTCAGGGTGCGGTTGGCACGCAGGTTCTCCACCAGCATGGGCAGGCGATCGAGGCGCGCCGGCAGGTTGTCCGTCTGCGAGATGGGGTCGTGGGTAAGCAGGCGCAGCGCGCTTTCCGCCGGGTCGATCAGGCGCCGGATGCGCTCGTTGATAGTCGCGCCCAACTGGCTGGCCGATTCCCCGGCCGCCGTCACCAGCGCACCCTCCACGCCCCGGTATCCCTGGATCAGCAACGCACCCGCCAGCACCAGCATGCTGGCGATGATGGCCCCAGCCACCAGCAGTTGCAGCGGAATACCCCGTTCGAATGCCTTCATCCTTTACCAGCCTCTGTCCGTGGAGCTGTAGCGATAGCCGCTGTCGAGCAGTCCTTCCGCCACCGAAGGCGGTGCGTTGTTGCTCATGATCCGTGCCAGGGTTCCGTCCAGCCACAACGTTTCCACCAGGCGCATCCATTCAGCGCTTTGCGCCGGGGTGAAGCGCTTGCGCGAAAGCATCAGGTTATGGGGCGTCGCCGGTCCGGGCATCACATCTACCACATGAAAGCGTTCCCTTTGACGGCGATCCTTCACCGCCCCCTCGAGGTTCATCTCATGGCCGATCACTCCCTCCACATTGCCATTGAGCAGCGCGGTGAAGCGGCTGGCGTCGTCCTTGTATTCCACCACCCGCCCCTCGGCTCGGAGGATGCGCAACATGCCGTCGATGTAGGCGCCATGGCGGTAGCCTGCAATGACTCCCAGCCGTGCACCGGGCATGTCGTGGAAGGCGTCCAGGGTACTCATCGCGCCCAGGTCGTCGCGCACGATCAGCTTGTTGCGCATATAGAGGTAAGGCAGCAGGTAGGTGTAGGCGCGCCGCTGCGGCGTGGCCACGCCGCTGGTGCCCATCTGCAGCGTGCCACTTTCGAGCATGCTCCAGATTTCGTCGCGCGGGCGAACCGAGGCCTCGAACCGGCACCCGGTACGCTTGGCCAGTTCGGCGATCAGGGCTGGGTCGATGCCGACATCGTCATGGAAGAACACCACGTTGCGGGTGTATGCCACGGTGATCGGTTGCTCGCAGCCATACCGATCTTCGGCCATGGCTTCCGCACACAGCCATGCGGCCGGGGCCAGGACCAGCAATGTGCGCAACCGTGGAAGAAGTGCCATTGAACCGCTCCGCACGCGGTATCGGCCTCAGGGGGGAGCACGGCGAAATCGCTCGTCTTCGGCAAGGGGAATGACAGCTATCACATGAGTGTAATCCGGCTTCACCAAAGCGCCGGACAATCGCAGAGAGAAATGTCATTTCGTCGGAATTCGGCAAAAGCATGTGACTCAAGCGCCCAGTGGCTGTTGCAGGCGCCGGACCAGCCTGCTTAACTCAGGCCCAAGCGTGACCAATGAGTCACGCAGCACAGCTAACAATGATTTTCGCGGCAGCCGTTCCCCGAGCCGCACCTTCCCCCCGCCTGATCAGAAGCCAACTTCCGCGCCCGCACGGGCTTCGGAACGTCGTCTTATGATGTCGTAACCATTTGAAAATCAAGAGATTGTTAACTTTCGTCGAGTGACAT
The DNA here is from genome assembly GCF_016919445.1 of Pseudomonas sp. PDNC002. Taxonomy (NCBI): domain Bacteria; kingdom Pseudomonadati; phylum Pseudomonadota; class Gammaproteobacteria; order Pseudomonadales; family Pseudomonadaceae; genus Pseudomonas; species Pseudomonas sp. PDNC002. The sequence goes on along the minus strand of NZ_CP070356.1, from coordinate 2,516,741 downwards.
GAAGCTGTCACGTCAAGACGCTTTCCTCTGCCTGGGTACTTTCTTCGCATCCGATGGTGGATGCGCACCATGACCTGCGTCTGGAGGAATACGACATGAGGCCGGAAACCGCCGTCGTCGAGATTCAGCAACACCGGGTACACACGGAGTTTCACGCCAACAGGGAAGCGCAGCAGACCATCATCCTGGTCAATGGCTCGCTGGCGACCACCGCCTCCTTCGCGCAAACAGTGAAATACCTGCAACCGCACTTCAACGTCGTCTGCTACGACCAGCCCTACGCGGGCCGGTCCAAGGCCCACAACGATTGCCGCGAGCTCATCACCAAGGAATACGAGGCGCAGTTGCTCCTCGGCCTGATCGAGCACTACCGCGCCGATGTGGTGATGTCCTTCTCCTGGGGCGGCGTAGCTACCCTGCTCGCCCTCGCGGAACGCCCGGCGCGGATTCAGAAAGCGGTGATCAATTCCTTCTCGCCGCTGCTCAATGCACCGATGCTGGACTACCTGCACCGCGGCCTGGACTATCTCGCCAGTTGCGACCGCACCAATATCGGCAACCTGGTCAACGACACCATCGGCCGCTACCTGCCGCAGCTGTTCAAGCGCTACAACTTCCGCCACGTCAGCGGCCTCGACGAGCACGAATACCGGCAGATGCACTTCCACGTCTGCCAGGTGCTCAAGCTCAGCGCCGAGAGCTACATGGAGAAGTTCGCCGCCATCGACATCCCGCTGCTGTTCCTCAACGGTGAGCTGGACCTCTACACCACCCCGACCGATGCCAAGCTGTTCCAGCAACTGATCAGTGATTGCGAGTTCCGCACCATCCGCAACGCCGGGCACTTCATCGACGTGGAGCACAAGAAAGCCTGGCAGGAAACCCAGGACGCCCTGCTCGGCTTCCTCCAGCCACAACGCCAACCGGCACTGGCCAATCCCTACCTGCCCAGCAGCCAGGGCATTCCTATCGCCGCCATGGTGGGCTGATGCGGCCAGCACACAAAGCCGGGGACCGGCCCCAACCTTCCGCCCCCGGCTTTTTATCGCACCAACCGCCTCACGAAATCCGCTCCACCTGCGCCCCTCGCCGGCCAAGGCTTCACTAAGCCCCGCCCTTCTGGTAAAAAGGCACCCCCAAGCGGGCGTCGTATAATGGCATTACCTGAGCTTCCCAAGCTCATGACGAGGGTTCGATTCCCTTCGCCCGCTCCACATCAGCTTCCACTGGAATCCAACCGGTTCCACAAGTGCCTGTCATCAAAGGATTTTCCCCTTGATCGGCGGCCAGTGAAATCCACTGGAATCCACCCGCTTATGGACTGATTTAGTCCATTTTTCAGTCCATCGAAAAGCGGTTGGGTTCGAATCCGGATTGTTGCTGGGATCAAGCGTGCCATAGAGTAAAGGTTCAACTTCTGACGTAATTCAGGAGCTGACATGGCACTCACCGACAGGGTGGTCCGGCAAGCCAAGACCACCGGCAAGAACTACACACTGGGCGATTTCGACGGACTGTCCCTCAGCGTCAATGCGCGTGGTAGCAAGTCCTGGCATTTCCGCTACTCATGGCTTGGCAAGCAAAAACGTATGTCCTTGGGGCGCTATCCCGAGGTCGACCTGCGCGATGCCCGCATGCGGCGTGACGAGGCCCGCGCCCTACTCGCCCAAAACATCAATCCTTGCGCGCAGCGCAAACTTCAACACCAGTTGGTACGCCAGTCAGCGGAACACACTTTCGAGGCGGTGTATGGGAAGTGGCTCGCGCATCGCGAGCTCAGCCTCAAGCACGGTCGCCAAAGTACGCTGGCTGTCCTGCCTCGTGTTTTCGCCAAGGACGTGTTGCCGGTCCTGGCCAAGCGCTCGATCCATGACATCGCCCGCGCCGATCTGCTGGAAATCCTCGGGCGCATCGAGCAGCGCAAAGCGCTGTCCGTGGCCGAGAAAGGTCCGCACCTGGTTCAACCAGCTTTTTCGCTTCGCCCTGGTGATCGTGCCAGGGCTGGATCGCAATCCGGCCTTCGATCTGGATGTGGTCGCGGTGCCCCAGCCGCCGGTGCGCCACAACCCTTTCCTGCGCATGCCTGAATTGCCGGCATTGCTTCAGACCCTGCGCAAGTACCCAGGCAGACATCAGACCCAACTGGGCTTGCGCTTGCTTTTGTTGACCGGTGTTCGGACTGGCGAACTGCGCCGCGCGACACCCGACCAGTTTCATCTGGATCAGGGCTTGTGGATTATTTCTCCGGCGGTGATGAAGCAGTTGCAATTGAGGATGCTCAAGGACACCAAAGCCTCCGCCGACATCCCACCCTACATCGTGCCGCTGTCCGAGCAAGCAACGGAAATCGTTCGCTTCCTGCTGGATCGTGTCAAACCCCCACAGCGCTACCTGCTTCACCATGACAGTTGCCTCAAGCAGTACATCAGCGAAAACACCTTGAATACGGCATTGAAGCGCCTGGGCTACGGCGATCGGTTGACCGGGCACGGTATCCGCGGCACGATCTCCACCGCGCTGAATGAGATTGGCTACCCCAAGGCCTGGATCGAAGCCCAGCTTTCGCATACCGATCGCGACAATGTCAGCGCGGCCTACAACCATGCCGAGTACATTGAACAGCGGCGCCGCATGATGCAGGACTGGGCCGACCGTCTGGATCTGTTCGAGCAGAACCAGATGGACGCCGCCAGCACCACGCTATCGCCGGTCTTGAACGATGCTCCCACATGGGATGCCAGGCAGACTGGCAGCGCCTCGACCTCGCCGGCACCATCCGCGCTGGCGTCATTGGTAGGCGGCGCCCCCAATGAAGCACCCTGTGTGTCCAAACCGCCCGTGCAACGCCTGTCCGCCGTTCGTGTGGACTGTATCAACGGCCAGCGCGCCATTCCCCCGATCCAGCGCGAGCGCATGATGTTGCTCGTCCTGCTCGAAGCCCCGCACAATCTGCCGGTGGCCGAGTATGCCCAACTCGTCGGCAAGTCCCGTCGCTGGGTCAGCTACGAAATCCAAGCTGGCCGCCTGCTGGCAATTCACCTGGGCAACCGGGGCCAGCGCGTACCAGACTGGCACCTTGATCCGGTCAAGCACGCATTGATTCAGGAGGTGCTTCAACACGTTCCGCGCAGCGTGGATTCCTGGGCGATCTACCATGCAATGCTGCGCCCGTATGACACCCTGGGGGAGCGCTCGCCGATTGAGGCGGTCACCTTGAAAAACCTGCCCCAGGTGGTACAGGTCGTCGTCGGGGAGGTGATGGCAGGAACCGCCAGTCTGTCGAATGGATAGAACTCTGACACCCTCAACCCACGGCGCCAGTTAGAGTGGCGAGGCGCAACTATAGATAACGGAGTCCAACATGCCGCGTTCTTTTCACGGTATCGTCGCCGCAGTGGTCTTGCTGCTCAGCATCTTTTCGCTTCTGAAGTTCACTTATTTCTTTCTACTCCCGTATAAGAAGCGCCGTTCGGCGCTCGACAAGGCGTATGACGGCAAAGCCTTCGCCACGGACACCTCCGACATCGTGATGCTGGCCGTTGGGGTTGTGCTCGCCATCGCGATCTTCGCCATGGGCGGGGAGTCCGTCTCGTTTCTTGGCAGGCTCTTTGTCGGCGCCACGCTGATCCAACTCTTTTTCCATGCCTTCCACGCGCCAGTGCCAAACGATCGCGAGGCGCCGGAGCCTTGCTCGCCACTCAAGCGGATGCCCTTTGCGATCTAGGATCGCCCGGAACACGCGCATGGACGGAGATGGCGGCTTACGCTGCCATCGTTGTCGCCGGGATCGTTCTGTATTTCACGTCATGATCGAGAGTCGATCTCACCGAGATGTGGCGGTTGCGCGCACACCCATCATTGCAAGCGGTCCCACCTAAACACCCCTTCCGTGCAACGGGCCATGCTGGAAGAAGTCGAATATCGAGAGGAGCTTGAACATGATCGAATGGCGAGGTGCGTTCGAGAACACCGAGGTCAATGCCCTCCATGCCGAATGCTTTGGGCACCCGTTGCGAAGCAACGACTGGTGGTCGCGAGTGAACCAGTTCAGTCTTGGCTGGGTTCTCGCTCGGCGAGCCACGCGACTCGTCGGGTTCGTGAACCTTGCATGGGATGGCGCAGCCCACGCCTTCGTGCTCGACACGATGGTAGCCCCCGCTTTCCAGCGTCAAGGTATTGCAAAGGTTCTGATCGAAGAAGCGGTGGCTCGGTCGAAGCAAGCGGATTGCGATTGGCTCCATGTGGACTTCGAACCGCACCTGCAATCTTTCTATCGGGACGCCTGCGGCTTCCGACCTACCCATGCGGGGCTCATCTCGTTGAAGTGAGCGCGTCGCATCATTGCACTGCCGGGCAGTGGCTACGGCACGACGGATGGAAAGTGGCGCATGGTCGAAGCCGTTGAGTTGCTGCCGCGACCATTTGCAGATGTCGGGATGATCGCAGGCTGATCAACGAGATGAACATCCTGTTGGCTGCACGACCTTTCCTCCCACCGCTTGCCGCTCCAAAAAATGTACTGCGGCACATACCGCATTGTTTGCTGACGTACAGGCGGGGCGCGATGTGATGCCAGGCAACGGGCCATGCCGGCCCCAACCCTGGAGTCCTTCCGATGGCAGACCACCTCACCCATCCACTGCGGCGAGATACGTCACTGACCACGCCCGTCGCGCTCATGCTGGATGTTCGCCTCACGCCGCTGGAGCGCAACGGCTGGCAAGTGCTGTGCATGCTGCGCGCGGCCAACGGCCTGAGCACGCTGACGAACATGGTTGTCGAATCGAGATCGAGTAGGTTCGCCAGCTGTGCGGGCATTCGTAGAACCGCGTGTCCGGATGGACTGAAGTGTTCCCGTCTTTCAAAGCGAGCGCACTTCACTGCAGGGTGGTTTTCGTCACCTGCGCGTTGCCACTGTCGTCCAGCCAACTGAATTCCACCCGGATAGGGCCGCCTGGACGCTGTCCTTCCGCTTCCAATGGCAGCGTGCTGAAAGGTGGGATCATCTTGCCCTTCAGCGGTTGATGCTTGTCGCCCGCCAACAATTCCACCCCCGTCAATGTCATGTAATAGGGCGTTGGATTACTAACCTTCACTGCTGCCTTGCTTCCGGTCTGCTGCCACTGGAAGGTCAGCTTGCCTGCGGCCTCTTCCGGCGGCATCGCGAGCTTTACCGGACGGTAGAACACCTTCATTTGCGTATGCATGGAGACCACCAGGCGTTGCTGCTCGGGCTGCATGCCCTGGACTGCTTCCGTCGGAGGAACTTCGTGGATGTTGAGCCAGAAAACAGACTCGCGGTCGGTGGGCAAGGCCGCCGTTCCGGTGAATATGATCCGGAGGGAGCGGCGCTCGCTGGGCTCCAGTCGGAACACTGGCGGCAAAGACATGAAACTGGAGATTGCCTTGTCGGGTGTGGAGTCGAGTCCGCCATCATCCATCCAGGTCTGCACCAACACGGGGTACTTGTTGGCGTTGACCAGTAAAACCGCTACCTCATTGAGGTCGGAAGGAAAAATTACCCGGGTACTTTCCGCTGTGACGCCGGCAAAAGCCATTGTGCTGAGCACGAGCGCGCAAAGACAAAGCAGCGCATCCGATATTCGGACCATCCATTTACTGCACACGAAACAATGCCCCCGTGACTCCGATCTTGCCTGGCACAACGCAGCTGCCGCGAGCATCTCAACGTCGCCCATGTATTTCCTGGCACTACTTCGCCAACCGTGGAAGCCCTCAGCCGAAGCGATACCCCTCCTGCGTTGGAGGGGTGCCGTTCCGGCGCGAGGTTTGGTTACTGCACCTGGATCAGCACCCGAGCAGTCGCACTGACCTTGCCAGATGTCACACCGCTGTTGGGCACGCCGGGCAGCTTCGTGAGTTTGGCCTGGAAGGTTTCGCGGTATTTGCCTCCCCCCAGGGGCATGGTGTTGGTATCCACCAGCTTGTACCACCCCACCAGATTGGCGGCCGCATCCGTAGCGGCGTTGGCCGAGTTCTGGTTGCTCAGCAGGTTCATCGGCTGGTTGTTGCGACTGATCTGGATGCCGACACCCTTGGCGACGTCACTGGAAATACCGTAATTGTCGGACAACAGGTAAGTCAGGCCGCCACTCGCCGTCTGGAGATTCATGGCCTGAGCCTGGGCAATGGCATTGGCACTGGTCGGCAGCAGACCAAGCGCCGCCCCGGAGCGGCTGAGGCACAACGCATTGTTGTACGACTGGTAGGACATCCCCTGGCCGCAGGTGACGGTGGACGAGTTGTAGACGAACGAGCCGTAGGATGTATCGGAGTACGTCGAGTTGACTATCGCGCCCGCCTGGCAATTGGACTCGATGACGAACGGCTGCGTACGGCTTTGCCCCGAATTCAGCTCATTCACCATGATGGTGGGGAAGTTGACCACCGGTGTGACATTCGTGACCGCACAGGTAGCCGAGCGACGAAGATAGATGTTCTTGTAGAAACCAACCATGCCGACCCAGCCATAACCCCTGAAGCCAGTGGTGTAATTGCCGGGGTCACCCGGTTTCGGGGTATACCCCGCATTGGCCGCTCCCGTGTTGTAGAACAAGGTGTAGGCGATGGCCCAGGGTTCGGCATCATAGGAGCCGGCGGATTTGTATTCGGAGCCCGGTAAAGCGTTATCCGCGGGATCGACACGTATCAACTCGAACTTCACGTCGGAGAAGTTCTTGGCCTTGATCAGCAGGTAGCCGGCACTGTCCCTGTCCAGGGTGCTCTTGTCGAAGGACCGGGTCTTGAAGATATTGTCGTAGGTTTGGCCCGAGGCAAGGTTGGTGATGCGAATCCCCACATCCGCCCATTTCGTGGAGTAGACATTCCCGCCGTACTTCGCCTGGTTATTCAATGCGCTGCCGTATGGGTTGACGTTACCGTGCATGGAAAACATTTCGGCGACGTCATCGCCGGGGGCACACCGCCAGAATACTGCGTTCGGGTCATAACCGCCGGTGATCGCATACTTGGTGAATGGCATCACGCTGGTGGCCAGAACCGTACCTGCCGGCTGAATGCTGAGGTCGGTATTCACCAGCAGGATGTTGGGCAAGCCCAGCGAACCATTTCGGCCTGCATCGGGCAGTTGCGAATAGGGCACCAGAACACCCTCACTCGCCTTGATTGTGTTGTTGCCGGTGGGAGTTCCAGTAGTCGTGGCGGTCACGGTGTAACACGTCGCCGACGCCTGCTCACCCACCATCACCCCGATGACAGTCAGCACAGCCCCGAGCCAGGGGCGGTAGCGCCTGCAGGCCGATACCTGCGCCAATTTTGCAAGAATATGCTGAAGCATGATCCTAATACCTTTTCTGCTGTCGCCTTAGCCGCACGTGCCGTTCAAACGAACAAGCACTTGGCCTTCGGTGTTCTGGCCCGTCATGTCATAAGGCAGCTTGCATTGCTCATCGCTGGCATCACCCCACTTGACGGTGAATTCCCCCTTGGCGGCCTCGGCGCGGGCATAGAGTTGCCCTCCCTGCCCCACCATGCCCAAGCTCGCGCCGCCATTGCCGAATACGCCGGCTCCCAGCGGTAGCGCCGAGCCGTCCGCGCGCTTGGCAACAATCAGCAGTGCCTGGCCAGACAACGTCTTGAACTCGAGCTTGACCATTGCGCCGGCATACGGCGCCACCTGGCGGTCGGTCTCGACCAGCTCGGTCTTGCTGTTGATGCCCTGCGGATTGAGGCTGACCTGGTTGTAGTGATAGGGGTTGAGCGATGGCACGATGGCGTAGCCAGAGCTGTTGATGCGGGCCCCTTGGCCACCCCGAATCGTGGCCCCTTCCGCGCCTTTGGCCTCGACCAGGCCGAAGGTGTCGCCCAGGTAGGGACCGAACGTCAGGCCACCGCTGTGTGCCACCAATGCCCCACGGGCGCTGCCACTCACCTGCTTGTAACCATCGCCTTGCGAATAGTTCGCGCCCACGGTAGCGCTCGGCAGTTGCTTCTGCAGCGAACCGCCCCAGTCCGTCGTGCGGTAATCGCTGTCACGCGAGGCATTCACGCTGTAGCTCAGCGTACGATCCTGCCCCAGGGTGCCACTCAGGCCAGTCTGATAGGAGTCCCCGCCGCTGCTTCCGGAGCGATGAGACGCCGATGCCGACACGAAGGTGGAGCTCTTGGATCCCAGCGGCAGAGAGAGGGACAGCATCACGATGCTGTCGTCGTAACTGTTGCTCTGCTTTATGTGCGTGATGTACTCAGGCAGCGTTTCGGTGTAATCGGAGTTGTTGAGGCGTACCGATTTTTGCCGCGTATACGAGAGGTTGTAGCTCAGGTCTCGCCAGCCACCGGAGTAGCCAAACTGCAATTGCGTGTTACGGCTGCTTCCATCGTAGAAGTCTGCCGTGGAGCCGGAGAGATAGAGGCTCCCGTACGAGCCCAGCGATTGGCTCACCGTGGTGACGAACTGGTTGCGCTGCTGGTAAGTGCTGGAGTTCCAGACGGTGCCATTGTGCTCCGCCTCTCGCACGCCGAGGACGTCGGACAGATCGCGGAAACCATCGGTCGAGTAGCGGTAGCCAGCCAGTGTCAGCGTGGTGGCGGTGGGCGTGAAGGTACGGCTGTAGGTCGCTTCGGCACGCCAGCCACTCTTGCGCTGGTTGTTCTCGGCTTTGGCGGTGGAGAACGTGGTGTTGAAGCCGAAAGCCCCGAGCTCGCTTGCCACAACACCACCGCCCAGTACGGCAAGATAGTCCTGCGCGATTCGGGAGCCGGTGTTGACCGTCAGGCTGTTGCTGATACCGCGTTGGTAAGTGGCGTCAGCGAAATAATCATCGCCGTTACCGTAGTAGCGCGCCTGGCCAACGCTGACGTTGTAGCGCGATTGCCCCGGACGCATGGAGCTTGGCACCGCCGCGAAGGGGACAGTGAAGCTGGATACCCGGCCATCGGCTTCCACTACTTTGACGTCGAGGTCGCCCTGGTAGTTGGTACCGCCCAGATCATCAATGATGAACGGGCCTGGCGCCACGGTGGTTTCGTAGATGTCATGGCCGTTCTGACTGACGACCACGCGGGCATTGGTGGATGCCACGCCGCGAATCTGCGGCGCATAGCTACGCATCGAGTCCGGCAGCATGCGGTCGTCGGAGCCCAGTTGGACACCCCGGAAGCCCATGCTGTTGAACAGGTCACCTGCAGTATAGGTATCACCAACGGTCATCTCGCTGCGGATGCCCGGCAGCGCTCGTTGGGCGTAGGTGCGAATCGAGTTGTATTCCCGCTGGGACTGGCCACCGTAATCCGAGTAACGGTAGTTGCCCTGATGGCGCAGGCGCCAGAGCCCGATATTGGTGCCGCCATTCACCCCGACATAGCCGTAATTCGAGTCGGAGCTGTCGCCCCCCGTGTACTTGGAGTGGTAATAGCTCGTGTCGTAGTTGAGGAACGACATGGTGCTGCCGACATCCCACTCCGACGGATCGACGTAACCGCGCGGCTTGTTGTCCATGAACGCCTGGGGAACGGCGACATCCATCCGCAGCAGGGCGATATCGAACTTGGCGCTAGCACCGGGCAGACGCAGGGCCAGCGGTTCGCAACGAGCCGTGTCGCTCAGATCCTGGCCGCTCTTGGCGCTGACATTGAGCTTGCTTGGCAATACGCGCATGGCATCGGCCAGGAAACGGTCGCTCAGGCACGGCACCGTTTGTGCCTGGTTGCCCTCGCCGTAGCGGCGGAACTCGACTGCCCGGCGGGCGATGAAGCTGCCATTCACGAACAGGTCGACACTGTAGGTACCAGGGTCCACCTGGTTTGGCTGGTTAAAGCGGGACAACTGTCCCGAGCCCAGCGGTGCGCCCATCAACATGTTGTCGTCGAAGCTGTAGGCCAGCAGGTCACCTGAAGTCTGTGCATGGGCGATCCCGGCGATCGCCACCATGCTGGTCCCGGCCATCGCCTTGAACAGCTTGCGGAGAGCAAAAGGTGCCCTGAGGTCAACCTTGTCATGTGGGCTGATCATGTTAAACGCGCGCTTAACGCGCGACCTCCGTTTCATTCGGAACCCGTGCTCCGTAGTCATTCACCAGCAGGAAACGCATGGTCAGCGCGCCGGCAGGTATCGAGAACTCTTTCGGGACAGGCCAGCTGGCGTGGGACAGGGGGGGCACCATGTCCGCCTGGACCAGGGTTTCCGTAGTGCCCGCGGCCAGCTTTCCTTCGGCAAACGAGGCGAAGTAACCGGTGGGATTTTCCACGTCGATAACCCAGCCGCCGCCTTGCTGCTTGAGCCTGAAACGCAAGCTCTTGGCGACGCTTTCAGGCTTTTGCTGAATACCGCCGGGGCGATAGAAAACCTTCAGCCGGCTGCGGGTCATCACCAGCATCTGGCTCTGGTCGTCATAGGCGGAATTGCGGGGAGGAATCTGCAGGACATTCAGGTAGAACACCGATTCGCGGTCCTGCGGCAGGCCCTGGCCGGTGTACAACATGCGCATGGTCTGGCCAGCCTTTGGCTCCATGCGGAACATGGGTGGCGTAATGACGAAGGGTGCGTCTGCGTCCGTGGGAGTTGATTGAGGATTATTGATGTCGACCCATGCCTGGACGACATTCGGATAATCATCCTGGTTGGTCAGGCGAATGGTTTTTTCCCGCGCGTCCGCTGGATATATGAAGCGAGTACCGGTGACGATCACACTGGCGGACACGCCAGCAGCCATCGCCATGCAGGAAATACTCAACGCTGCCACTAGCAGCTTGGAAATAATCGTCTTTTCATGCATCACTAACACCTACTGATAAATTGGCTAAACACCCCCATCCAGGCAGCACTTGGCCGAGCCTTTATAAATTGGCCGATATCCCTATATTTCTGTCGAAATAGAAAAATCCATTAGGCAAGCGACTGTTACCGATTGGAAAACCGCACCGAGCCTTAATGTTCAGGCATTAAAGTCAAATAGTCGGGCGCACTTAGGCGCCCAACTATCACGCAACATGAATGTTGCATTTGGCGACGGGCTTACTGGTAGCTCACGGTGTATTCAGTAACGCCAGTAACCAGACCCGGAGTGGCGCCGCCCGGTACGGAGATGTACTGCACGGCATAATCGTGCTGGCCGGAAGTGCTGCCGCCGAGGTTGATGCCGGTAGCGGCGGTTGTGACGCCGCCGGCCAGGTTGATTGCCGCGCCGCCAACAGCTTCCTGCAGTTGCAGGGCTACGTTGGTCGCGGCGGTGCCAGTGGCGATGTTGCCCAGGTTGCCGTTGGCATCAACGCTATGGCCCAGGAACTTGGCTTTGATGGACTGCGAGCCGGAGGTGGAGCAGCCGGTGACGCCCAGGGTGAACGGAGTCGAACCGGTCTTGCTGCCGGCAGTGCTCAGGGTCGATGCGGCAACGGTGTTCAGCAATACGGAAGCATTGCCAGTGGTGCCGTTGATGGTGACGGCACAAGTTTGATCAGTAACTTCACCATTGAAAGTGATGGTATCTGCAGCCGCGGCGAAACCCGGGGCAGCGAAGATGGCGAGGGCGATAAGTTTCTTCAGATTGACGTTCATAATTTCTCCTAAATTGGGCAGCCATCTGCCCTGGAAAAATTATCTCTTATGCGTTTTTTTCATTTTGTAAGAATCACCCCATGGACCATTAAGGAAAATCCTTATCCAAACAAATCACCCTTCACACACACCCGCATGACAGAACCACATCTCACACCGAGCCATTCATACTCACCACGGAAATAAATCCCTTGATCTCTTCCGTTTTTCGTGGCTTAAGGGGCATGCACGAAACATCAGGAAAACGCTGAAATCCCCATCTGGAATACCGAGTCTCACCTTTTCAGATCGCCCCCTAGCTCAGGAATCTCATTAGTTCTGAATGTCTGGCACGACAGTAATATGAGTAATCCGCATCTACTGCTCCGAGGAGCGGAATGTGGCTACAGACGATGCCCAAAAACCGCCAGCGATCACCTAGCCAGCATGGGATTACAAGCTTCCACCTCGCAAACAAAAAAGGCCGTATCAATCGATACGGCCTTTTCTTCATGCCAGCGGATGAATCAGGACTCAGGCTTCTTCGGCCTGGCGATGGTGAACTCGGCTCGTTTGTAGGGCTCCTTGCGCCCATGCTTCCCGGTTGGAATCTCCTGGATTTCGCCGCCCTTCGACAAGAAGGCAGAGATTTTCTTATCCAGCTCCAAACGTGCGCTTTTCGTCTCTGAATCGGACATCAGGTCACCCAAGGTGATGAGCCACCAGATTGGTGGCTAGCGGACCACTATACGCAACAAATGCAAGGTTCCCTGACCGCCTGACCGATTTATGCAGTTTCACGCGAAATCCCTACCTATTCCCTGCCAAGTCTGTATGCTGGACCTCTGCCTGCTCGGTTTAGCGGCGCCCGTCCGATGTTTTGTCTTCTTGATTCTCCATCCTTGCGGTCCCTTCACTTCGCATCCAGTCACGCCACGCATGTTGCAGGGCCTGATTAATTTTTGATTGGAGATTCATCATGGCAACTCGCCAAACCGGTATCGTCAAATGGTTCAACGCTGAAAAGGGCTTCGGCTTCATCACCCCGGAAAGCGGTCCTGACGTCTTTGTCCACTTCCGCGCCATCGAAGGCACCGGGTACAAGTCGCTGGACGAAGGCCAGAACGTCAGCTTCAACGTGACCGCCGGCGCCAAAGGCCCGCAAGCTGAGCAAGTGCAAGTGATCTAACCGTCACTGCTCAAAAAAGGCCCCGCAGATGCGGGGCTTTTTCGTTTCTGGCCAACCGATTCGATTAGGCCCCACATCCACAACCCGCCACTGGGCACGCCACCGCACTACACTCCCACGCATGCAGGGTGATCAGCCAAGGCTGCAGGCTTTGGCGGCCGCCAGGCAGGTCTTGTAGAATTTCCCGGCCTCTTCACTTGGCCGACGACACCACTTTCTGTCCGGACTCCCCGTATGCCCGCTTCTGCATTGCACCGGCAGCTGATGTCCTGGCTCCTGCTTCCTCTCCTGTTGCTCGCGCGTCTCGCCTGGGCAGGCCCGGTGATCGACGCCGCCAGCGTCACGCACCAACCTCTGACGCTGACCAGTTACGTCTCCGTGCTGGAGGACCCGACCCGCGCCCTCACATTGGCGGACGTACAAGCCCCCCAGCAACAGGCCCGCTTCAAGGCCGACCAGCCGCCAGGCAGCTCATTGGCGATGGGGTTCACCCGCTCGGCCTTCTGGCTGCGGCTCACAGTCAGCAACACCCGTGATGCACCATTGCAGCGACTGCTGGTGGTGGAGAATCCGCGGATCTCGCATGTGCAGGCGAACATTCCACAAGCGGATGGCACCTACCGCACTATCGACACCGGCAGCGATGTCGCGCAAAGCAGCAAGGTCTATCCGAACCGCAACTTCGTCTTCCCATTGAACCTTCCGGCGCACTCCGAGCAGGTGATCTACCTGCGCGTGGAGTCCAGTATCGGCTTGCTGGTTCCGCTGCAGCTGTGGCCGGTGAAGGCATTCTCCACCTACGAACGCGACGACTACACCGGCAAGGCGTGGTACTTCGGCATCGCCGTGGCGATGATCCTGTTCAACCTGATGCTGCTGCTCGCCCTGCGCGATCCGATCTACCTGCTCTACGTGATCTTCGTGAGCTGCACCGCCGGGGCGCTGGCGATCAAGAATGGCCTGGCGCCCGACTGGACGATTCTCGGCGAGCCACTCAACTCCAACGTCATCTATTACTCTGGTGTGTCGCTCGCACTTGCTGCACTGCTGCAGTTTGCCCGACGGATGATGCAATTCGACCGGATACTGCCGCGCCTGGACTGGGTACTGCGCGGGATGATCCTGCTCTACCTGCTCAGCCTCGTCGCCTATGCAGTCGCGCTGCCCTACGTGTCCCGCGTCGGCATCCTGCTGAACTTCGCCACGGCGGTAATCCTGCTGACAGGTGCTGGCGTCGCCGCTTTCAAGCGCCAGCGCAGCGCGTTCTTCTTCCTCGCCGCATTCGCGCTGCTGATGCTCGGCGGCGCGATGACCTCGCTGCGCGCCCTGGGTATTGTTCCGACCAACATGTTCACCGTCGATGGCCTGCAACTGGGCTCGGCGATGGAAATGATCGTGCTCGCCTTCGCCCTCGCCGACCGCTTCAACGTGATGCGCCGGGAGAAGGCGCGGGTGCAGGAGGAGCTGATCCAGACCCAGCAGCAATTGGTCGAAAACCTGCGCACTTCCGAACATGAGTTGGAGCTGCGCGTCGCCGAGCGCACCGACGAGCTACGCGAGCTCAACACCCGATTGCAGGCCATGAGCATGACCGACGGGCTTACCGGCATTGCCAACCGCCGCCGCTTCGACCAGGTACTGGAACAGGAGTGGAGCCATGCCCGCCGCTCGGGCGAGCCACTAGCCCTGGCGGTGATGGATGTGGACTGGTTCAAGCGCTACAACGACCACTATGGGCATCCAGCCGGCGACACCTGCCTGCGCGAGATCGCCCGAGCGCTAGCCGGTTCGGCCCATCGCGCCACCGATCTGGTGGCGCGCTATGGCGGGGAAGAGTTCGTCCTTCTCGCGCCGATGACCGACCTCGCCGGCATACGTGGCATGGCGCACAAGCTGCTTGAAGCGGTGGAGGCGCTCGCCCTCCACCACGAGCTTTCCCCACTGGGGCGGGTGAGTGTCAGCATCGGCATCGCGGCGTCAGTGTCGGGGCAGGAAAGCTCGGCACAAGCGCTGGTGGAGCGTGCGGATGCGGCGCTGTATGAGGCGAAGAAGCAGGGGCGAAATCAGGTGGCGGGATGACCACGCCGATTCGCCGACCTCCTTTGCCTATTGTCTGGTCTCCGCCTTCGCGCTCCTGCTCTCTTGCAACAACGTCTGGATCACCTGTTCCTGCTCCTCATATCCGCCCTCGCCTATCGAAAGGTGACGAATCCGCCCCTGGGCATCGATGAAGTAGTGCGCCGGCCAATACTGGTTACCGAACGCATTCCAGAGGCGGTATTGGTTATCCACAGCCACCGGGTAGTGGATGTCGTGTTTCTCCACGGCGGCGCGGACGTTGGCCGGAATGCGTTCGTAGGGATACTCCGGCGTGTGCACGCCGATCACCACCAGCCCCTGGTCCGCGTACTTCTTCGCCCAGGCGTTCACGTACGGCAGGCTGTGCTGGCAGTTGATGCAGTCGTAGGTCCAGAAGTCCACCAGCACTACCTTGCCGCGCAGATCATGCAGGTTAAGTTCAGGGCTGTTGATCCACTCCACGGCGCCTTGCAGTTCGGGAGCCGGGCCGAGGTCGGGCAGGCGCCCGGCGCCGTGGGCCATGTCGCCGGGCATAAGCTGACTGATGAGTGCGGGTACGCCGTCGATGACCTTGCGCTCCAGGTTATTCACCAGCGTGGAAGAGCTGCCGGAAGCCAGTTGCGCGCTGGTACCGCTGGCAATGCCAACCACGGCCAGCAGGGCAAGCACACCGGTGGCGCGGCGCAGGCCTTCGATGACGGCCATGCGCGGGCGAAGATGCTGCATCAGGCGGCGGCCGGCAAAGAGCACCACGCCGAGCACCGTGGCACTACCCAGGCCGTAGGCGAACAGCAGCAGGCTGGTCTGCGCGCTCGGGCCTTGCAGCATAGCGCCGGAGAGAATCAGCCCCAGCACCGGCCCGGCGCAGGGCGCCCACAGCAGACCAGCAGCGAAACCCAGTACCCATGCGGAAAGAGCCGGCGGCATGCGCCGGGCTTCGCCATGCAGACGGTCACCGATCCACGCCCAGGGCTTGGCCAGCCAGTCGCTGAAACGCGGCCAGAGCAGCGCGAGCGCGGATACCGACAGCAGCACGAGGGCGAAATAGCGGCCCCACTCGCTGGCGGCGATCACCCAGTTGCTGGAAACGCTCGCCAGGCTCGCCAGCACGGTGAAACCGCTGGCCAGGCCGAGCAGCGTGACCCAGGGCGACCACACCGGGCCGCCGGCACGCTGCAACAACAATGGAAGCACGGGAAGGATGCAGGGACTGAGCAGAGTCAGCGCCCCGCCGAGAAACGCGATGAGCAACATGGTCACCTCGGTGGGCCGGCGGCCCGTGGGGTTCACACTTGGGATAAACGCCAGGGAATAAACGCCGCGGCCGTCCCTGCCCGCGGCTGAGGGGAATCAACCGCCTTCGTTGCAGTCGGTGGCGAACTTGCGGTAAGCCAGGCTGTGCGGCTGGCCGTGGGAGTCCAGGTAGTCCATGCGGGCGTTGACGATGCCGCAGCCGAAGGGCGACGCACCCTCTTCGTGAATGGCGATGACCTGCTTCACATCCAGTTTCTGACCGTAGTGGTACTGCTCGACCGGCTGGCCGTCGGCGGCCTGGGCACCGAAGCTGGCGAAGACCGCGATGGCAGCGAAGAGGCAAGCGTTGGTGAGTTGGATGGCTTTCATGGTGATTCTCCTGTCCTGTGTCGGGTTTGGCTGGCGAAGGCTGTTCGCTTCGCCGTTGGTGCCCATTTCACTGGCAGGAGGTATCGGACTTGTGTCGTGCAACGCCGCCGATTGCGGCTTCGGGTATCGGCGGCGGGGCTGGATACAGTGGAATACAAAGCACGGCAGGCAAGCGCGGCGCGGCGCTATAAACTCGGATCAACCTACTACGAACGAGGCACCGGCATGGACCATGTCGATCACGTACTGATCGTCGACGACGACCGCGAGATCCGCGAGCTGGTCGGCAACTACCTGAAGAAGAACGGCCTGCGCGTGAGCCTGGCGGCGGATGGCCGGCAGATGCGCGCCTTCCTCGACGGCAACTCCGTCGACCTGATCGTGCTGGATATCATGATGCCCGGCGACGACGGCCTGAAGCTGTGCCGCGAACTGCGCGTGGGCAAGCACAAATCCACGCCAGTGCTGATGCTCACCGCGCGCAACGACGAGACCGACCGCATCATCGGCCTGGAAATGGGCGCCGACGACTACCTCACCAAGCCCTTCTCCGCCCGCGAGCTGCTGGCGCGGATCAACGCCGTGCTGCGCCGCACCCGCATGCTGCCGCCGAACCTGCAGGTCAGCGAGGCGAGCCGGTTGATCGGCTTCGGCCGCTGGAAACTCGATACCACCGCGCGCCACCTGCTGGATGAAGACGGTACCCTGGTCGCCCTGAGCGGCGCCGAATATCGCCTGCTGCGCGTGTTCGTCGATCACCCGCAACGCGTACTCAGCCGCGAGCAACTGCTGAACCTCACCCAAGGCCGGGAGGCGGACATCTTCGACCGCTCCATCGACCTGCTGGTCAGCCGCCTGCGCCAGCGCCTGCTGGATGACGCCCGTGAGCCTGCCTACATCAAGACGGTGCGCAGCGAAGGCTACGTCTTCGCCCTGGCCGTCGAACTGCTCGAGCCCAACGAATGAAATCCGTCCTGCACTGGCCACGCACGCTGGCCGCACGCCTGGCGCTGATCTTCCTCGCCGGGTTGGTGTTCGCCTACAGCCTGTCGTTCTGCTCGCAGTTCTATGAGCGCTACCAGAGCGCGCGCAGCATGATGCTGGGCAACCTGGAAACCGACGTCAGTACCGCCGTCGCCCTGCTCGATCGCTTGCCACTGGACGAGCGCGAACGCTGGCTGCCCATGGTGCAACGCCCCAACTACCGCTACCGCCTCGACGGCGGCCAGCCCGGCGAGCCGATGAACATGGCGCAGGCGCCGATGGCGGCGACTTCCATCGCCGATTCCATCGGTCCGCGCTATGGCCTGCGCTTCGAGACCATTCCAGGCTCCATTCCGCACTTCCAGGTGCACCTGAAGCTGGCCGACGGCATGCCGCTGACCATCGACGTGACGCCCAAGGGCGTGCCGGTGGCGCAATGGCTGCCCTGGGTGCTGATCGTCCAGCTGGCGTTGTTGCTGTTCTGCACCTGGCTCGCCGTGCGCCTGGCCATTCGCCCACTGACGCGCCTGGCCCAGGCCGTCGACAACCTCGACCCGGACGCCCCCGCGCCTGATCTGGACGAGCGCGGCCCCAGCGAAGTCGCCTACGCCGCCCGCGCCTTCAACGCGTTGCAGGGCCGCATCGGCTCGTACCTCAAGGAACGCATGCAACTGCTTGCAGCCATCTCCCATGACCTGCAGACGCCCATCACACGGATGAAGCTGCGCGTCGAGCAGATGGACGACTCGCCCGAGCGCGAGCGCCTGTGGAGCGACTTGGAAGAAATGCAGCACCTGGTCCGCGAAGGCGTGGCCTATGCGCGCAGCATGGACGGCGCCAGCGAGGCGGCGGTCAAGGTCAACCTCGATTCCTTCCTCGACAGCCTGGTGCTCGACTACCAGGACAGCGGCCAGGCCGTGGAGCTGCAAGGCAACAGCAATGCCGTGCTGGAAACCCGCCCGCACGCGCTGCGCCGGGTGCTCACCAACCTGGTGGACAACGCCCTGAAATTCGGTGGCTCGGCCCAGGTGGAAGTCGAGCGCGATGCCCGAGGCTTCCTGTGTATTCGTGTACTGGACGAAGGTCCCGGCATCCCCGAGGAAGAACTCACCGAAGTGGTCAAACCCTTCTACCGGGTGGAAAGCTCGCGCAACCGCAGCACCGGCGGCACCGGCCTGGGGCTGGCGATTGCCCAGCAACTGAGCCAGGCGCTGGGCGGCACGCTCAGCCTGTCCAACCGCGCCACCGGCGGGCTGTGCGCACAGCTGGAATTGCGCCCCTCCTGACGCCTTTGTACACAGAGATACAAGACGGGCCTTGCCGGACACATCTGGTATAAGGCCCGTCGCCAAGATGGCTCCACGAACAGCGACGGCATCCCGCCCGCCGCGTTCTCCCAAAGGAGCCTGCCATGAACCGTCCCGCCGAAAACGCCAGCCTGCATGGCTGGCGTCTGTTTTCCCTGCTGTCGTTGCTGGTGCTGATCGCTACCGCGCTCGCCTTGTGGTCACAGCAGCAGTGGGTGGAAGCCCTGCGCAGTGCGATCCGCGTCACTGCCCGGACTTCCTTCGCGATCTTCCTCGCAACCTTCCTCGCCTCTTCATTGGCAACCCTGGTGCCCGGCGACGTCACCCGTGGCCTGCTGCGTGAACGGCGTTTCCTCGGGCTGGCCTTCGCCTTCTCCCATGCCGTGCATGCGCTGCTGATCATCCTCTACGTGAAGTTCTTCCCCGAGACCTTCTGGCACGGCCGCAGCGCCGCTGCGAACATTCCCGGTTCGGTCGGCTATCTGTTCATCTTCCTGCTGACGATCACCTCCTTCCCCTATGCGGTGAGGCTCCTTGGCGCCCGCGTCTGGAAAGGGCTGCACAGCGCCGGCACCTGGGTGATCGCCGCAGTCTTCGTCCTGTCGTTCTACAAGCGGCTGCCGATGGGTTCCTGGTATCCGTTGGGCTTCGCGCTGATCACTTCCGCGGTCGCCATCAAGCTCATCGCAAAACTGGCTCTGCGCCGGCGCCATGAGAGTCGCGCCGCCACTGCCATCACCGCCCGTAACTGACTTCCACGGCCGGACGACACCGTCCGGACGACACCGCGTTGCTCACAACTTTTCTGCACATGAGGTGCGCCATGACCCTGCTGACCCTGAACCCGATCAAGACCGCATTCGACCAACTCGACCGCCTCGCCGCCTGGGGCTGGGACATTCCGCTACGGCTGTTCCTGGCCTGGGAATTCTTCGAGTCGGGACTGGAGAAATGGCACGGCGACAACTGGTTCGAACAGATCCACGCCAGCTTCCCCTTCCCTTTCAACCACTTCTCCGCCGGCTTCGACTGGCAGGTGTCGATGTGGGCCGAGCTGATCGCGCCAATCTTGTTGCTGCTGGGCCTGGCCACGCGCTTTGCCTCGGCCTCGCTGATCGTCGTGACCCTTGTCGCCATCGCAGCAGTGCATTGGCCGGCGCAGTGGTCGAGCCTCGCGGAACTGGCCCAGGGCTACTCGATTACCGACCACGGATTCGGCAACTACAAACTGCCGCTGATCTACCTGGTGGCGCTGGTGCCGCTGGTGTTGAAGGGCTCCGGACATTTCAGCCTCGACCGCGCCCTGGTCAGGTTTCTGAAGTGAAATGCAAACGGCTCAGGCCGGGTGCAGCATCGTTGCAGAATCCGCCGTCTGCTCCCGTGACTGAGCCACTGCGCAGATCAACTGAGCCAGGCCCGGCGGATCGATCAGCGTGATGTCCTGTCCCGGCCCATGCAGGCACAGGTTGATTGGTAATTTCGAATCCAGGTCAGCTACCGTCAACCGATGAACGCTGTACTGGGCATGGTGGCGGCTGGCTGATTCATTCCGCACTTCCAGCCAATGCAGTGGCCGATGATCGGCGTCCACCAGGGCCAGCACTGACGTGGGGAGCAGCTCACCCACGAGATGTATATAGCCTTCGGCGACGAAGGCTCCGATGTACCCCCGGCTGGACATGGAGCCGTTACGCTGCAGCTGCAGTTGATTGGCCACGCTGATTCGACAATTGGCGGGCACATCGCGCGTGATGACGCAGGCCGGGCTGATGAACACGTTGTCGCCGATGGTGACCGCGCCCAACACCCGCGCACCCGCACCAATCTCCACTTGACTGCCCAAGGTCGGATGGCGCTTGCCCAGGCCATTGTCAGCGATACCGGATGCTCCCAGCGTCACCCCACTGAGCAGGTAGCAATCATCACCGATTTCACAGGTTTCCCCGATCACCGTTCCATAGCCATGGTCGAGCACGAAGCGCCGGCCGATGCAGGCGCAGGGATGGATCTCGGCGCCGGACTGCAACTTCCCAGCGTTGGCCAGCCGCTGGGCGATCGCCTCATGGTCAGCGATAGCATCGTTGTGCCAGATCTCGTGAGCGAAGCGGTGGAACAGAATCGCCCTGAACGAGGCGTAACTATCGAGTATCACCTCAACCCGCCCATTGGAGGCGGGGTCACGCTCGGCGTAGGCCCGCAGGTCTTGCTCAATCTGCACCACGCTGATGGACCAGAGGCTATCCAGACAGGGAATCAACTGCACCCAGTCGGCAGGTTTGAGGACCTGCTCGAGAAGCTCGAACAAGCGCTCCTCGAGCGCGGTCCGCTTGAAACGTCGTGGCATGGAAATCTCCGCAATGTCACTCGAACTCAGGTAGGTAGCTGTCCACGCCGTCATAAATCAGCGTCAGCACCCGCGTCCCTTTCATCCACTCACCCACCATCCGGGCTATCGCCTCCAGATTGGCCGCCGAGGAGAGTCCCAGACTCAGACCATCCTCGCGCATGGTCTTGCGCACGCGCGTCAGGCAATCGCGGCGGGACACCTTGATCATCCCGTCGAGCACCGCGAGGTTGAGAATGGGCGGCACCAAGCCGATCGACAGACCTTGAATGCCATGGGGCGCATGACGATTACGTAGCAGGTCGCATTCTTCCGGTTCCACGCCGAACACCCCCAGTGTCGGCCAACGCGCCTTGAGCATTTCCCCCAGGCCGGTGATATGGCCGCCAGTGCCGATACCCGCCACCAGGCAATCGGGGGGAGAGTCGCGAAAGTCTTGTAGAACCTCTTGTGCCGTGGTGCGCCGATGGATATCCGGATTCGCCGGGTTGCGCTGCTGATTGAGCATCACGTACTCGGGATGCTCGAGCTGCAACTCCATGGCTCGCTCGCCGTGTGAGTTGTTGCCACGGAGGCTGTCCGACAGCACCACTTCGGCGCCATACAGACGCAACAGCTTCTGCTTCTCCGGGCTGTAGTTGTCCGGGATCACCAGTACTACGCCGTAGCCCAGGATGTTCGCTGCGATGGCCAGACCGATGCCGGTGTTGCCCCCGCTGGGCTCAAGGATGGTCTGCCCACTTTCGGGCACCAGAATGCCGCGCTCTTCAGCATCGCGGATCATGGCCAGGGCAATGCGCGCCTTGTGACTGCCGCCCGGATTCAGGGACTCCAGCTTGGCGTAGACGTCGAAACCGGTCTCCGCGCTGAACGCCGGCAAACACACCACCGGCGTGTTGCCGATTACGTGGAGCAATGAGGAATGGATCATGGCGGCGCGACCTCAGTAGAGCGGCATATCAGGGTCGATATCACGCGCCCAGGCCTTGATACCGCCACGCAGCACACGAACAGGAGCGAATCCTTCAGCCAGCATCATGGCGGCCACCCGCTCGGCCCGCGCCCCGGCATAGCAGATCACGCACCAGGTAAATCGACGGTCGAGTTCATGCAGGCGGTTGCGCACCTCTCCAACCGGGATATTCACCGAACCCGGCAACTGACAGACCTCCAGCTCGTTGGCATCTCGTACATCCAGCAGGCGTACCTCACCAGACTGCGAAAGCCCCTCGTGCAATTGCTGCGGATCGATGTAGAAATCATCGGGCAGGCGGCTATCCGAACCTGCAGTCGATGCACATGAGACCTGCGGCTGTGGCTGCAGCGCCCGTCCCGCTCGCGCCGGAGAGCAAGTGGGGCAATCCGGACGTCGCCCGTACAGGACCTCCGAAAAGCGCATCGCCAAAGCGTCGAATCTCAGCAGACGCCCCGACAGAGACTGGCCGATGCCAAGGATCAGCTTCACCGTCTCGGTGGCCTGGATCAGCCCGATGACGCCCGGCAGTACGCCGATGACACCACCGGCACTGCAATTTGGCGAGAGTTCTCCGGGCGGGGGCTGAGGGAACAGGCAGCGATAGCAGGGGCCGTCATCCTGGTTGAAAACGCTGGCCTGGCCGTCGAATCGATGCAGCGCCCCGTAGACCAACGGGCGTCCGAGCAACACACAGGCATTATTGATCAGATAGCGGGTCGCGAAGTTGTCGGTGCCATCCACGACCACGTCGTAGTTGCCGATCAGCTGCAGGGCGTTGTCCGCCGTCAGCGCCGCATCATGCGCCTGGATCTCGATATCCGGATTCAGATCGAGCAGCCTCAGCCGCGCCGACTCCACTTTCGCCAACCCCACCGAGCCTGTTCCATGCACCACCTGTCGCTGCAGATTGCTACGCTCCACTCGGTCGAAATCCACCAGGCCAAGAGTTCCGGTGCCCGCCGCCGCCAAATACAAGCTGATAGGTGAGCCCAATCCACCGGAGCCGACGATCAGCACCCGCGCTTTCTTCAGGCGGAGCTGCCCCTGGCGGCCAACATGGGGCAAGGTGATATGCCGGACGTAGCGTCGTACCTCGTCGTTGCTCAATTCATCCAGGTCCAGCCCGCCGGAGGTGGCCAGAAGGATTTCCAGTTCGGCATCCGCGGCGAGTGGGCTTTCACCATCCACCAATCGCCCGCTGGAAGTCAGGAGAAAATGCTCCTTGAACTGATGGTTGCCATAGAACAGGTGCTGCCAGAGCTCGCTATGCCGCTCGCACAGATATTCCACCCGCTCCCGCGCGGTATTGCCTTGGCTCGGCAAGCGCGTGGATGACAGCCCGACTACCCGGACCAGTACTTCAGGAAAAACTACAGCGTTCATAACGACTCCTAGTTATTTCTGGATTGGCTGACCGGTGAGTTCATGAGTGCATGTGAATCCGCCACCGCTCCATTCAAACAATCTGGCGCCATACGCCTGCGCGCCACGAACGTCGACCACCAGATAAGCCACGGGAACGATCGGCTGGCCCATGAACAGCGCTTTGTCCTCGTCTTCGCGACTGAAATAGGCACCGACATCCGGATGCGAGTGATAGATGACCTTCGCCGGATTGCTGCTTCGCAGGCTCTGGTTGAGGAGCAAGGTGTCCTGCACCGCAAAGGTGTAGCCATTGGCTGCGGTGCGATGGAAAACCTCAGGTTGGTTACGGTGGAGGTGGGCTTGGATGTTGGTCCCCAGGTGCACCGTGGCGTCAGCGAAAACCAGGCCGCAACACTCGTCGGGGTACTCCACTTCGGCATGGCGAAAGATTTCCCGAACAACCGCATCCGTCAGAACGTCCTCGGCGCTCATGACTTCATCTCCTCGCTGCCAACCACTGCTCGACGGGCACCTTGGTTATAGCGAACCCCAGGAGCAATAACGCCGAATACAACGCCAGTTCCGGGGAGATGAACTGCCCCTCGTACCAGGAGCCGATGATCACGGCGAACACGGGGAAGATGATGAAAACGAAGGACAGCACGACTGGGCTCAAACGCTTGAGCAGGACGAAGTAGGCGATAAATCCACCCACCGAAGCACAAATGCCCAGATAGATCAGCGCCCACCAGGAGCGCTCGCTAATGACCGAAAACTGCGGCTCTTCCATGGCCAAGCCGAGACCAAACAGCAGAAGTCCGGCGATTCCGATCGGCAAGGCGTTGTAGGTGATGACACTGATCTGGGCGCCCTTCTTCTTGGTGATCACGTAACACAGCGCATGCATTACGGCGGCCGCCAGAATGGCCAATACGCCCCAGAATTCCGCGCGATCGACGCGCACACCCTGTACCCGCAGGATCATATAAAGGCTGCCGAAGCCGATGACGATGCCGATGATCTGCGAGAGATAAATACGCTCTTTGAGCAACAGCGCAGAAAACGCCAGGATGAATACCGGCATGCAACTGAAGAGCAGCGCGGTCAATCCTGACGAAACATGGGTTTCACCGTAATTGAGCAAGTAATAAGGCACGCTGAAATACATCAGCGTGACGAAGACGAAGAACCCTTGAGTGCCGCGCGGGAAAAATATCGGATCGCGGCGCACGAGGGCAAACGTGATGAAAAGGGGAAAGGCGATCAGGAAGCGCAAGCCTGCCGCCGTCAATGGTGGAACGGTTTCCACCGCTATCTTGATGCCCAGCCAGGTGGTCCCCCAACTCAGGCAAACGCAAAGAAATAACAACCCGGTCAATAAACCCGCCAGCCAAGGTTTTCTGATCTTATCCGTGGAGAATGCGGCCGATGTCGTCGACATGATGTCATTGCCTCGATTGCACGTTATTGTCTTGGTCCAATGCCTGATTGAATCCATTAATTCGAGGCTATTTGAGGGGCAAAATGGCTGTCAAACCCTATATTGACATCGTGTCAATTCTGAGGAACGCGCTTCGATCAGCTCCTGGAGCAAAATACAAGAGACTCTCCGCAGCGCTGGAAAAGAGCATTCTAGAAGGTACTTTTAATGCCGGAATGAAGTTACCTCCCCATCGTATTTTGGCCGATCAAATTGGCGTCACCATTGGTACCGTCAGCCGCGCCTATGCCGAACTGGAACGACTGGGGCTGACAATTGCGCGGGTGGGAGACGGAACTTTCGTGCGTCAGCTAGGACAGGAAAACAGACGTGAGGCCGGCTTCAGAAACTTCATAGAAAGCACGCCCGATTTATTTGACATGAGTCGGAACATGCATATTCCAGGTGCAGAGATACCTTTCTTTGAGAAAAGCCTTAAAGAACTTTCCGAGGATAAACGAATAATCCAGGAGCTGATGCTTTATACCCCCGACACGGGTCTTCCCAGATTCAGACAGGCAGGTGCGCAATGGCTGTCAAATGGCGCATTCCAACCTGAAGCGGAACAGGTCTTGTGCGTGAACGGCGGCCAGCACGGTTTGATGTGCGCGCTCTCCTCCCTGCTACGCCCGGGCGATACCGTGGTGACCGAGCAACTCACTTACCCCGGTCTCATCACCGCCGCGCGTCTGTTAGGCATCCGCCTGCTGGGCGCGGCGATGGATGCCGAGGGCATATTGCCCGAGTCGCTGGACGAGCTCTGCCGGCAGAATCGGATTGCGGCGCTGTATTGCACGCCGACCCTGCAGAACCCCACGACCTCGGTGCTCTCCGAAGAGCGGCGTGCGGCCGTGGCGGAAATCTGCCGACAGCACAATGTTCTCATCCTGGAGGACGAGACCCATGCCGCGCTGCTGGAGAGCCGGCCGTTGCCGCTCAGCCACTACGCCCCCGAACGTTCCGTATTGATTGGCGGCCTGAGCAAGGGAGTCTCGGCCGGACTGCGGGTTGGCTATGTACACGCTCCGGTGCAGATGGTCGGCCAGATCGCCGCCGCCATTCGCGCCTCCTGCTGGATGGCCACGCCCCTGGCGATGGAGCTGGCTACACGCTGGATCGAAGACGGCACGGCAACCCATCTGTTGCGCCTGCAGGCCGCCGAAATCCGCCGCCGCAAGGAATGGGTGAAAACCTGCCTGCACGCAGTGACTTACCGCACACATCCGCAGTGCCCTCACTTCTGGATCGAGGTGCCCGAGCCGTGGCGGGCATCGGATATCGAAGCGGAGCTCAAGCTCATGAATTATCTGATCTCCACAGCGGAATCCTTCGCTGTGGGCCGGACGGCCGTGCCGCACTACATCCGAGCGAGCATCAGCAATACAGCGCAGGACGACTCCAGGCTGCAGGCAGGATTCCAGGCGCTCGCCAGCGCTCTTCGCGGGGAAGCGGCCCCCAGCGCTTACAGGTGATAGAGGTCACAAGGAACATCGCGGCCGCAGTAGCTGTCCCGGCTGCGCCGGGAGTACGCGGAGAAGCTCCGCTCCTACAAAAGCAGTGTCGTACTCGACTGTAGGAGCAGGCCTTTTCCTCGATCCGGTTGGCAGGCAGGAGCGTTAGAAAGGAGATCGATCACGGAATCACAAACCCAACCTCGATGTTTCCGCGAGTCGCCTTGGAATACGGGCAGATCTGATGCGCCTCATCGACCAGCTTCGCCTTGTCCTCGGCGTCCAGCCCCGGCAGATGCACGGTGAGCTGGGCGGCCAGGGCGAAGCCGCCGTCGGCGGTATTGCCCAGGGAGACTTCGGCGTCCACCGCCACATCGGCCGGCAGTCGCACGTTCAGCTTCTGCCCGGCGCGGCGCAGGGCGCCGATGAAGCAGGCGGACCAGCCGATGGCGAACAGCTGCTCGGGGTTGGTGCCGGGGCGGCCTGAGCCGGGCGGGCTCAGCGGCAGGTCCAGCTCGCCGTCGGTGGTCTGGCCGCGACCATCGCGGCCGCCAGTGGTGTGGGTCTGGGCGGTATAGATCACGGTTGCCAGGGTATCGGTCATGGCGCTTCTCCTGTGTCAGCGGCGTGGAGTGGTGCAGTTGGGGCGGGTGCCGATCACCACGCCTTGTTCCTTCAGGCTGCGCAACAAGGCGATGCCTTGCTCTTCGATGGCAGCCAGTTCGACGCCGACGATTTCCGCCAGCGCCTTGAGGTGTTCGTGACCGGTGAGCTGCCACTGCTGCAGGGATACCAGCAGGGCATGGGCCAGCGGCGCCAGGCGCGAGAAGTGCACCTTGAGGTCGGTGCCCCGGCGGGCCAGCAGCAGTGTCGGTTCGGCCGGCATTTCCAGGGGAATGCTCTCGGGGCCGATGTGGCTGACCGGCCAGGCATACGCCAATGGCGCAGCAAGGCTGGAAAGCAGCGGCACACCGTCGAGCAGATCGCCATCCGGATCATAAGCCGGTTCGGCCTTGTCGCTGAGCAGCAGCGCGGTCTCGATCCATTCGTAGTGAGCCAGCTCGGCCACCCAGCCGGGTTGCTCGCCACGGCCTTCCAGATAGTCGACGAACTCGCCGGCAACCTCTGTGAAGAGCGGCGTCTGGCAGCGGAAGCCAGCGTAGAAATCCTCGGTCAAGGTTTGCCATTGCTCGCGCGGAACGCTGGCATGCAGCACCGGGAAGTTGCCGGCCAGCAGCGATTGCAGGTTGCCGAAGAACAGTTGCCGGTAGACCGCCAGGCGGCGTGCCTCGATGCCGGGCGGCGGCTCGTTGGCCTGCGGGTCGCGGATGTAGCGGCTCATGCGCAGTTGCTGTTCGCGCAGGGACTCAGCCATGACGCACCTCCGGCTGGCGAGCGGCACGTTGCAGGCCGCGGATGTAATCCACTTCGCCGAGCAACTCGGCCAGCGGCGGCAGGTTGAAGTCACGTTCCAGCAGGGTCGGGACCGTGCCCAGGTGCTGATAGGCGCTGGCCAGCAGGCTCCAGACGTCGTCCTTCACGGCAGCGCCATGGGTGTCGACTTTCAGGTCCGGCGCCTCGTCGTAGTGCCCGGCGACGTGCAGGCAGACGACACGTTCCGCCGGCACGCGGGCCAGGAAGCTGGCGGCGTCGTAGCCGTGGTTGTGGGCGTTGACGTAGAGGTTGTTGACGTCCAGCAGCAGGTCGCAATCGGCTTCGTCGAGGACAGCGCGCAGGAAGTCGATCTCGCTCAGCGCCTGGTAGGGCGCGGCATAGTAGGAGATGTTTTCCACGGCGATGCGGCGGCCGAGAACGTCCTGCACTTCGCGGATGCGGCTGGCGATGTGGCGCACGGCCTCTTCGGTGAAGGGCATGGGAATCAGGTCGTAAAGGTGGCCTTCGTCGGAGCAGTAGCTCAGGTGTTCGCTGAACAGCGGCACATTGTGCTGATCCAGGAATTCGCGGACGCGGCGCAGAAAAACGTGGTCCAGCGGTTCCGGGCCGCCGAGGGACAGCGACAGGCCGTGGCAGGACAGCGGGAAGCGTTCGGCCAGGCGCGCCAGGCCTTCGCCGTAGGAACCGCCAACGCCGATCCAGTTGTCCGGGGCGACTTCGAGGAAGTCCACGGCGCGGTCGTCCATGGTCAACAGGTCGGGCAGCATGGCGCGGCGCAGGCCGAGGCCAGCTCCGTGCAGGGATACGGTCGTGGTCATGGCGGTCTCCTTGGCGAAGTGCCCTCCCCGGCCAGCGGCGCGGGGAGGTCAGCGGCGAATGTCAGTTCTTGGCCTGGCTCAGCTTGCTGTATAGGTCCGACGGGAACGGCTTGCCGTTGGAGTCGAACTGGTTCTTGCGGAACTGATAGACCTCGGCTTCAGAGAGGTAGCCGTCGTGGTTGGCGTCGATGGCGTCGAACTCGGCGTTGGCCTTGGGCGCCACGGCCAGCAGTTCGGCGCGGGAGACGCGGCCATCGTGGTCAGCATCGGTGCGGGCGAAGGAGGCGTCGCCACACTTGCCTTCACCGCATTTGCCCTCGGCGCCGTTAGCCTTGGCCTGGGCACCGTCGGCGCCGCATTTGCCTTCGCCACACTTGCCTTCGCCCTGGTTGGCCTTGGCTTTGGCTTCCTTGGCGGCGCCGCACTTGCCCTCGCCACACTTGCCCTCCCCGGCCTTGGCGGCGGAGGCCAATTGGTAACCCTGCGGCAGTGCTTCTAAGGCGAAGGCCGAAGACGCCATGTTCAAGCCACCGGCCAGGGCGACAGCGAGCAGGCCCAGTTGGGATTTGGAACGCAGGGTTTTCGCGATACCAGTCATTGTGCTTCTCCAGATGCTGTGGCGCGTTGGGCGCCGGGTCATGCCGCAAGGGCGAATCCCTGGAACGATGCTCTGGAGGGTTTTCCCTGCCGTCGCGTTGTTTCGTTCGGGTAGGGCTATTTCGCCGTAGCGATGTATCGCGGGCGTATCGGCGGCGGGAGGCTTTTGTATGCGTGTGCCGGCTCAGGGAGCGGCAGATACAAAGGAATACATTCGGCGGGGATCTGGAGCGGGGAAGTTCGCGAGCAAGCTCGCTCCTGCAGGTTCTCGCCACGCCGCTCCTTGCAGGAGCGAGCTTGCTCGCGAACCGTGGTCATGTCGCAGAGGTGGCAAAAAAAGAAAGGGCCGCAGAGCGGCCCGATCCTACAAAGGCAGGAAAATCAGCTCGCGCGCTTGGCAGCGATGGCGGTGACTTCCACCTTCATGCCGTCCACCGCCAGCTCGGCGATACCAACGGCGGCGCGCACCGGGTAGGGCTTGGCGAAGAAGCGGCAGTACACCTCGTTGAACGCGGCGCGGTCGACCATGCTGGTGAGGTAGATGGTCAGGTGCAGTACGTGGTCCAGGCCGCTGCCGGCCTTTTCCAGGGCCAGTTGCAGGCTGCGCAGGGTGGCTTCGCTCTGGGCCTTGATGTCGCCCAGTTCCAGGCTGCCGTCCTCAAGGGTGGGGATCTGCGTGGAAACCAGCAGCCCGCCGAAGCCGGCGACGTCGGAGGAGATGGATTCGGGGTCCGCGTCGGGGATGAAGGTAGGCGTCATGGAGAAATCTCTGCTGTCGATGAGTGGGGCACGTCGTCGCACAAGGTGCGAAGGCCGGGTCGCGCAGCTTAGCCGCAACGCCCCGCGGCGCGCCATGTCACCGTGCCCGCAGCCCGCGGAAACAGTGACATTGCAACTATCCGAATAACTTTCGAATTACTTTTGTCTATTCGACCTAGGTACGGATTATTACATTTTGAGACATAGACCTTTTCATATTTCGTTATTTAAACAGCGAACTCTTTGGGCATTATGACGTCGCCTTTCCGCGTCTGGAGCAATTCGCGGAGAGTGCAATACCAAGATAATCGCAACAATGCCAACGCAACTTCCTGCGACTTCCGCCGTGGTCATTCCATGTTCGGATTCATTGTGCCTGCCTATAAAAACGTCCGGCTCTCACGCTGTTCATCGAGCCGGCCCTCCAAGACTCTAGGGGCAATATCCATGAAGCACCTCAAACGCAGCGC
Source organism: Pseudomonas sp. PDNC002 (assembly GCF_016919445.1). Classification (NCBI taxonomy): domain Bacteria; kingdom Pseudomonadati; phylum Pseudomonadota; class Gammaproteobacteria; order Pseudomonadales; family Pseudomonadaceae; genus Pseudomonas; species Pseudomonas sp. PDNC002. The sequence continues at coordinate 2,486,392 of NZ_CP070356.1, read as the reverse complement.
CATCGTGCTCGCTGTATCCGCCGCCGCCAGCCAGTTTGCCAGCGCCGAACCCTTCGTCACCGACCAGGCCGATGCCAAGGGCTTCGCCGAGGACGCCAAGTTCGACGTCCTGCTGCGCAACCAGTACTACGACCATGACGGCAAGAACGGCGCAGCCGATAACCGCGACTGGACCCAGGGCTTCCTGGCCAACTTCTCCTCCGGCTACACCCAGGGCACCGTCGGTTTCGGCGTGGATGCCTTCGGCTACCTGGGCATCAAGCTCGACGCCGGCCGTGGCCGCGCGGGCACCGGCAACCTGCCGGTGGGCAACGACGGCAAGCCGGACGACGACTATGGCAAGGCCGGCGGCGCGCTGAAGGTGCGCATCTCCAAGACCGAGCTGAAGTTCGGCGACATGCAGCCGACCGCTCCGGTGTTCGCCGCCGGCGGCACCCGCCTGATCCCGCAGACCGCGTCGGGCTTCAACCTGCTGAGCAGCGAAATCGAGGGCCTGGACCTGGAAGCCGGTCACTTCACCTCCGGCACCAGCCCGGTCACCACCGCCCGCGACGGCGGCCTGTGGGCGGCCTACGCCGGCGTGGAAACCAGTGACGTCGACTTCCTCGGCGGCAAGTACGCGATCAACGACAATCTGAGCGTTTCGCTGTACGGCTCCGAGTTCAAGGACATCTGGCGCCAGTACTACGGCAACGTGAACTGGGTGCTGCCGGTGGCCGCAGACCAGTCGCTGGCCTTCGACTTCAACATCTATCGCACCAACGACGAAGGCCAGGCCAAGGCCGGCGAGATCAGCAACACCACCTGGTCGCTGGCAGCCGCCTACTCCTTCCTGCAGGCGCATACCGTCACCCTGGCCTACCAGAAGGTCCATGGCGACACCCCGTTCGACTACGTAGGCTTCGGCGACGACGGCGACGGTGCCACTGGTGACTCGGTGTTCCTCGCCAACTCCGTGCAGTACTCCGACTTCAACGGTCCGGGCGAGCGCTCCTGGCAGGTGCGCTACGACCTGGCAATGGACACCTACGGCGTACCGGGCCTGAGCTTCATGGCGCGCTACATCAACGGTACCGGCATCGACGGCTCCCACGCCGATGTGGACGGCGCCTATGCCGGCCTGTACGGCGACGATGGCAAGCACCACGAGACCGATTTCGAGGCCAAGTACGTGGTCCAGGCCGGCCCGGCCAAGGACCTGTCCTTCCGCCTGCGCCAGGCTTTCCACCGCGCCAACGCCGACCAGGGCGAAGCGGACAACAACGAGATGCGCCTGATCGTCGAATATCCGCTGTCGATCCTGTAATCGGCTCGAATAATTGCCAGGATAATTGCGCGGGGCAACTTTCGGATTCGTCTGAATGTTTGCCCCGCGTTTTCGCCGGATTATTACGCCAGTACAGAAAGTCTCTTCCCGGATTGACGGTTTATCCCGTCACCGCAACTTTCTAGAATCAACCCATCTTCCCGCTTCCGCACTTTCCCTGCGGAAGGCAACTCCTGACGTTGATATTGTGATTGCTCCTTCGACGTCCTTTCGAGCCGCTCCATTGGAGCGGCTTTTTTTATTCCGCCCCAGCCTCGTAACTGGCTGGGTGAAATTTGATCGAATTCACCCAACCGATGGTGGTCAGAACTTTCAACGACGCGGCGATTCCGCTCGTACACGAAAGGAGGCACTTCATCATGAGTGCGATGACTCTCGAAGGCTGGTGCAAGCTCAGCGCAGACCAGAAACCCACTCACCTGGAAGATATCCACTTCTACCTGACCGCCGAGGACCGGCTGCACCTGGAACAGGCCGAGGTGTACCTGCAGGAGAACGGGCAGAAGGAAATGATGGTCGACGCGAACCTGGACACCCTCGACCTGAAGATGCCCGAGGGCTATGGGCCGCTGGCGGACTGTATGTTCCGCGTGTACCTGGGTGGCGTTGAACACCGCGGCCAGTTCCACCTGGTCGGCCACCGCGCCAGCGATGGCAGCCTGATCTACACCAACGCCGTGCTGATCGACCAGCTGCTGAACTGACAGGCATTTCCCACAAACAAGCGCCACACTTCCGGGCGGCGACTGCGAATGCACGCTCGTCGCCCGTTTCGCGAGTGGAGATTGTGGCCGCCCGCCCGCCCGTGATCTCATAGAGCCATCTGCGTCCGCCTGTCGCAGGGCGATGCGCGGATGCATGCGTGCATTGCCCATCCTCCGTTGAAGAAGCTGCTATCGGATGCGAACTTCCAGTGAATCCGGGGTAAAGGAGAACGGGCGTTACGACGGCCTGCTGCGCCTCGCCCAGCTCTCGTGCGGCGGTTGCGCCGCCTTGCTCATCGACATGCGCGGCCAGGTGCTCGGCCAGAACGGCATCAACGACGCCGGCGCACTGTCCATCGCGACCTTGCTGTCCCTCAACGCGGCGTCCGGCCCATTGCGGCATCGTGGCCAGACCCTGTACCTGCTCACCAGCGAGACCTTGCGCGACGAGCAGGGCTTTCCCCACGCCCGCCTTCTGCTGCTGGACCATGAGGATCGCCTGCCCGACCAGACGCAGCGGGCGCTGCTGGAGGATGTGCTGCAACTGGGCGAGGCATTGCTCGATCACCTCCGCGCGCCGCACCGGGAAAGCGACCGGCGCCTCGCTATGGCCGTCGCCGGCAGCGGCACGGGCATCTGGGATCGTCATGTGGCCAGCGGCGAGATTCACTATTCCACGGCATGGAAATCCCTGCTGGGTTACGACGACGACGAAATCGGCAACCGCATCGAGGACGCCTACACCCGCATCCATCCCGATGACCTGAGCTACGTGCAGAACACCATCCTCGAGCACTTCGAAGGGCGCAGCGACGCCTACGAAGTGGAGCATCGGTTGCAGCACAAGGATGGCCATTACCTCTGGGTCTGCAGCCGCGGCAAGGTGGTCGAGCGCGACGCCGCCGGAAACGCCCTGCGCATGCTCGGCACCACCACCGACATCACCGCCCTGCGCGGCATGGCCGAACAGTTGCGGGAAAGCGTGCAGTTGCTCACCGACCTGACCAACGAAATTCCCGGCATGGTTTTCCAGTTCCGCCGCCTTCCCGATGGCACCGGCGTTTTTCCCTACGTCAGCGCGGGGGTCAGGGATATCTACGGCAAGACGCCGGAACAGGTGCAGAACGATACGTCGATCCTGCGCGAACTGGTCCACCCGGAGGACATGCCCGCCTACCTCGCCTCGCTGGAAGCTTCAGCGGCGAGCCTGCGGCCCTGGCGCCACGAGTACCGCGTGCAGCTTCCCGAGCAGGGCATGGTCTGGCGGCAGGGCAATGCCCAGCCCAAGCGCCTGGAGGACGGCAGCCTGATCTGGCACGGATTCATCACCGACATCACCGAGCGCAAACGCATCGAAGCCGAGCTGCAGCTGATGGCGACCACCGACTACCTCACCCAACTGCCCAACCGCGGACACTTCATGCACCTGATCGAGGCCGAGCTGGGCCGCGTGCAACGGAGCGTGGAACGCAGCGCGGCGATCCTGATGTGCGACATCGACCACTTCAAGGCGATCAACGATCGCTGGGGGCATACCGTCGGCGATGAGGCGTTGCGCCATTTCGCCAGCATCCTCGGCCGGGCGATCCGCCGCATCGATTTCGCTGGGCGCATCGGCGGGGAGGAGTTCGCCGTCGTCCTCGGCGATGCGGACCTCGCCAGCGCCGAAATCTTCGCGCAGCGCCTGCAATTGCAACTGGCGGATCAACCGCTGCTGCAGAACGGCCAGCGCATCGCACTGACCATCAGCATCGGCGTAGCCATTCTGGAAGCTGGCGACGCAACCGCCGAGGCCGCCCTCACCCGCAGCGACAGCGCCCTCTACCGGGCCAAGGAAAACGGCCGGAACCGCATCGAGTGCCACTGACGGCAAAGCCGCGAGGCAGACCGTGCCGCGAGGTGCGCGTGTAGTCGATCCTGCACAGCCGCCATGAAAAAGCGTGCAGAATTTTTCACCATTATGATTGCGCGTTTTAAATAATGGACTTTTAAGCTCATCCGGAAATTTACAAAAACGCTTTAAAAACAATCAGTTAAAAATATTGTTCGACAGGATTTCGGCCATTATTTTTGACACCCCCAACCGATTTCGTTTGACATATTTAACGGCTCTGGCAGGCTGGTAGGCAGGTTTCGACCGGGAATTCTCGCCTTCTGTGCGCTCTCGGCAGTGCTCGGAACCTCAGGTAGCGCGCTTTTTCAGCTGCGCGCCTGCACAAAAACGATGGGCTGCAGCTCGTCCAAAGGTGACATATGTCCAACAGCAACATTGGCAACAAGAAACAGACTCTCCGTAAACCCGTCGTCCTGATGTCCATGGGCAGCCAAGAGCGCAAAGGCCACGACTATCAGGTAATGACCCACAAATACATCGTGCCCCTGGTCGAACAGTCCGATTGCGTGCCGGTTCTGGTGCCGACCTGCTGCGGCATCGAAGACCTCGATCAGTACCTCGACATGGCCGACGGCGTGTACCTGACCGGCGCCGGCAGCAACATCGATCCGACCCTGTACGGCCAGGAGAACGAAACTCCCGGCAAGGGCCAGGACAAGGACCGCGACAACTTCGACATCCCGCTGATCAAGGCCGCCATCGCGCGTGGCCTGCCGATCTTCGGCATCTGCCGCGGCATGCAGGAAATCAACGTGGCCCTGGGCGGCGATATCTACCAGAAGGTCTACGCCGAGCCCGGCTTCAACGACCATCGCGAGAATCCCGAAGACCCGGTCGACGTGCAGTACAGCCAGGTCCACGGCGTTCGCCCGCAACCGGGTAGCTGGCTGCAGCAGCTGCTGGGGGACGAGATCCGCGTCAACTCGCTGCACGGCCAGGGCCTGAAGAACCTCGGCAAGGGCATCGAAGCCATCGCCCTCGCCGAAGACGGCCTGGTCGAGGCGATCCACGCGCCGACTCTTTCCTCCTTCCTCTTCGCGGTGCAATGGCACCCGGAATGGCAGGCGGCGAAGAACCCCGACTCGGTGAAGATCTTCCAGGCCTTTGGCGATGCATGCCGCCAACAGGTGAAGAAGAAATCGGCGCGCGCCCTCGCCGCCTGATTGCCTCATCCGTCATGAAAAAGCCCGGCCTTGTGCCGGGCTTTTTCGTTTCTGCTGTTTGTCAGAGCAACTGTCTTTTACTGGGAAAATCCGTGCCTGTGTTTCCCCCTCACCCCAGCCCTCTCCCTCAGGGAGAGGGGCAGATCGTGCCGGCTGACGCCGAATCTTGATCCTGCACCGAACGCGCCCCTCTCCCGCTTGCGGGAGAGGGGCATTTGATCTTGTAGGAGCGAGCGCCTCGTTATTCGCGATGCGAATGGCGCACCCTGCACGCCCTTGAGGGCACCTCGGGCTACCCTTGGCGGTCAGCGATTCCGCTTGATCGAACAAGGTGCCCCCATGAACAACGACCTCTTCTCCCTCGCCGGCAAGACCGTGCTGGTCACCGGAGCCTCCAGCGGCATCGGCGCCCACCTGGCGCGCGTGGCTGCACGTCACGGCGCCCGCGTGGTGCTGGCGGCGCGACGCACTGAACGACTGGCGCAAGTGGCCGAAGCGATCCGCGCTGACGGCGGCGAAGCCCACGCCGTGGCACTAGACGTGACCGACCGCGCCAGCGTGGAAGCCGCCTTCGACAGCGCAGAAGCGCAATTTGGCGTGATCGAGGTAGTGCTCAACAATGCCGGCATCGGCAACGGCCAGCGCGCGCTGGACGTCAGCGAAGACGACTGGCGCGCCATGCTCTCCACCAACCTCGACGGCGTCTGGCGCGTCGCCCAGTGCGCGGCACAGCGCCTGGCCAAGGCCGGGCGCGGCGGCAGTATCGTCAATATCGCCTCGATCCTCGGCCTGCGTGTGGGCGGCGGCTACAGCCACTACTGTGCGGCCAAGGCTGGCGTGGTGCAGCTGAGCAAATCCCTGGCGCTGGAACTGGCGCGCTTCAACGTGCGGGTCAACGCCATCGCACCGGGCTACTTCAAGACCGAGATGAACGATGCCTACTTCGACAGCGACAAGGGCCAGGCCTACATCCGCGATACCGTTCCCATGCGCCGCCTCGGCCAGCTGACGGAGCTGGAAGGCCCCTTCCTGCTACTGGCCAGCGAGGCCGGTGCCTTCATGACCGGCGCGGTGCTGGCCGTGGACGGCGGGCACCTGGTGAGCAGCCTGTAACTACTCCTCCAGCTCGCGAAGACGCAGCTCGAGGAAGCGCCGCTCCGGCTCCAGCTTCGCCAGTGCCAGGGCGCGCTCGTAGGCTTCGCGTGCTTGCGCGCGGCGATCCAGGCGGCGCAGGAAGTCAGCGCGGGCGGCGTGGGCGAGGTGATAGTCCTGTAACTCGCCCCGGGCAAGGATCGCATCGACCTGTGTCAAACCCGCTTGCGGCCCGTCGCGCATGGCCAGGGCCACGGTACGGTTGAGCTCGATCACCGGCGAGGGCTGCATGGCCAGCAGGAGGTCGTAGAGACCGACGATTTCCGTCCAGTCGGTGGAGGCCATGTCGGGAGCGGCAGCATGTACGGCGGAGATGGCCGCTTGCAGCGTGTAGGGGCCGACGCGGCGGGTCCGCAGCGCGGCGCTGATCAGTTGCTGGCCCTCCGCAATCAGCGCGCGATCCCAGCGCGCTCGATCCTGGTTCTCCAACAGCACCAGCTCGCCGTCCTCGGCGGTGCGTGCCTCACGTCGGGACTCGTGCAGCAGCATCAGCGCCAGCAGTCCCATTACTTCCGTCTCCGGCAGCAACTCCAGCAGTTGTCGGCCCAGGCGGATGGCTTCGGCGGACAGGTCGGTGCGTGTCAGCGAGTCGCCGGCCGAGGCCGAATAGCCTTCGTTGAACACCAGGTAGATGACCCGCAGCACGCTGGCCAGGCGCTCCGGCAGCTCCGCCGCCTCGGGTACCTGGTAGGGAATCTGTGCATCGCGGATCTTCGCCTTGGCGCGGACGATGCGCTGGGCGATGGTCGAGGGCGTGGCGAGGTAGGCGCGGGCGATTTCCTCGGTCTTCAGGTCGCAGACTTCGCGCAGGGTCAGCGGCACCTGTGCGTCGGCCGGCAGTGCCGGGTGGCAGCAGGTGAAGATCAGCCGCAGGCGGTCGTCCTCGACGCTCTCGTCGGCCTGCTCTTCCACCGACTGGGTGTCGATCTCCAACTGCTCGGCGATCTGCGTCAGGGAGGCATCGAAACGCGAACGCCGGCGCAGGCCATCGATGGCCTTGAAGCGCCCGGCGGAGACCAGCCAGGCGCGCGGGTTGGCCGGCACGCCGTCACGCCGCCACTGGTCCACGGCGGCGACGAAGGCTTCGTGCAGCGCCTCCTCGGCGAGATCGAAATCGCCCAGCAGGCGGATCAGCGTGGCCAACACCCGGCGCGATTCGCGGCGGTAGATGTCATCCACCACGTCACGCAGGGGCTGGGCGGCGTACTCGTGCATGGGGCCGGTGATCCTTGGCGGGGAATGGGTCTGCCTATCCTGCACGGGTTTTCGCCGGGGAGGGAGGTGGCCGGACGGGTGAGAGGTGGGAGAGCGTTGCGGGGTGTTTCTGGGTGACCGGCCGCGCACCGGGGCCGATGGGATTTGCAGGAGCGAGCTTGCTCGCGAACCTCGCCGGGCAACCATGGCGTCAGGCGGTTCGCGAGCAAGCTCGCTCCTACAGGGTCAGGGCCGAGTCAGGGCTTGGCATCGAACAGCAACTGCCCGGTCGCCGGATCGAAGGGAATGGAGAAGTGCTCGTGGGCAATCTTCCACTGCCCCGCCTCGCGCCGCAGGCCGACGGTCACACGCACCCAGGAGGCATTGTGCTGGCCCTTGTCGTCGGTGCCGCCGCAATAGGCAAGGTAATGCCCGAAGGCCGTCTCGCCACCTCCTTCGAAGCTCAACTCGTGCATCTCGAAAGTGCTTTCCTTGCACATCTTCAGGCAGTCGCGCCAATGGCTGGCATAAGCCTCGACGCCCTTGAACTGCAGTTGCTTCACCGCATCGAAGGCGAGGATATCGTGGGCATAGTGGCGGGTGATGCCCTCCACGTCGGCCGCGCGCACGGCCTTCAACCAGCTTTCCAGCAGCGCGTGCAGCTCGACGTGAGCGGGGTTCTTTTCAGCGGCAGTCATGGGGTGTCCTCCCGGTTCTCGGTGTGCGCATCAGGACCCGCAGCAACTGTGCGGCTGCGGAGCTTCGTCGTAGTCGTCGTGGAAGCGCGTCCAGTTCATGCCCTTGCCCTGGTAATCGGGCATGCCACCCCAGCCTTCGCCGCGCCCCAGCGGGGTGAGGTCGAGCAGGTGGTAGGTGAACAGCGGCGCTTCCAGCCCCCGGCCGTAGGTCGAGTAACTGTGGAAGACCTGGTCGCCGTCGCGCAGGAACACGCTCATGCCCGGTTGCTCGCCGCGCACGTGGTAGTCCTGGCCGAGGCGCTCCAGCTCGGCCTTGTCACGGTAGTTGTATTCCACCGGGGCGACTGTCTCGTCGACGCTGACATGGAAGTCATAGTTGAAATCGCTGCCGAACGACGAGTACCAGGGGAACTGCCAGCCCATGCGCGCGCGGAACGGCGCGATTTCCGCCAGCGGCGCGCGGGACACCATGGCGAAGGTGGTGCCACGGGCATGCAGGTGTTCCAGTCGGCCGATATTGTCGATCAGGAACGAGCATCCGTCGCAGCCCAGCGCGGTGTCGCGGTGGAACATGAAGTGGTAGACGATCAGCTGCGGCCGGCCCTCGAACAGGTCGAGCAGGCGCAGCGGGCCGTGCGGGCCTTCGAAGCGGTAGTCCTTGTCGATGTGTACCACCGGCAACTCGCGGCGCTGGGCGTTGAGCGCGTCGCGGGCGTGGGTGGCGGCCTTCTCCTGTTCCAGCAGGCGAATCCGCGCCTGGCGCCAGGCGGCCTGTGAAACCACTCGTGGAAAATCCTGATTGGCCAGTTTCATGTTGCACGCTCCTGGGGACGCTCCTGTGAAAGCCCCCGTTGATCGTTGGACCGGGCGCGGCGCTTGCCGCGCAGGCGGGTGACGGCGAATGCGCTGACGCCGCCGGCGGAAAGAACGCTGGTTACCGCCAGCGTCAGGGTCGATACGCACAGAGGGCACATGGCTCACCTCCACGGGTGGGCTGCGGGATGGATCAGCCTTGCTCGGCAAGCGCCTTGAGGTTGGCCAGGCCAGCCTCGAAGTCCTTGCCGACCATGCGGTCCACATCGATGAACAGGTGCATGATCTTCGCCACGAAGGGCACCGGGCCGAACATCGCCCAGGTCACCTCGGTGCCGCCGTCGCGCGGCACCAGACTGAATTCGGCGGTGTTGCTGGCTTTGAACGGCTTGAGGAAGTCCAGCGCGATGGTCACGCGGCTGCCCGGATCGTTCTCGACGATCTCCATGCGCCCCGCGCCGGCCTTGCCGTTGCCGGACCAGGCATACACCGCGCCACGGCCCTTCTCCGCGCCGGAATAGGTGCGCTGCATGTCCGGGTCGAGCTTCTCGTAGGGCGACCATTGGCGCCACAGGTGGAAGTCCTCGATATAGCCCTGCACCCGTTCCGGCGGCGCCTGGATGCGCATGGTGCGCTCCACCCGGAAGGTTCCGGGACGATTCGCCGCCAGCACCAGAACCACCACCACGGCCAGTACCACCACCAACGCAATCCACTTGAGCATCACATCCTCCTGATGTCGCTATCACTGATGAAACCAGGCTTCAGCGCCCGGCGAAGTAACGGTCCCAGTCGCGCACCGGGCGGACTTCCACAGCGCCCAGGCGGCCACTGGGAATTCGCTGCGCAATCTGCAGCGCCTCGTTGAGGTCACGCGCGTCGATCAGCACGAAGCCGCCCAGGTACTCGCGGGTCTCGGCGAACGGGCCGTCGGTGATCGCCAGCCCCGCCGGCTCATGACGCAGCGTAGTGGCGGTTTCCACCGTTTCCAGCGCCTCGGAGGCCAACACCCGGCCAGCCCGGCGCTGGTACTCGTCGTTGGCGAAGCACTCGTCCATCAGGCGCCGGTATTCCGGCTCGGACAGGCTCGACAGGCGCTGGTCATCCACATAGATCAGACAGAGGTACTTCATGGTCGCCTCCCCGCACAGTGCGCTTGCAGTTACCTCATAGTCGAAGCGCGCGAGCAGGATTCGACAGCCGTGCAGAATTTTTTCGCGCGATGCCGGACGGTGCACGTCGGATACACCAGCGCAAGGCTCTGCCACGGCGGCTGCGCCGTCTGTCAGGCGCCTTGTCAGGCGTGCTCCAGCGCTTTCAGATTCGTCTCAGAGAGTTCAGAACGCTACGAAGGGAAGATGGCCATGGGAAAAAACCCTGACCATGGAGCTCAAGAGAATGAAACTTCACGCAACCGCCCTGGCTGTCGCAGCCGCTTTTGCTGTGCCGGGCCTTGCCTTCGCCGCCAACACCATCAACTTCAGCGGTGAAGTCACCGACCAGACCTGTTCGGCCGTGGTCGATGGCAACACCGATCCAACCGTAATCCTCGACAGTGTCCCGGTCAGCGCCCTGAACGGTACCGTCGGCCAGACCACCGGTGAAACCAGCTTCACCCTGCAACTGACCGGTTGCGCCGCTCCCAGCGGGGCCGACGAGCACTTCACCACGCTGTTCCAGGCGACCAACGCCACCGCCTCGGGCAACCTCACCAACACTGCCTCCAGCGGTGCCACTGGCGTGGCCCTGCAACTGCTCGACGGTCCGGCCGGCGCCCCGGTGAACCTGGCGGGCGGCGCGGCCGTGGCCGCCGGCGACATCGTCCTCGCCGATGGTGAAACCAGCGCCAGCTACGACTACGCGGTGCAGTACATCTCCGAAGCCACCACCGTGACCCCCGGGCCGGTACTCGGCTCGGTGACCTACACCCTGCGTTACGAGTGATACCCCGCGGCACCGCCCCCCGGTGCCGCACTCCCCACATTACGCCGCCCCGCTCAGGGACAACCGCCCAGCGACCAGTCCCGAGCAGCCCGGCCACAAAGGTGAACAGGATGAATGCCCTCCCACTTCGCGCGGCGACGCTCGCGCTCGCCCTGTTGGCATCCGTCACCGCCTCCCTGGCCCAGGCCAGCGTGGTGATCACCGGCACTCGCGTGATCTACCCCGGCGATGCACGGGAAAAGACCGTGCAGATGACCAACAAGGACGGATTCCCCAACGTCATCCAGGCCTGGATCGACGTCGACGATCCCGCCTCGACGCCGGACACCGCCAAGGCACCGTTCCTCGTCAACCCGGCGGTATCGCGCATGGCGCCCGGCAGCGGCCAGACCCTGCGGATCATCTACACCGGTTCCGGCCTGCCGCAGGACCGCGAATCGCTGTTCCACCTCAACGTGCTGCAGATTCCACCGCGCAACGCCGCCAAGGCCGACCAGAACCAGATGCTGCTGATGCTGCGCAACCGCCTGAAGCTGTTCTATCGCCCGGCCAGCATCGCCGGCAGCCCGGACCAACTGCCCGAGAAGCTGCGTTTCTCCCTGGTTCAGACTGGCAGCGGCTGGCGTGTGAAAGTGGAGAACCCCACCGGCTTCCACGCCTCCTTCGGCAGCGCGACGCTCAGCGTCGGCGAGCACCAGTGGAAGCTGCAGCCAGGCATGGTCGCACCGATGAGCCAGGCGCAATGGCAGGCGGAAAAGCCTTCGACACTGCCGGCCGGCACACCGCGATTGTCCGCCCTGCTGATCAACGACTACGGCGCAAGAGTGGAACTTCGCCATGATCTGCCGCGTTGATCCCTACCGTGGAGCGCTGCTGCCCTTCACCCTCGGAACCCTCGCCATGGTGGTCGCGGGCCTTGCCCAGGGCGATGCGGACTACCGCTTCGACGACAACCTGCTGATGGGCTCGGGCCTGGCCGGCGGCAGCCTGGAGCGCTTCAACCGCGCCGACCAGGTGGACCCCGGCACCTACCACGTCGATCTCTACCTCAACGGCCAGTACGCCACCCGCGCCGAGGTGGAGTTCCGCCAGCGTGGCGAGCGCGCCGAACCCTGCTTCAGCGAGCGCTTCCTGCGCCAGAGCCTGGGCGCGCGCCCCGACCCGCTGGCCGGCAAGGATGACCAGGGCATCTGCCACTGGCTCAGCGAGCGGCTGCCCGCCTCGACCTGGAATTTCGACACCGCACGCCTGCGCCTCGACCTCGCGGTGCCCCAGGCACTGCTCGACATCAAGCCGCGCGGCTACGTGAGCCCCGACGAGTGGGATGCCGGCAGCACCATGGGCTTCGTCAACTACGACGCCAACCTCTACCGTTCGAGCTTCGAAGGCGCCGGCAGTGGCGGTGATTCGGACTACGGCTACCTCGGCCTGAATGGCGGCGTGAATCTCGGCCTGTGGCGCCTGCGCCACCAGTCCAACTACACCTACTCCAGCTACGCCGGGAACACCCGCAGCGACTGGAACAGCATCCGCACCTACGCCCAGCGCGCCGTGCCCGGCCTGCGCAGCGAACTGACCCTGGGCGACAGCTACACCGAAGGCAACCTGTTCGGCAGCATGGGCTATCGCGGCGTGCGCCTGGCCACCGACGATCGCATGCTGCCCGACTCGCAACGCCAGTACGCGCCCCAGGTGCGCGGCACCGCGAACACCAATGCGCGGGTGGTGATCAGCCAGAACGGCCGGAAGATCCACGAGACCACCGTGGCGCCCGGCCCCTTCGTCATCGACGACCTCTACGGTACCGCCTACGACGGCGACCTGGACGTGCAGGTGATCGAGGCCGACGGCAGCGTCTCGCGCTTCTCCGTGCCCTTCTCCGCCGTGCCCGAGTCCATGCGCCCCGGCCTGTCGCGCTACAGCGCCACGGTCGGCCAGGCGCGCCAGTACGGCGACGGCAATGACCTGTTCGGTGACCTGACCTACCAGCGCGGCCTGACCAACGCCCTCACCGCGAACCTCGGCACGCGCGTCGCCGAGGACTACCTGGCGCTGCTTGGCGGCGGCGTGCTGGCCACGCCCTACGGCGCCTTCGGCATGAACACCACCTTCTCCAGCGCCACCGTGGAGAACAACCAGCGCAAGCAGGGCTGGCGCGTCGGCCTGAACTACAGCCGGACCTTCCAGCCGACCCAGACCACCCTGACGCTGGCCGGCTATCGCTACTCCACCGAAGGCTACCGTGACCTGGGCGATGCGCTCTCGGCACGCGATGCCAGCGACCACGGCGACACCTGGGACTCGAGCAGCTACAAGCAGCGCAACCAGTTCACCCTGCTGGTCAACCAGGGATTGGGCGAGTACGGGAACCTCTACCTGTCCGGCTCCACCAGCGACTACTACGACGGCAAGAGCCGCGACACCCAGTTGCAGGTCGGCTACTCCAATACCTGGCGCCAGCTCAGCTACAACCTCGCCTACTCGCGCCAGCAGACCACCTGGTACCGCGACGTGAATGACGACTACGACCCGTCGCAGCCGCCGCAGTACAACCTGCAGCACGGCAGCAACCGCAACAACACCCTGACCCTGAGCGTTTCCATGCCGCTGGGCTCCACCAGCCGCGCGCCGAACCTCAACGCCATGGCCTCGCGGCGCTCCGGCGACAGCAGCGGCAGCACCTACCAGACCGGCCTCAACGGCACCCTGGGCGCGGACCGCACCCTGAGCTATTCGCTTTCCGCCGGGCGCGACAGCGAAGGCCAGGGCACCGATTTCAACGGCAGCCTGCAGAAGCAGACCTCGGTCGCCACGCTCAACGCCGGTTACGCCGAAAGCTCCAGCTACCGCCAGGTCAACGGCGGCCTGCGCGGCGCGGCGGTGCTACACAGCGGCGGCCTGACCCTGGGTCCCTACGTCGGCGATACCTTCGCCCTGGTGGAAGCCAAGGGCGCCAGCGGCGCGGGTGTACGCGGCGGCCAGGGCGCGCGGGTGAACAGTAGCGGCTACGCCGTGGTGCCGTCGCTCTCGCCCTACCGCTACAACCCCATCAGCCTCGACCCGCAAGGCATCGACGAGAACGCCGAGCTGGTGGAAACCGAACGCAAGGTCGCGCCCTACGCCGGTGCCGCCGTGAAGGTCGAGTTCAAGACCCTCACCGGCCACCCGCTGCTGATCCAGGCGAAGCTGCCCGATGGCCAGCCACTGCCGCTGGGCGCCGACGTGCTCGACGGCAACGGCGTGAACATCGGCATGGTCGGCCAGGGCGGGCAGGTCTATGCCCGCGCCGAAGGCGAGAAAGGCCGGCTGCGCGTGCAATGGGGCGAGCGTGCCGAAGACAGTTGCCAGCTCCCCTACGACCTCAAGGGCGCCGACCCCGACCAGGTGCTGGTGCGCCTGCAAGCGACCTGCCTACCGGAGGCTTCATGAACCCCATCCTGCGCAGCCTGCCGCTGCTCGCCCTGCTGCTTGCGCCGACGGCCTGGGCCACCTGTTACAAAGTCACCGGCGTGGGCACGGCAACCACCACGCTGAACTACCAGATCCGCCCCGGCGAGGGCGTCGCCGGCGCCTGGCCGGGCGATGGCGCCTGCGATACCTGCAATGGCTCCCTTGGCCTGCCCAGCGTGATCAACGTCAGCGATGCCAGTTTCCAGCCCGACGGCACCCTGATTGCCAGCGCCGTATCCCCCATCACCCAGTACGGCAATTCCGCCGGCTACGACGCCGAGCGCGTGTTCTTCCGCTGCGCGCCGGGCGATGCGGTGTACGAGATGTTTTCCTCCAACGCCGATGACCTCTACAGCGGCTGGTACAACGGTGGCGACAGCGTGGGCAACTCCATCGGCCTGCAGTCGGCCTACCGTACGGCGTGGCCCAATGTGCTGCTGCGCCTGACCCACGTCGAAACCGGCCAGTACTTCACCGATGTCTGGCGCGAACGCCAGCTCAGCGGGCTGGACATCGACTCGCGCGGCTACCAACTGGTCAAGGCGAAAAACCTCAGTGCCGTGCGCGCCGAACTGTTCCGCGCACCGCTGGAAAGCACCCGCTACTACTCGGCAACCATCGCCTCCCAGGCGTACCTCTATACCCAGCCCGCCGGCTACATCGCCATCAAGGGGCCAGGCCTGGCCTACCCCAACGTCGGCCAGACGCACTACGGCAACTACAGCGGCTGGCACTACAACTGGCCGGGCGCCATCGGTCTGTATGGTGATGTGACGCTCAAGCGCTATCCGACCTGCGCCGTCACCAACGTCACGCCGCATGTGGTCTTCCCGTCGATCTCCATCGGCGAAATCAACTCGGGAGCCAACCGCGAGATGCCCTTCCAGGTCGATTTCAAGTGCCAGACCGGCGTGATCAACAGCACCGCCGCCAACGGCACGGCGCTGGGCATCAAGGTCTCCGCCGGGGCGTTGGCGGCTTCCTCCGGGCTCGGGCTGGTCAATGCCAACGGCGGGCTGTCCTACCTGGTTTCCGACCGCTATGGCCAACCCGGCATGGCCAAGGGCGTGGGCATCCGCCTGCTGCGCAACGGCAGCGCGATGAACCTGCTGGCCAACGAGGACTCCGCCAACGGCAGCAACGCCGAAGCGCGTGGCTGGTACCCGGTGATCGGCAGCGCCTCGAACAACACCGGTACGGTGAGCGGCATTACCCAGTACAGCGAAACCTTCCGCGCACGGCTGGAAAAGCTCAGCCTGGGCGCCATGCCGACGGTCACCGCCGGCCGCGTCGAGGCGACCGCGCAGGTGGTGATCCGTGTTCAGTAACCGCCTGCGCGGCGCCCTGCTCGGCCTCGCCGTGCTGCTGGGCGCCAATGCCCATGCCGGCGTCACCGCCGAACGCACGCGGGTGATCTTCGAGGAAGGCAAGCGCGAGGCCTCGCTGGCCCTGGTGAACCAGAACAGCTACCCGGTCATCGTGCAGACCTGGATCGACGACGGTGACCTCGACAGCGCACCGCAGACCGCCCAGGCGCCGATCATGCCGCTGCCCCCGGTCTTCCGCCTGAACCCCGGCCAGCAGCGCAGCCTGCGCCTGCTCCATACCGGGGAAAAACTCCCCGCGGACCGCGAGTCGCTGTACTGGCTCAACCTCTACGAGATTCCACCGCAATCCAACGAGCCGCTTGCCGAAGGGCAGTCGCGCCTGACCGTCACCCTGCGCACCCAGATGAAGATCATCTATCGGCCGCGCTCGCTGGTAAAAGACGCGGAGGAGGCGCCACGCCAGCTGGTCTTCCGAAAGATCGGTAATGCGGTGCAGGTCGAGAATCCCACCGCCTACTTCATCACCCTGGCCGGTGCCGAAGTACGCCAGGGCAACACGGGGTCGCCGCTGCCCGCCGAACTGCTGCCGCCGTTCTCGCAGCGCACGTTGTCACCCCCGCAAGGCTTGCCGACGAACGCTGGAGAGGTGCGTTACCTGTGGATCGACGATGGCGGGAATAGCCAGCAGGGCAACACGCCGCTGCGCTGAGCCCCCACTCACCGTAGGAGCGGACTCCGTCCGCGATCGGGTCGGCAGCACGCCGGAAGCCATCGCGGACAAGGTCCGCTCCTACAAAGATCAATAGCCCCTCACCCTAATCCTCTCCCAGGGGGAGAGGGGACCGTCTGGTACAGGATGAAACCATCGCGTCAGCCGGCTCGGGCGGCTCCCTCTCCCCAGGGAGAGGGCTGGGGTGAGGGAGATGCATCAGCACGGGCTAACCGGGAAAGACAAGTTGCTACTACGCAAGGGGAAGCAGCGCAGCCGGCCAGCAGGACCGCGGACATGGCCGGTTACTGCAAAAGGTCGGCGCCGGGCTTACTGGAACAGATTCGCCATCACGCAGAACGTCAGCAGCGCCTGGTCGGTCTCCACGTCCAGCTTGCGCATGGCGGAGATCTTCTGCGCACTCACCGTCTTCACGCTGCGGTTCAGCAGCAGGGCAATGTCGCGCACGCTCATCCCGGAGATGAAGTGGCGCAGCACTTCGTATTCCTTCACCGACAGACTGGCGATGCGTCCCTCCACGTCGTCCCCGCTGGCCAGCACGCTGCTGCTGGACTGCATGCCCGGGCCCCGGTAGATGCGATCCTGGGACAGCGCCTTGAGCGCCACCAGGATCTCGTCCAGGTCGCCGTTCTTCAGGATCACCCCCGACACGCCCAGGTCGTACAGGCTGGAGAGAATCAGCGGGTTGGACAGCATGGTGAGGATCAGGATGCGCGTGTCGGGGAAGTTGCGCAGCAGGTACTCGATCAGCTTGATGCCATCGCCGTAGGTCTGGTCGCCCGGCATGTTGTAGTCGGTGATGACGATGGCAGGTTGCTGCTCGCGGTAGAGAGCCACCAGCTCGCTGGAGTTGTGCGCCTCGCCAATCACCTCGAAGCGATCATCCCGTTCGATCACCTCGCGAACGCCCATCAGGACGATGGGATGGTCGTCCGCTAGTGCCACTCTGACTTTTTCCATGAGTTTTCTTGAGTCCCAACGTTTGCGATCGTCGGCCGGCCACAGGGCACGACCACTATTCCAGAGTAGCCCCGGATACCGTACAGGCTCTCAGAGCCTGGCCAGGGCTGCCTCGATTCGTCCCATCAGCACCGTTACCGCCGCCGACAGTTCCGGCCCGGCGGGCTGTGCGATCAGCGCTTCCTCCACCGCACCGCAGGCATCGCTGAGCGCGTGGGCCCGGACCACCGCGAGCGCGCCGCGCAGGCGATGCACATGCTGACGAACGGTCGCCAGGTCGCTGTCCTGCAGGGCGTCGGTCACGCCTTGCATATCCTGGCGCATGGTCCGCAGGAACAGGTCGCGCATCTTTTCCGAGACCTGGATGTCGTCCTGCGTCGACACCTCGGCCTCCACATCGCTGTCCGCCGGCCCGGCCGCCGCATGGCCGCACACCTTGAGCAGCCCATCGTGCAACGTGCGCAGGCTCATCGGCTTGACCAGCCAGGCGTTCATGCCCACCGCCATGCAGCGCTCGCCCTCCTCGCGCAGGGCGTTGGCGGTGACGCCGATGATCGGCAGCCAGCTGTCCTGCCGGCGTAATTCGCAGACCAGCTCGTAGCCATTCATCACCGGCATGTTCACGTCAGTCAACAGCGCGTCGAAGGCGCCAGGCGCCCAGCGCTGCAGCGCCTCGCGACCATTGCTGGTGAGGGTAACGCGGCAGCCCAGCTCCTCGAGCTGTTCCTTGAGCAGCGCCTGGTTGATCGGATTGTCCTCGGCCACCAGCACCCGCAGGCCAAGCTTGCCCAGCCGGGCGACACGGGGCGTCTGCCGTGCCTCGACGCCTCCGCCCTGCTGCGCCAGGCGCAGGGCCTGGGCGATGCCGGCGAGGTGGTAGAGGCTGACCTCCCAGCCCTGGGTCGATGCCAATGGCTGCGCGCCCGCGTCGGCCAGCGCGCAGACCCGCGGGCCGTGCCACAACGGCTCTTTGCTGGCTTCGAGGAGGTCCAGCAGCACCGCACCGGGCGGGGTATCCGCGGGCAACTCTTCCTGGACCAGCGCCGAACCTCCCCAACCGTCGATCCAGGCGGCCAGGTTCTGCGCCAGCTCCTTTACCGGCGCCCGCACGTAGACCGGCTGCGGTAGCAGCGGTGCACTGTCGGCCAGCGGCTGGGCGCGCTCCAGGACCGGCAGCGCCAGGGTGAAGGTGAAGCTGCTGCCCAGCCCGGTTTCGCTCACCACGCGCAGCTGGCCGCCCATCAGTTGACTCAGCCGCGCGCAGATCGACAGGCCCAGGCCGGTGCCGCTGACCGTGTGTTCATGGCCGTGGGCCTGGTAGAAGGGCTCGAACAGGCGCTGCTGCTGCGCGTCGGACATGCCGATGCCGGTATCCGTCACCTGCCATTGCAAGGCCGTCTCGCCCGCCTCACCCACCACCATGCGCAAGCGCAGCACCACGCGGCCGATATCGGTGAACTTCAGTGCATTGCTCAGCAGGTTGGCGAGGATCTGCCGAATGCGCGCGGCATCGCCGCGCACCAGGCCAGGGACATTCGCGTCGATGCAGGCATACAGCTGCAACTCCTTGCCCCCGGCTACCCCGGCGTACCCGGAAACGACGTCCTCGGACAATTCGAGCGGGTTGAACTCCACCGCCTCCAGGGCCATCTGTCCGGCCTCGATCTTGGACACATCGAGGATGTCGCTGATCAGCTGCAGCAGGGTCGAGGACGAGCGCTGGATGGTGGCGAGATAGTCGCGCTGCTGCTGGCTCAGGTCAGTCAGGCCGAGCAGTTCCAGGGTGCCCAGCACACCGTAGAGCGGTGTGCGGATTTCGTGGCTCATGGTGGCGAGGAATACCGTCTTGGCCTCGCTGGCGGCGTCCGCCGAGAGCTTGGCGTCGGCCAGCATCTGCTGCGCCTGGCGGTGCGCGCTGATGTCGTTGAAGGCGCAGAGCACCACGTTCTCGCCGTGGTAGCGGGTCGGCGCGAAGCTGGCGTGCAGGGTGCGCCCTTCCACCTCGAACACCCGGTCGCCGGCGTCGCCGTTGTCGCCACCCAGGTCCCAATCCCGGCTGATGCGGGTGATGGCCTCGGCATCACCCAGCCAGAGTTCGGCCAGGCGATTCTGCATGACCACCTGATGGCTGCCATGGCGCAACACGCACAGCGCCACCGGCGCGGTCTGGATCACCGCGCGACTGAAGGCATTGCTCTCGACGACGTCCAGGTGCGCGCGACGTGCCGGCTTGATCACCCGTCGCTCATACCAGTGGAGCGCGACCCAGCCGCCGACAAGACTGCCCAGGATCAGCACCAGACCACCGATGAACTGCCACTTGGCGTAGCGGAAGAAGCTCGCGTAGCTCAGGCGGTAGAGCGCGGTCCAGCCACCATGGAATTCGCTGCGAACCTTGAATACCAGGCCGTCGGCGCTGAAGTTGAGACCATCCTGGTAATCCTTTTCACCGCCGGGAAAGTCGATCAGCACCTGACCGTGCGGCGAGATCAGCTCCAGTTCGTCGAACACCGGCCGGTCGAGTACCTGTTCGAGGTCGTTGATGCGTCCCAGGTCGAGCAGCGAGACAGCGACGACACGGCGGTCCAGGTCGGACTCCCACCACAGCGCATCCGGCAGGTCGAGGCTGACGTAGGCCAGCAGCTCGCGACTCTCCGCCCCGGTATAGGCCTGCGCCTGCGCCCAGTGCACCTGGGTGTCGCCGCGTTTGGGCGTGCGCTTTTCCAGCGCCTCGCGCACGCTCTCGATCACCGGCAGGTAATTGCCTCGGGTCAGCGGCCGTTGCCCGCGGAAGTTGTCGATGGAGGGCACCGCGAGGCTGGTAGCCCCTTGCAGGTCGAGCACCAGCACCTGCGGCGAGGGAAAGGACGAGGTGCTCCAGTAGCTGCTGTAGAAATTCGCCAGCATCACTCCAAAGGAAAAGGTGCCGGGCCGCTCGTTTGGATTGGCGTGGCGCACCAGTTGCGCCAGCGTGAAGGACATGGCGAAGGAGAACTCCCGCCCCTCGTGAATTTCCATGCCGTTCTCGCGAATCAGCATGCGCCGTTGCAGAGGAATCACATCCAGGTCCTGGCGCTGGGTGGACTCGTCGCTCTGCTGGGCGACGCGGTTGAGGAAGGCCTCGTGCTCGTGGATGTCGCCCACCAGCCGGCTGAAGTGGAAATGCACCTTGTCGCGCTCTTCCTGCACCACGCGGCCGAGCGCCCAGTAGCAGGCCCCCACCAGCATCAGGGCAAGGAAAACGGCGCACAGCAGCACAACGTTCAGGCGCAGCGAAGTGCTGGCCAGTTTACGAATCGAGCCGTTGTCGTGTTCCTTCATGCAAAGCATCCGGTGTCGCGAAAAATGGCGGCGGAAGGCCCGCCGGATACCAGCAGACTGTAGATGTGAGTCATGGATAAGGCGACCCGGCGGCCCAGGACAGGGCGACGACCGCCCTTGCATCTGCGATGAGCCTGCCGTGGGTCAATGAGCGATGGCGGTACGCTCCTGGAGCAACTGGCGGGTGAACACGTCTTGCGGAACTGCCTCGGAGAACAGAAAGCCCTGGGCGCAATCACAACGCAGCCGGCGCAGCAGGGCCAACTCGTCCGGGTGCTCGACGCCTTCGGCGATCACTTCCAGCCCCAACTGCCGGCCGAGCTTGACGATGCTCTCCAGTGCCGCCGCCAGCCCGTCGTCATCCACGCAGCCATGCACCAGCGCACGGTCGATCTTGAGCTCCGTGAACGGGGTCGAGACCAGGTTGTACAGCGAGCTGTAGCCTTGACCGAAATCGTCCTGGGCCAGGCCGAAGCCCTTCATCCGCAGACGGCAGGTGCCGGCGTAATAGTTGGCCGGGGTCGCCGTGCTGCTGCATTCGAGGAGTTCGAAGACGATATGCGCCGGAACCCCGCCACGGGCCGCGACGAAGGCCGCGAGGCGGTCCGGCAGATCGGCGTCGTCCAGCAGGTGGGTCGGCAGGTTCACCGCCACCGCCAGGTGAAAACCCAGTTGTCCCCAGGCGGCCTGGGCGTGCATCGCCTGTTCAAGCACTAACCAGAGCAGCGCCTCATCCAGCCCGGCGGCGGTCAGCGCTGCCATGAAGCTGCCCGGATACAGCACGCCGTGGCGCGGGTGCGCCCAACGCACCAATGCCTCTGCCGCGACGATACGCCCGTCGATCAGCGAGGCCTTGGGCTGGAACCAGGCGCACAACTGCCGCTGCTCCAGCGCGATCTCCAGCTCTTCGCGGGTCGGCACGGGGACCGCCGGCGCGCGGTGCTGCTCCTGCCGCTCCAGGCGCGAGTCGAGCTTCTCCAGCAGGCGACGAACCACCGGCGCGCGGGCAGGCTTGGCGATCTGTTCCAGTACGGTGATGCCATGGGCGCGGGCCACCATGCAGGCACTGCCCATCAGCGGGCGCGAAGCCGAACTCATGATCGCCAGCAGCGGCGGATGGCTCAGCGCGGCCAGTCGCTGGATCAGCTGCACGCCGTCCAGGCCGGGCATCATCAGGTCGCTGACCACCAGGTCGAAGCGCTCCTGCTCCAGCCAGCGCAGCGCCTCGGCGCCATCCTCGGCGGCGCGCGGCTCCCGAACGCCCTGTTCGCGGAACAGATTGATCAGATACTCGCGCTGGAAGGGTTGGTCTTCGACGATCAGGATTCGCTGATTTCGCATGGCGGCACCTCCGCAGGCAGGCTGGTCAAGCATTGGCGCAGGGTGCGCAGGTCCACCGGCTTGAGCAGGCAGAGATTCATGCCAGCGGCGAGGCAACGTTCGTTTTCCTCGTGCATGGCGTTGGCGGTGGCGCCGATGATCGGCCCGCGATAGCCGCGCTGGCGAAGCGCGCGAGTCAGCTCATAGCCATTGAGATGGGGCATGTTGACGTCGGTGAGCACGACATCGAAAGCGTCCGTCTGCCAGCGCGAAAGCGCCTGGCGACCATCGGCGGCAAGTTCGACCACGCAGCCGAGGGTTTCCAGTTGGTCACGCAGGATCAACTGGTTGATCGGATTGTCCTCCACCAGCAGCACGCGCAGGCCAAGCCCGATATCGGGCAAGGCATCGGCCATTCGCGCCGCCTCGTCGCTGGCGCAGCCCTGCGCCACCGCCACGGCACGGCGCAACCCTTCGAGGTTGTAGCGGCCCACGTGCCAGTCGCAGCCTTCCTGGCGCGGCTGCTCGCCACCCAGGTCGGTCACCAGCACCCGGCAGCCGCGCCAGGTGGGCAGCGGCTTGCGGTCATGGGGGTTGAAGCGCAGGTCCACCAGCACGCTGGAAGTGTCTTCCTCCACAGGCTGGTCGCAGGCCACCACCTGGGCCCGCGCACCCCAGCGAGTGATCCAGCCGCAAAGGCTCTCGGCCAGTTCGCGGGTCGGCGCATGCACCCACACCATCGAGTTGCACAGCCGGGGTTCGTTGTAGGTCTGCCGGTCCACGCACTGCAGGGGCAGGCTGAGGGAGAAGCTGCTGCCCAGGCCGACGTCGCTGACGACTCGCAACTGCCCGCCCATCAACTCGGTGAGACGTTTGCAGATCGATAGCCCAAGGCCCGTGCCACCGGCCGTTCGCGTGTTGCCGGAGACTTGGTAGAAAGCGTCGAAGAGGTGCGCCTGCTGGTCTTCGGGGATGCCGATGCCGGTATCGGCGACCTGCCAGTGCAGGGTGTCATGCCAGCCCTCGCCTGGCTCGGCACGGACGCGCAGGACGATGCGCCCGCTGTCGGTGAACTTCACCGCGTTGCTCAGCAGGTTGTTGAGGATCTGGCGGATGCGCGTGGCGTCACCCAGCATTCGCTCGGGCATCTGCGAGTCGCAGCAGGCATAGATCTGCAGGCCCTTGGCGCGGGCGGTGGCGGCGTAGGACTGGACGGTATCGAGGGTCAGCTCCAGCGGCGAGAACTCCACCGGCTCAAGACCCAGTTGACCGACCTCGATCTTCGATACGTCGAGCACATCGCTGATCAGTTGCAACAGGGTCGAGGACGAACGCTGGATCGCGCGCAGGTAGCCGGACTGCTGGTGGTTCAGCGCCGTGCGGCCAAGCAGTTCCAGGGTGCCGAGCACACCGTAGAGCGGCGTGCGGATTTCATGGCTCATGGTCGCCAGGAACAGCGTCTTGGCCTCGTTGGCGCTATCGGACAAGCGCTTGGCTTCGGCCAGGGCGGCTTCGGTCTGCTTGCGCGCGCTGATGTCGCTGAAGGCGCAGCACAGCACTTCCTCGCCCTTGTAGCGGGTCGGCGTGTAGCTCAGGTACAGGTGCCGCCCGGTGTGGGTTTCCACCTCCTCCGAACCGCCCTGCTCACCACTGTTGAAACCGCGCTCCAGCCAGCCACGGCTCCAGTAGCGGCGCTCGTCGCCGCAGCCGAGCCATTGCTGGGCGAGGCGATTCTCCAGCACCACCTCGGCGTCGCTACGGCGCAGCACGCAGAGCGCCACCGGCGCGGTCTGGATCATCGCGCGGGAGAACCCCTCGTTCTCCACCAGGGCATTGAGGCGATGTTGCGCCGGGACGATCAGGCGACGATTGATCCGCCGGCACATGCCCCAGACCAGCGCGGAGCACGCCAGCAGGAACACGAGCGAGCCGAGCAGCCGCGGCCACATCGGCAACAGCAGGTCGGAGAGGTTGAAGTAGTAGATCAGCGACCAGTCGGAACTGCCCAGGTGCTTGAGCAGCGCCAGGTGACTGGGCAGCAGGCCGTGGCCGCTGAAGGCGAAGTTGTCGCCCTGCCACAGGTCACTGAACTGCAGGCCGAGCTGCGGCGTGACGGCGCTGCCGAGAATCGCCCGGTGGTCGCGGTCCAGCAGCAGGAAGCGCCCGGCCTCGGGCATGCCGAATGCGGCGGCGAGATCGGCGCCGAACAGCTCCAGGCCCAGCCAGCCATTGTCCTGCTCGCTGGTCACGCGGGTGAACAGGTACTGCCGCGCCTGCGGGTCGGTCGGGTCGGCCAGCCAGCGCACCTGCCGCTCCTCCGTCGGCGTACCGGGACGTCCCAGCGCCTCCAGCACCGATGGCGGCACCACGGCATTGAGCGCCGGGGCGCCGTACAGCCGGGTGACCGAGCGATCCGGCGCGGCGGACACGAAAACCAGGTTCAGCCGCTTGGCCTCCATCTCCGACAGGTCGCGTCCGGACAGTGCCAGGCTCCAACCCGAACCCGGCTCGCCGAGGGTGACGAAGACCTGCTCGTGAGGCGGCACCGGTACACTCAGCTGACGCCACTGCACCAGCGGCTCGCGGGCCTTCCAGGTCACCCCCCGGCTGATGTGCTCCAGCAACAACTCGCGCTGGCCGAGGTAATCCTGGGCCTGGTACATGGCCGCGTTCATCTGCCGGCGCAGCTGTGACACCTCGCTGTTGAAGCTGGCGGCCAGGAACAGGCTGAGGGTGAAGAACAGGCAGGCGATCACCACCCAGGCCAGCAAGCGAAGGAGCTTTCGGGCCGCCTTCGGGGTGGAAAAGGACGAGTCCTGAGGACGAAGGAACTGCTTGAGTTTCATGCCCGCCAGCCTGGCGAAAAGCAGGCCAGGCGGACATCAGACAAATCTAAAAAGTGCCGAAGCGCGAGCGATCGCTCAAAAACCGCGCCTGCGTTCGTCAGCCGTCCAGCAAGCCGCTCGCCCGCTGCACTCGCCGCTCCGTCGCCGCTTCGAGCACCTGCCAGCCGCGGCCGGCGCTGGCGAGGGTGAACCATTGACGGGCGCGGGTGATACCGGTGTAGACCAGCTCGCGGGTGAGGATGGGGTTCAGGCTGTCAGGCAGCAGCAGCGCGGCGTGGGTGAACTCCGAGCCCTGGGACTTGTGCACCGTCATGGCGAATACCGTCTCCACCGCCTGCAGGCGGCTGGGCAGAATCCAGCGGATGGCGTCGGTGCCGTCGCCAGCGGGGAAGGCCACGCGCGGCACCCAACGGATCGCGCCGTCTTCGCCAGCCTGCGGCAGCGCGAGGGTAATGCCGATATCGCCGTTCATCAGGCCCAGGCCGTAGTCGTTGCGGGTAACCAGTACCGGGCGGCCGGCGAACCAGCCGCTCGCCATGGGAATCAGCCCTTCGCGCTGTAGCAGGTCGCCGATCAGCGCATTCAGCCCTTCGACACCCCAGGGCCCGCGCCGCAGCGCGCAGAGGAGCTGGAACTGGCCATGGGCCCGCAGCACATGGCGCGCCCAATCGTCCAGTGCGGCCTGGTCGGCATCGTCTGCCGGACGGGAGCCACTGACCACGCGCAGGTAATGCGAGTAACCCACCGGTCCGAACAGATCGCCACCGCGCCCGCCGTCGATCACCAGATCGCGCAGGCTGCGGGTTTCCTGGGCGTCCACGGCGATGCGCGCGAGGTCCGCATGCTGCGCCTTCCACACCTGGCGCAACGCCGGGATATCGCCGGCGTTGACCGCCTCGGCCAACTGGCCGATGCCGCTGTCGGCACTGAACCGGTGGCTGTGGCGAAGCATGGCCACGGCCTGGTCGAGGTCGCTGCCGGCGGCGTCCAGCAGCGCGGAGTCGATCGATTCGCCGGTCACGGCCTCCAGCCAATCACGGGTGGCCGGGCGGTAATGGCCTTCGCGGGCGCGGCTGCACAGCTCACCCAGGACGGCGCCGGCTTCCACCGAGGCCAACTGGTCCTTGTCCCCCAGCAGGATCAATCGCGCACGCGGAGGTAGCGCGGCAAGCAGCGAGGCCATCATTTCCAGATCGACCATGGAGGCTTCGTCCACCACCAGCAGCTCCAGCGCCAGCGGGTTGCCGGCGTGATGGCGGAACTGGCGGCTGTCCGGGCGGCTGCCGAGCAGGCGGTGCAGTGTGGTGACTTCCGTGGGGATGGCTTCGCGCGCGGCCTCGCCATTGGCCAGGCCGGTGAGGTCGAGGCGCTGCACGGCGCCGGCAATGGATTCGTTCAGGCGTGCGGCGGCCTTGCCGGTGGGCGCGGCGAGACGGATGCGCAGCGGCCGTCCACCCTCCCCCAGCGCCAGGCTTTGCAGCAGGGCGAGCAACTTCACCACGGTGGTCGTCTTGCCGGTGCCGGGGCCGCCGGTAACGATGCCGAAGGCGTTGCCGGCAACCAGTGCGCAAGCCAGTTTCTGCCAGTCCGCCCCCTGGCTGTTCTTAACGTTGCCGACCTTCTTCGGGAACAGGGCGTCCAGTGCCTGGCGCAACTGCGCCGGCGGCAACGCGGCCCGCAGCGCCTCGCCCTGCTTCAGGCGCTGGTCGATGCCGGTGCGTACTTCGCGTTCGTATTGCCAGTAACGTCGCAGGTACAGCCGGCGTCCAGAGAGCACCAGCGGCGTCTCACCCGGCCCATCGCCGACCAGGCGCGGATCGTTGAGCACGGCGCGCCAGGCGTCGAGATCGAAGCCGTCCAGCAATACGCCGGGCAGCTCCGGCGCGTCCTTGGCGGAGTCGCCTTCGGGCGGTAGCGACAGGGCGAAACGGCTGTCGGCCAGCGTCGCTTCCAGGTCGAGGCAGACATGCCCACGGCCCAGCTGGTGACTGGCCAGGGCGGCGGCGAGGATCAGCAGCGGGTTGGCGTCCGGCGCTCGCTCGACGAGGAAGATCGCGAAGGCGCGGTCCAGCTCGCGCAGCCAGCCGCGCTCGGCCCAGCGGCCGATCAGGTCGAGCATCTCGGCGGTGCTCTTCATGCCGGTACCTCCGCGCGGAACAGGCGGTCCAGCTCATCCATCAGCGCCTTCGGCGGGCGTTCCAAATACATGCCCTGGGTCGCCGAGGAACTGCCGCGCAGGAACAGGTACATCGCGCCTCCGATGTGGCGGTCGTAGTCGTAGTCGGGCAGGCGCGCCTGCAGCAGCCGGTGCAGGGCGAACAGGTAGAGCGCGTACTGCAGGTCGTAGCGGTGCTCCAGCAGGGCTTCGCGCAATGCCTCCTGCGTGTAGGCCTCATCGTCGGCGCCCAACCAGTTGGATTTGTAGTCGGCCACGTAGTAGCGGCCTTCGTGCTCGAACACCAGGTCGATGAAGCCCTTGAGCATGCCGTTGAGCAGGTTCGCCTGCAGCGTCGGCCGCGCCACGCCGCCCAGGGTGTGGCGGATCACGGCGGCGTCGAGGCGTTGAGTGTCGACATTGCGGGTGGAGAACCAGAACTCCATTTCCTTCTGGAAGGTGGCCAACCCGGCGAGACTGACCGGCGCCGCATCCGGCACGCGGAAAGCCGTGCGCAGATACTGGCCGAGCCAGCCGGTGAGCGGTTCGATCCACTCCTCCCAGCCGCGCAGGGCGCAGCGGCGGGCGATCTGGTCGCGCAGTTGCCCTTCATCGACGTCGAAGTTTTCGTCGGCAGCCCATTCAAGCAGGCCATGGAGGAAGCTGCCGGGGTTCGCGCCGCGGGGGAAAGCGTGCAGGCTGAAAGGTGTCGGGACGACTTCCACCTCGCGCAGGTCTTCCAGGCTGCTTTCGCGCAACAGGTCTTCACTGGCGCTGATCGGCTCATCGGCAGCTGGCGCGGGCGCAACGTCGCTGTCGTCCTCGGTGGCCAGTGTCGCCAGCGCGGAGTAGCTGGCGATCCACCATTTTTCCGCCACGCGACGGCGCGGCTCGCGGGCCGCGCCCAGCTCACCGGCCTGAATGCCGACGAACAGTTCGCTGCCGACCTCCGGCGCGGGCTCCAGGGCGATCTCCACCGCTCCCGCCTGCAATTCGCCCAGGCGCACGGTTACGTCCTCGACGCTCAGCGCGTTGCCGCCGCCGAGCAGGTAGCCCATGGCACCCTTGTGCAGTTCGGGGTTCTTGCTGTTGCTCATCACCAGCGGCGCCATGCCCAGCCACACGGCGTGGCACGCGCGGGTCAGGGCCACGTAGAGCAGGCGCATGTCCTCGCTCAGGCGTTCGTCGTTGGCCAGCTGGAAAGCGGCCTTGGCCAGCTCCTTGTCGCGGGATAGCTCGACGACCCGGGAATCGCCGGACTGGAAGCTCGGCGGCGTGCCGCTCTTGCCGTCCAGCTCGCGCCAGGTGCAGATGAAGGGCAGCAATACCAGCGGATATTCCAGGCCCTTGGACTTGTGGATGGTCACCACCTTGATCAGGTCGGCGTCGCTTTCCAGGCGCAGGATTTCTTCGCTCGACGGGCTCTCCAGCTGCTCGGCGAGCACCCGCAGCAGCGCATGCTCACCGTCCACTTCCACGGCCTCGCGCTGCAGCCATTCGGCCAGGTGCAGCAGGTTGGTCAGGCTGCGTTCGCCATCGGGCTCGCGCAGCAGGCGCGCCGGCAGGGCGAAATCGGCCAGCAGGCGGCGTAGCATCGGCAAAACGCCTTGCTGTTGCCAGAGCAGGCGATAGTCGCGGAAGCGCAGCACCATGGCTTCCCAGAAGCGCTCATCCTGGTTCAGCCGCTCCAGGGTCGCCCAGTCCAGCGCCAGGCTGCGGGTGGCCAGGGCGATGCGCAGCGCGCCATCGTCGCCGGGGTCGGCGCAGGCACGCAGCCAGTGCAGCAGGTCGACGGCCTCGGGGCTGTCGAACACCGAGTCGCGGTCGGACAGGTAGACGCTGGCGAGCCGGCGCCTGGCCAGTTCGCCGCGTATGGCCTCGGCCTCGCTGCGGCCGCGCACGAGGATGGCGATGTCCGCCGGGCGCAATGCGCGCCATTGTCCCTCGGCATCGCGGAAGCCGCTCTGCGCGGAGCTCAGCCAGCGCTGGATGGCGCTGGCGCTGCGCGCGGCCATCTCCTGTCGATACAGCGTGGAGCCGCAGACCTGGCCGTCGTTGTCCAGTTGCCAGAAGGTCATGGCCGGCGCTTCGTCGCCTTCGAGCAGCAGCGTTTCGTCCCGCCCGCGCGCGCCGACTTCGAGGAAAGGCACCGGGTTTTCCTGCTCTTCCACGGCAAAGCGGAATGCCGCACGCGGATGACTTTCGGCGAACAGGAAGCAGCGGTTGGCCGCGTTGACCATCGCCTGTGTGGAGCGGTAGTTGATGCCCAGCGTGTAGTGGCGCCCGGCGGTGGCGGCGCGGGCGCGCAGGTAGGTGTGGATATCGGCGCCACGGAAGGCGTAGATCGCCTGCTTGGGGTCGCCGATCATGAACAGGCCAAGGCTTCTCGGGTTCTCACCGATCCGATAGACGCGCTCGAAGATGCGGTACTGCAGCGGGTCGGTGTCCTGGAATTCGTCGATCAGCGCCACCGGGAACTGCTCACGGATGCGCTCGGCCAGGCGCTCTCCTCCGCTGCCGGCCAACGCCCGGTCGAGGCGCACCAGCAGGTCATCAAAGCCCAGCTCGGCGCGCTTCTGCTTTTCCGCTTCGAGGTTCCGGCGCACCTCATTCAACGCATGCAGCAGCAGTTGCGGAGCGATCTCCGGGCGCTGTTCGGCACGTTCGACCCAGGCATCGATGGCCTGCAACGCAGGGTGTTCCGGCACCACGGCCTTGGCTTTCACCTTGATCCGCGTCTGGCCGAACTTGGCGAGGTTGTCCGGCGCGTCGGCGCCTTCGCTCCAGGCATCGAGCGCCTCGATCCAGCCGGCGAACACGGCGTCGTCGTCCTTGTTGCGGTAGCTGTTGCCGTTGAGGTCACCACGCAGGTTGCGCAGCAGTTCGGCGAGGCCTGCGCGGTCCGCCGCCCAGGCCTCGCGGGCGCGAGTTTCGGCGGCGGCGAGTTCGTCGTAGAACTGGCCGGTGGTTTCCAGCAGCTCGCTGAGGGAGGCCGGTGCGGTCAGTGGTTGGTCGGCATAGCGGAAGCCGGCCTCCTGCGCCGCCAGCAGCGGTTGCAGGGCGCGGGCCAGGGCTTCTGGGCCGGCGTAGCAATGGCGCACGGCATTGGCGGCAGCCACGCCCAGCGGATAGAAGTTGCGCCGCCAGTAATCGCGCACGGCTTCGGCAAGCAGTTCGCTCTGGTCGGCGGCCAGGTCCTGAGTGAACAGGCTGCCGCTGTCGAAGGCGTGCTCGCGCAGCATGCGGTAGCACCAGCTGTGGATGGTGGACACGGCGGCCTCGTCCATCCATTCGGCGGCCAGGCGCAGCAGGCGTGCGCAGCCGGGCCAGCGCTCGGGCGCATAGCTGTCGCACAGTTTCACCAAGAGGCCATCGTGCTTCTGCTCGGGTTCGGCGAAGCAGCGCGCAGCCTCGCCCAGGCGTGCGCGGATACGCTCGCGCAGCTCCTGGGTCGCGGCTTCGGTGAAGGTCACCACGAGGATTTCCGGCGGGCTCAATGGCCGGCCGAAGGCGGCTTGCTCACCGCCGTGGTCGAGGACAAGGCGCACATAAAGCAGCGCAATGGTGAAGGTCTTGCCGGTGCCGGCACTGGCCTCGATCAGTCGACTGCCGTGCAGGGGAAATTCGAGAGGCTTCAGCTCGACAGCACTCATTGGGCTTCCTCCTTGCGCTGGAGGATCGCAAACAGCGGCCCGTACAAAGCTTCGGCCCAGGTGGCGAACTCGTCGCTGGCGTTGAGCGTCGCGAAGTCCGGGTAGACCCGTGCCAGCGCCGCCGAGGAAGCGGCCTCGCCGCTCAGGTTGAAGCCGCCGTCATAGCGTTTGGCGGCCTCGCGGGCGGCGCGCTCTTCGTCATCACCGGCGGCCAACCAGGCGAAGGCAGCCTTGCACGCCACCGGCAGCGGGCGGCTCATACCCTGGAACCAGGCGTCCATCAGCGCATTCAATTCCGCACGCGCCTGCTCGGCGGGTAGCGGTGGAAACTCCAGGGTGCCAGTCAGGCCGACCAGCACGCTGGTCACCGAATCGCCGCACAGTTGCAGCGCGAGGTGGCGCACCCAAGGGCGCACCAGGCCATGCCATTTGTAACCCTTGCCTTCGTGGAGCTTGCCGCTGACCAGTTGCAGGCTGGCGAGTTTCCCGGCGGCGTTGCGACGCAGCCCACCGAGCCAGTCGGCCAGTTCGATGCCGGTATGTTCGTGGCTGAGTTCGCGCTGTTCGTCCTCGACCTGCGACCAGTGTTCGAGCTGCTCGCGGTAGCGCGACAGCAAGTCGTGCAACGGCGCCACCAGCGCCTGGGCGGAGAAGTCGCCGAAGGCCGCCAGCGGCAGCCGGCCTTCACGGCGCAGGCGTTCGACCTGGCCGGTGAGTTGCGCAGCCAGTTGCTCGTCCTGCCAGTGCTGCTCGACCCACGGGCGCAAGCGCTCGCAGAGTTCGAACTGCAACTGCCAGACATCCAGCCCGTTCAGCTCGAAGGGCTCTTCATCCTGGCCGGTCAGTTGCTCCTCGGCGAAGCGCACCTTGAGGCGTTGCAGGAAGAAGGCGCCGACCGGATTGGCAAGGAAATCGGCGAGCACGCGCAGGCCGATGGGCGCATCCAGTACGGGCGGCGGCAACGGCGCATCGTCCGTCGCGCTGTCGTGCTCGCGGTGCACGTCGCGCCACTCACGGGCGTAGGTGTAGAGGCCGTCGATGCCCTGATCCGCAGGCGCCTCGAAATAGGCACGGCTGAACGGTTGCAGCGGGTGCTCCAGGGTCAGGCCATGCAGCAGATCGCCGCCATCCGAACGCTGCCAGCCAGCGGCAAGGTGGTCGCGCAACTGGCCGATCAGCACCGAGGGCGGCCGGTCGGTGTTGTCGCGAATGCTCCGTCCAACCCAACTGACATAGAGCTGGCGGCGCGCCGAAAGCAGCGCTTCGAGCAGCAGGTAGCGGTCATCCTCGCGGCGCGAGCGGTCGCCGGGGCGGTAGTCGTTGCGCATCAGGTCGAAGTCCAGCGGCGATTGCGGGCGCGGGTAGTCACCGTCGTTCATGCCCAGCAGGCAAACCAACTGGAAGGGAATCGCACGCATCGGCATCAGGGTGCAGAAGCTCACCGCACCGGCGAGGAAGCGCTGGTTCAGGCCTCCGGCGTCCAGGCCGCTCAGCCAGGCCTCGCGCACCACCGAGAGTGGCAGCGGATCGGTGAAGCCGGCGTGGCCGCAGGTTTCCAGCCAGCCTTCGAGCAATTGCAGGAGTTGCTGGCGCAGCAACTCGTCGTGGTCATCGGTGACCTGGAAGAAGTCTTCCAGCAGGGTGCGCAGGCGCTGCACCCAGGTGGCGGGGGCGGCGTCTTCGCTGAGGGCATCGCATGCCTTCTCCAGTGCGCCGAGCAGCCCGGCCAAGGGACCGAGCGCGGCGGCGTCGAGCCCGCCGATCTCCGCGTAGGGCTGGATGCCCTGGAAAGCGTCGCCCTCGCCCACCGCAAAGCCCAGCAGCATGCGGCGCAGGCCGAAGCGCCAGCTGTTGGCTTCGGCGGCGGCGGGCAGGCCGAGGCGCTCACGCTGCTGGCCATCGAGCCCCCAGCGCACCCCCGCGCCGTCGATCCAGCGGCGCAGCAGCGGCAGGTCGGCGTCGGCCAGGCCAAAGCGCGCGCGCACGGCGGCAACGTCCAGCAGGTCGAGGATTTCGCTCACGGCGAAACGGCTGTCGGGCAGGCGCAACAGGTGCTCCAGCGCCACCAGCAGCGGCTCGCGGCCGCGCTGGCCCTGGTCGGCCAGGGTGTAGGGGATAAAGCGCTTGTCGTCGCGGGGCAACTGGCCGAACACGGCTTCGATGTGCGGCGCGTAGGGGTTGATGTCCGGGACCATGACGATGACATCACGCGGACGCAACGTCGGGTCGGCATCGAAGCGCGCGAGCAATTGGTCGTGGAGGATTTCCACTTCGCGCTGGGCGCTGTGGGCGACGTGGAAGCGCACCGAGTCGTCAGCCTGCGGATCGACCGCCGGCCAGTGTTCGCGGGTTTCGTTGATCGGCCGCAGTTCGAGAATGTCGTCCTGCAGTTGGCCAAGCAGGTTGGTCGGCTCGACCTCGCTGAACAGATCGATTCGCCCATTGCTCACCGCACCCAGGCGTGCGCGGTAGGTTTCCGGATCGTCGTACTGGTCGAGCAGGTTGATGTAGTCACGGCCCTGCTTGCCCCAGGCGGCCAGCAGTGGCTGAGCGTACTGGTGCTGCTGGTCGTCGCTGAGCAGTTCCGGCGTGCCGGCACGGCGACGCTGGCGGCGGTACTCGTGGCGCAGCAGGTCCTTGTCGGCGACGATATCGGCCCAGTGGTGGCGGCAGGGGTTGTGCACGCAGAGCAGTACCTGGGCGTGGCGCGCCAGCACGGCAAGCGCCTCGACGGTCTGCGCGGGCATCGCGGAGATACCGAAGACCACCACGCGGCGCGGCAATCCCGGCAGCGGGTTCTCGGCGGACTTGAGTTTCTGGATAAAGCGGCCATGCACGCCGGCACGGCTGGTAGCCAGCCCCTCGGCACCGACATCATCGAGCAGAGCGCGCCACAGGGCGGCCTGCCAGCGGTTGTCGGCTTCCAGCTCCTTCACGGTGCCATTGGCCAGGCGCAACTGGTCCACGCCGCAACTCCAGTCCTCCAGCCAATCCGCGCGGTAGACCTGGTACTGGTCGAACAGGTCTGCCAGGCGTTCGGCCAACTGGTGGCGCTTGCGCAGGTCGGCATCGTCGGCGAGGAAGCGTTGCAGGGTGGCGAATTCGTCGCGCGCAAGCAGGGTTGGCAGCAGGCGCATCAGGCGCCAGGTCAGCGGGCCCTTGTCGAGCACCGAGACTTCGGGGATTTCATCGCGGCCCAGCGCGCCGCGGTAGGCACGCCAGAGGAATTGCGCGGGGAGTTGCACGTCCAGCGCGGCGGTGACGCCGCAGCCGCCCTCCTCCACATCGCGCCCCAGCGCCAGCTTCAGCCACTGGGCGATGCCGTTGCTCTGCACCAGGATGACTTCGTTTTCCAGCGGCGCCAGCGGATGCAGACTCATCCACTGCACCAGCAGGTCGCGCAGCGCTTCCGGATGGTTGCCGTGGATCACCATCAGGCCGGGGGTCAGTCGCTGCTCGGTCATCGTGTCTCCTGGATCGGGCGAGCAGCCGTTGCCCGCGAAGTACGACGGGCATTTCACCAAAGAAGGACCGAACGGGATAGCTTTTTACGACGGCGCCTACGCGGTCAGCGAACGGCTCCGGATGCCGCGGCGAGCGCCCAGGCCTGGCGGATATCGGCCACCACGGCATCGCGCAGCGCCTCGCGGCGACGGAACTCGCTGCGCCGCTGGCTCTTCACCTCGGAAATATCACGGGCGGGCTCGTGCTCGGGCAGGCGATACCAGTGCCGTTCATGGCACTCCCCGCGCAGTTCCAGCCAGAAGGTGTCGTAGCTGGAACGCAGTTTGTCCGAGCAGCTGTGCGCCGCGTCGCTGATACCCAGTATCCGCGGGCCGCCCATGCACCTGGACAACTCGTACAAGGCCGACATCAGCAGGTTCTTCGGGCGTAGGCCGTGCATTTCCTTGCCCAGCCATTTGACCGTGCCTTCCTCGACACTCGGGCGCGGCCCCTGCAACCCGCCGATCATGATGCAACCCTTGCCCAGGCAGAAACTCACGGAGTACAGGCGCTCGCCAGTCGCGTCGCGCAGGAACAGGCCCAGTTCGCCCTCTTTGGCGAACTCCGAGGGTTCCAGCGACAGGTGCAGGCGCTCGCCTCCCTTCAGCTCCACGTCGCACAAGGCGATGCCCTGGTGGATGAACAGGCGCTCGGCCCAGGCGGAAGGTAATTGCTCAAGCCGCGTGTAATGCTCATGCAGTGCGCGCAAGCGACGGGCAATGCTCCAGTGTCGGCAGAGGTAGGTCTTGCGGTGGCGCCGTGCAGAAACCAGCTGTCCCTTGTAGGACGAGCGCAGCGTCGGGTGGAGTTTCCGCAGGCGTGACCATTGCCAATGCAGGTGGGGGGCGGTGACCAGGGCCAACACCTTGTGGGCGGAGTTTCGGAGGGAGCGCAGATGCATGACGGGCTCGCGGCGATAGGACTGCGACAGGTTGCTCGCGGTACCTTGCGGCGGGCTTAAGGAGCGTCGAGCTGAAGGACTTTGCCGGTGTTCCGCGGACGAAGATGTAGGAATGGCAAGAGTCCGCTTGGCGAACATTCCGATGCTGCAATTACTCACGGAATTCGAACCTGCTCGATTGCAACCACCCGCTATGCTCATTGCCACAGGGCTTTTACCCAGGAGGAAGTGATGGGCAAGAAGAGCAAGGTAAAGATCCCGGCCGCCGAATCGACCGGGAAGATGAAGACCAAGGATTACGAGGAGCATCTGCGCACGCTCACCGTCGAACTGGTGAAGCTGCAGGAATGGGTGGTGCACAAGGGCCTGAAGGTCTGCATCATCTTCGAGGGCCGCGATGGCGCCGGCAAAGGCGGCACCATCAAGGCCATCACCGAGCGTGTCAGCCCGCGGGTATTCCGTACCGTCGCCCTGCCCGCCCCGACCGAGCGGGAAAAATCCCAGCTCTACGTGCAACGCTACATGTCGCACCTGCCGGCCGCCGGTGAAGTGGTGATCTTCGACCGCAGCTGGTACAACCGCGCCGGCGTCGAGCGGGTGATGGGCTTCTGCACCGAGGACCAGGCGGACAAGTTCCTCTCCGTCACACCGCTGTTCGAGCGGATGATGACCGAGTCCGGAATCATCCTGCTCAAGTACTGGCTCGAAGTCAGCCCGGAAGAGCAGGCGCGCCGCCTGAAGGACCGTATCACCGATGGCCGCAAGGTCTGGAAGCTGTCGCCGATGGACATCAAGTCCTTCACCCGCTGGGATGACTACACCCGCGCCCGCGACCTGATGTTCGCCTCCACCGACTCACCCTGGGCGCCCTGGTTCGTGGCGCGCTCGGAGGACAAGAAGCGCGTGCGCCTGAATGTCATCAGCCACATCCTCAAGCACGTGCCCTACAAGGAGGTGCCGCGCGAGGAAGTGAAGCTGCCCCGGCGCGGCAAGATCGGCAAGTACCAGAGTCCGGATTACCCGTTCCACTACATCGACGAGGCATTCTGACGCAGACCTGGGCCGGCACGTGCCGGCCCAGGTAGCGCGCCGACTCAGGCGATGCTGCGCAGGTACGTCTCCACCTCACCCGCCAACCACCCGGCGAATGCCGCGACCTTGGCCTGCGCTGCCTCGCGCTCCGGCCACACCAGCCAGTACGGGAATCCGTAGGGCACCCGCAGGTCGCTCAGCGCCACCAGCTCGCCACGCGCCAGCGCGCCCGCCACCAGGCTGCGCCGCTCAAGCCCGATACCTTGCCCCATGCGCACCGCCTCGATGCTCAGGTTGGAATCGTTGACCACGAACTCCGCCGGCTCCAATGGCACCGCCACGCCCGCCGCCTGGCACCAGTCCAGCCAGGATTCGAAACCGGTGACGCGGGGACAGCGGAGGATTTCCTCGGGCGTCTGCGGTAGGCGCCCACCATTGAAGTCCGGCGCGGCGACGACCACCACCTCATCCTCGAACAGGCGATGCTGAGCCAGGCCCTCCCAGTGCCCCTGGCCGATGCGGATGGCAACATCGGCCAGGCCCTGGCGCAGGTCCATCACTTCCAGGCTGGCCAGCAAGCGCAGGCGATACCGGGGATGGCTCGCGCGAAAACCGGGCAGGCGCGGCAGCAACCATTTCTGGCCGAAGGATGGCGTGAGCGCCACCACCAGTTCGTCCTCCCCCGGCCGCGCCTTCGCCAGGCGGGTCGCCTCGGCGATGTCGCGCAAGGCGCCGCGAACCTGCAGGGCGTACAGCCGCCCCTCTTCGCTCAGGCGTAGGCCCCGGCCTTCACGCTGCAACAGCGTGACGCCCAACAGCCCCTCCAGCAGGCGCACCTGCTGGCTGACCGCCGAATGGGTGACGTGCAGCTCGCTGGCGGCGAGCGTCACACTCCCCAGCCGGGCGACGGCCTCGAAGCTGCGTAAGGCAGATAGCGGCGGCAACGCGCTCATGTAAGTTTTCCTAACCGAGTCGGTCACTAATCGTCGATATTTTCCGGCTGGCAAAGCCGCTAGATTCATGGGCACCGCGCGCAAATCCGCGCCGCCCGCCATGTAATCTCCAATAACAGGATGCGCCCATGCAACAGAAGCCTCCGCATTTGATCGGCATGCTTGACTCCCCCTATGTCCGCCGCGTGGCGATCAGCCTGCGCCTGCTCGGTATCCCGTTCAGCCATCAGTCCCTGTCGGTGTTCCGAACCTACGAGGAGTTCCGCGGCATCAATCCGGTGGTGAAGGCCCCGACGCTGGTGCTGGGCGATGGCGAGGTGCTGATGGATTCCACCCTGATCATCGACTGGCTGGAGCATCAGGCGGGACGCAGCCTGATGCCCGCCGAGCCGGCCGCGCGGCTGCGCACCACGCGCTTGCTGGCCCTGGCACTGGCGGTCATGGAGAAAGCCGTGCAGCGCTACTACGAGCAGCAGCGGCCGGAGGAAAAGCAACTGGCGAGCTGGCAGGAGCGGGTCGACCAGCAGTTGCACGCGGCGCTGGCGGGGCTGGAAAGCGAACTGCGCGAGATGTCGCTGGATATCGGCGCACCGCTGGACCAGGCCGGCCTGAGCATCGCGGTGGCGTGGACCTTCGTACAGCTGCTGCACTCGGAGGACATTCCGGCGGACAGCTACCCGGCGGTGCGCGACTGGACGGAACAGGCCGAGACACTGGAGGCCTTCAAGGCCTTCCCGCCGGTTTGATCCCCACGGGGCGTAGGCTCAATCCTTGGGCAGCTCTTCATGCTGCTGCCGGGTGAAGCGCAGCAGGCCGAAGCAGATGAAGAAGCCGCAGAGCGCCAGCCCGGCGGCGACCAGGAAGATCGACGCGTAGCCGTGGCGGGCGGCGACCAGCCCCATCAGCGGGCCGGCGACGCCCATCGCCAGGTCGAAGAACAGCGCATAGGCGCCCAGCCCGGCGCTGCGGCTGCTGGCCGGAATGCGCAGTACGGCCTCGACGCCCAGCGACGGATAGACCAACGACAAGCCACAGCCGGTGAGCGCCGCGCCCAGCAGCGCGAAGCCCGGCCCCGGCGCCTGCCAGAGCAGCAGCAGGCCGAGAACCTCCACACCGAGGCAGACCACCGCGACGGCAAAGCCGCCGAAGCGATTGACCGCACCTGAGAAGATCAGCCGCGCGCCGACGAAACAGACGCCGAAGGCGGTCAGGCACCAGGCCGGGTCGGCCCAGCCCTGGCTGCCGTAATACAGGGTGATGAAGGTGGCCAGGGTGCCGAAACCGATGGAGCCGAGCATCACGCACAGCCCGTAGGGCAGCACGCGGCCGAGCAGCGCATGGAAGGCCATGCGCGTGCCACTGATGATCGGCACTTCCGCGCGGCCACGGGCGGCCAGCCAGCCCAGCGCGGTAAGCGCCAGCACACTCACGCCCAGGCTCCACAACCCCAGCGAGGCGGACATGGTGACGCCCAGCGGCGCCCCGATGGCGATGCCGCCGTAACTGACGATGCCGTTCCAGGAGATCACCTTGGCGGTGTTCTGCGTGCCAACCAGGGCAATACCCCAGCTCGCCGTGCCGATCCCCAGCAGCCCCTGGGCCAGCCCGAACAGCAGACGACTGCCGAGCAGCAGCACCAGACTCAGCAGCGGCCACGCCTCGACGCTGGTCGCCAGCAGCACCAGCACGCCGGCCATGCCGAGCACGCCCAGCCCCTGCAGGACCGCGCGCTTGGCGCCATGGGTATCGGTCAGGTATCCCGCCAGCGGCCGGGAAACCAGCGTGGCGATGTACTGCAAGCCGATCACCACGCCGGCGACCACGGTGGAATAACCCAGGCCTTCATGGACGAAACCGGGCAAGACTGGCAGCAGCAGCCCGATGCTCAGGAACAGGATGAAGGTAAAGACAACGGTGGCGAGGATTCGCAGGGTAACGGAGGCAGTTCGCTGCTCGGACGAGCTCATGGACAGGCCTGGCGGTGGGTAGCGACACGGGTGACGGATGTGATTGAAAGCAGGCTATCTATTTCCGCCCGACTTGCCAATGCGAACCTTGCCCGTCGGCGGATGCTCCTATAGTTGTTGCATCGCCGCAGCCACCTTCGTATTGCGCCCCGGCGGCGCACCCTTTTGTTCAAGGAGGTTCACATGGATACCAGCCAGCACAGCCTCGGCGCCCTGTTCAAGCAACTGGGCCTGCCCAATGACCGGAAAGACATCGACGCCTTCCTCGACAGCCACCGCCTGGTCGAGGGGCAGAAGCTCCCGGATGCGCCCTTCTGGAACAAGGCCCAGGCGCAGTTCCTGCGTGAAGCGCTGCAGCAGGATTCGGACTGGACCGAGGAAGCCGACGAACTGGCGGTGCGCCTGTCCGACTGACCCGAATTACTTGAGATAGGAGCGCAGCACACCCATGACCTGTTCCAGGTCCTCGTGGCGCTGCGCCGCCGTACGGTCTTCGGCGCCCAGGTGGTCGCGCAGGTGGCCTTCGAGCACCTCGGCCATCAGGCCGTTCACCGCGCCACGGATGGCGGCGATCTGCTGCAGGATCGCCGCACATTCGCTGCCCGCCTCCAATGCCCGCTCCAGCGCCTCGCTCTGCCCCTTGATGCGGCGCACACGGGTCAGCAGCTTCTTCTGGTCCTTGATGGTATGTCCCACGGCAAAACTCCAAAGGTATACTGGGGTATAGTATCCAGGCTCATCTTTCGGATCATCATCATGCAGCACGCAGTACACCCGCAAGACGGCCGGCACGATCATCAGTTCCACGAAGGCAATCCGCTGGCCGAACGCAATACCTTGCGCGCCGCGTTGTTGACAGTGGTGATGATGGTGGTGGAGATCGCCGGCGGCTGGATCTTCAACTCCATGGCCCTGCTCGCCGACGGCTGGCACATGAGCTCCCACGCCCTGGCCCTAGGCCTGGCGTTCTTCGCCTATGTCGCCGCACGACGCTTCACCGGCGATGCGCGCTTCGCCTTCGGCACGTTCAAGATCGAGGTACTGGCCAGCTACACCAGCGCCATCCTGCTGTTGGGCGTGGCGGCGCTGATGATGTTCGAGTCCGTGGCGCGGCTGCTCTCACCTTCGCCGATCCATTATGAGCAGGCCATCGCCATTGCCGTCCTCGGCCTGCTGGTGAACCTGGCCTGTGCGTGGCTGCTGCGCGGCGACCACCCGCACCACGATCACGGGCATGACCACGATCACCACCATGGGCACGATCACCATCACGGTGACGACCTGAACCTGCGCGCCGCCTACCTGCATGTGATCGCCGACGCCGCCACATCGGTGGCAGCAATCGTCGCGCTGATCGGCGGCTGGCTATGGGGCGCCTCCTGGCTCGACCCGCTGATGGGCATCGTCGGTGCGGTGCTGGTGGCGGCCTGGTCGGTCGGCCTGCTCAAGCAGAGCAGCCGCGTGCTGCTGGACGCGGAGATGAACGACCCGGTAGTGGAGGAAATCCGCGAAGTGGTCGCCGAGCTGCCGCAGCCGGCGCGCATCACCGACCTGCACCTGTGGCGCGTGGGCAAGTCGCGCTACGCCTGCATCCTCAGCCTGGCCAGCGACGGCGCCCTGACGCCCGAGCTGGTGCGCCAGCGCCTGCAGGTGCACGAGGAACTCGCCCACATCACGGTGGAAATCAACCCGATTCCCGCGTGAGAACTACCCATGAACAGACCGGAAGTCGTGGCGGCTTTGACGACCGCCGCGCCGCTGCGGCCTAATGCGCAGCCTGTCGAATTCCGGTCACCGCTTCCGATGTCCAGCCCACGCTTCTCCGCCGCCCAGCAACGCGCCAGCACCCTGCACCTGCCCGCCGGCCCCTGGGCAACGGTGCTGGACTGCCTCTGCGCGCGCTTCCCGGCCGTCGACCGCGCCACCTGGCTCGACCGCATGGCCCGGGGCAAGGTGCTGGACAGCGACGGTCAGCCCATCGGCCCCGAGCACCCGTATCGGGAAGCACTGCGTATCCATTATTTCCGCGAGGTGCCGCAGGAGACGCCGATCCCCTTCCAGGAAAGCATCCTGTACGCCGACGCCGACCTGGTCGTCGCCGACAAGCCGCACTTCCTCCCGGTGACACCTGCCGGGCAGTACGTGGAAGAAACCCTGCTGGCGCGTCTCGCCAGGCGCCTGGACAACCCGTTGCTGGTGCCCTTGCACCGGATCGACCGGCTCACCGCCGGACTGGTGCTGTTCTCCGCCAATCCGGACAACCGCGACGCCTACCAGGCGCTGTTCCGCGAGCGGCGTATTCAGAAGCAGTACGAAGCCATCGCCCCCGCCTTGCCGCAGCTGGAGTTTCCCCTGGTGCATCGCTCGCGACTGGTCGAAGGCGATCCCTTCATCCGCATGCAGGAAGCGGACGGTCCTCCCAACAGCGAAACCCGCATCGAGGTCCTGGAGAAACGCGGCGAGCTGTGGCGCTACGGCCTGAAGCCGGTCAGCGGCAAACGCCACCAGTTGCGCGTGCACATGTCGGCGCTGGGCGCGGCGCTGTGCTTCGATCCGCTCTATCCCACGCTGCCGCCACGCGACCAGCGACCGCCGGAAGACTACGACCGCCCGCTGAAGCTGCTCGCCCGCCAGTTGGACTTCATCGACCCGCTGAGCGGCGAGCCGCGGCACTTCGCAAGCCAACTGGAGCTGACCTGGCCTTCCATCAATTTCATCGATGGTCATCAGTAAGACGATCCATTTCCGTCGATGACGACCCCGGTGTTTTCATAGCTCCACCCAAGGAGAGAAAGCATCGGGAGCCCGATCATGAGCTACAGCGCCAAGTCCTTTTCCGCCCTCGTCAACGCCCTGCTGGCCGATGGCATCACCCGCCCCGAACAGATGGCCCGCCAGCCCTTCCGCAACGCGCAGGGCTTCTGGTCCGCAGTGGCGAAGAAATGAACGTCATCCGGCGAGTCCCGCCCGCCCTGCGCACGGATGCGGTGATCGTCCTTTACGCCCTGGTCACGGCCTGGCTGGTATTTTCCGGGCTCTAGGGCGACAGCTTCCACAATGAAAAAGGGCAGCCATGGGCTGCCCTTGTCGTTCCTCG
This sequence comes from Pseudomonas sp. PDNC002, assembly GCF_016919445.1. Lineage (NCBI taxonomy): Bacteria > Pseudomonadati > Pseudomonadota > Gammaproteobacteria > Pseudomonadales > Pseudomonadaceae > Pseudomonas > Pseudomonas sp. PDNC002. The sequence continues at coordinate 2,444,286 of NZ_CP070356.1, read as the reverse complement.
CGGCACTGCCGCGCACCATCGTCACTTTTTCAGGCAGGTGCTCATGAACGCCTTGCGTTCATCACCCTTGAGCGCCTTGGTGGTCGCATCGGCATTGCAGGACTTCATCTTCTCCTGCTGCGGGGTCATTTTCTTGGTGTCCCCGCCACCGGCCTTGAGGCAAGTGCTCATGAACGCCTTGCGCTCTTCACCCTTGAGCGCCTTGGTGGTCGCATCGGCGTTGCAGGTCTTCATCTTTTCCTGCTGCGCGGTCTGCGCGGCGGTGGCCGCGAAGCCTTGCGCCGAGAAGAGCAGAGCGAGGGCGAGCAGCGGAATTCGAACGATGGTCATGGAGTGGTCTCCCAGGATGAAATTTCCACTCTGAGCGTAGCTCGCAGCCCAGCATTCGCGAGGCCCGCAGCACATATCCCCAGGCCCTGCGGAAATCCCTGTGAACACCGCTCGCCCCTGATCAAGCATAAAAGTTATATATAAATTCTAATTGATAATTTTTTGAAATAACAAAAATGCCGCAGTATGGCGATGCCACTCATTCGGTACGCCAGGAACCCACCATGTCGCTGTTGACCCTTCCCAATGCCCGCGAGCAAACCAAGTCGGTCCGCGCCACGGTGCTGGTGTTCAAGGACCCACGCTCGCAGGAACTGCTCAACCGCATCGAGCGCCTGGCGCCCAGCGAAGCCAACGCGTTGATCATCGGCGAGACCGGCACCGGCAAGGAGCTGGTGGCACGACATATCCACAAGCTCAGCCGACGCGGCGCCGCCCCCTTTGTGGCTGTAAACTGCGGCGCTTTTTCCGAAACGCTGGTGGAAAGTGAGCTATTTGGCCACGAAAAAGGCGCCTACACCGGCGCCACCAGCAGCAAGGCCGGCTGGTTCGAGGCGGCCAACGGCGGCACGCTGTTCCTCGACGAGATCGGCGACCTGCCGCTGAACATGCAGGTCAAGCTGCTGCGCGTGCTGCAGGAACGCGAAGTCGTACGCCTGGGGTCGCGCACCCCCGTACCGATCAACGTGCGGGTAGTCGCCGCGACCAACGTCAACCTGGCCGACGCCGTGGTCGCCGGGCATTTCCGCGAGGACCTGTTCTACCGCCTGCACGTCGCCACCATCCGCCTGCCGCCGCTGCGCGAGCGCCCCGGCGACATTCTGCCGCTGGCCGAATTCTTCCTCGAGGAACACTGCCAGCGCCTGGGCTACAACCGCGCCAGCCTCAGCGCGGAAGCCGAACGCAAGCTGCTGGGCCACACCTGGCCCGGCAACATCCGCGAGCTGGAGAACGCCATCCACCATGCCCTGCTGGTGTGCCGCAACCAGCAGGTGCAGCCGGGCGACCTGCAACTGGCCGAGCTGCCGTCGGCGCCGCGTCACGACCTGTTGCGCCACGAACACAGCCCCCACGCCCTGGCGCCACGCGTCGAGGCGACCCTGGAGCAGGCGCTGCTGGAGCTGTTCGAAAGCAACAAGCCCGACCTCTACGAGCACGTGGAAGAAGTGCTGTTCCGCACCGCCTACCACTTCTGCCACGGCAACCAGTTGCAGACCGGTCGCCTGCTGGGCATCAGCCGCAACATCGTCCGCGCCCGCCTGGAAAAGATCGGCGAACTGAACCTCAGCCGTACCGGCTGAGGGGGGTTCCACCCCACGAATCGACTCGCGCGTTGCCGTCCGTCGGCGATCATCGACCGGCCTCCCCCCACGAAAGGTTATAATCCGCGCCGTTTTCCGGCCCGGCAGCTCTTGACCCAGCGTCTACACTGCCAGGATGACGTCCAGGCCGGACGTCCCATGCCAGTCAACAGACAACAGCCTCAAGTCATCAGGACAGACCGTGACCAAAGACGAACTGCGCGCGGAACTGGAGCGCCAGGAGCAACGCTACAAGGACGTGTATGGCGGCGAAGTGACCCTCTACGCCGCCCAGCCTGACCCCGAGAAGAAGCCGTGGCGCAAGCGCCGCAACCTGCTGGACAAGGCTTTCGACCGGGAACTGGAAAAGATCGAAGAACAACGACTGAAAAAGGAACAGGAAGCCGCTTCCTTCAAATCGTAGGTACGGCTCCCCGGCCCTGGTTTTCCGTGAGAAGACCACCGTCGGAGGAAAGCGCTGCTCCGTGGGGGAGTACGCACGCTGACCTGCAAAATACTCATTCGACGGGCCGGCAGCCCGGCGTGGAAGCATTGCAAACTTTTTCCACCCTGCCTGAAAGCGCCGTGCGACGTGGCGTCGCGCAAATTCGAGAAACCGTTTCAGCCTGAATACGGTGACTCACGCTTCTGGCATAATCGCCGCCCCGTCTCCGACCGGTCATAGAATTTTCATGTTCGATCTCTTCAGCGGCCTCGATGTCTGGGTGAGTGTCAGCCTCGTGCTGGCCCTCGCATTCGTCCTTGCCTTCGAGTTCATCAACGGCTTCCACGACACCGCCAACGCGGTGGCCACGGTCATCTATACCAAGGCCATGTCCCCGTACCGCGCGGTGATCCTCTCCGGCATCTTCAACTTCCTCGGCGTATTGCTCGGCGGCGTCGGCGTCGCCTACGCCATCGTCCACCTGCTGCCGGTGGAGCTGCTGATCAACGTGAACACCGGCCACGGCCTGGCCATGGTGTTCTCCCTGCTTGCCGCCGCCATCACCTGGAACCTGGGCACCTGGTACTTCGGCATCCCCGCGTCCAGCTCCCATACCCTGATCGGCTCGATCCTCGGCGTTGGCCTGGCCAACGCGCTGATTACCGACGTGCCGCTGGCCGACGGGATCAACTGGGGCAAGGCCATCGACATCGGCCTGTCGCTGATCTTCTCGCCGCTGGCCGGCTTCCTGATCGCCGGCGCGCTGCTGATCGGCCTGAAGTGGATGTACCCGCTGTCGAAGATGCACAAGACGCCGGAAACCCGCCGCGACGTCGACGAGAAGAAGCACCCGCCGTTCTGGAACCGCCTGGTCCTGGTGATCTCGGCCATGACCGTGAGCTTCGTGCACGGCTCCAACGACGGCCAGAAAGGCATCGGCCTGATCATGCTGGTACTGATCGGCATCGTGCCGACCAAGTTCGTCCTCGACCTGAACAGCACCACCTACCAGATCGAGCGCACCCGCGACGCCGCCGTCCACCTGCAGCAGTTCTACAACCGTCACTCCGATACCCTCGGTGAGATGCTGGCGCTGGGCAAGTCCGCCGACACCGACATGCCGGACCTGTACCGTTGCGAGCCGAAGCAGACCGAAGCGACCCTCAAGGGCCTGCTGAAGGACCTGCACGGCGTGTCCACCTACAACGACCTGGCCGACGACGAGCGCGTGCAGGTTCGCCGCTACCTGCTGTGCCTGGACGACACCGCGAAGAAGGTCGGCAAGCTGTCCGAGCTGCCATCGCGCGAGAAGGCGGACCTCGAGAAGCTGCGCAAGGACCTCACCAGCACCACCGAATACGCCCCGTTCTGGGTGATCATCGCGGTGGCCCTGGCCCTAGGCATTGGCACCATGGTTGGCTGGAAGCGCGTGGTACTCACCGTCGGCGAAAAAATCGGCAAGCAGGGCATGAGTTACGCCCAGGGCATCAGCGCCCAGCTCACCGCGACCCTCGCCATCGGCATGGCGAACATCTACAGCCTGCCGGTCTCGACGACCCATGTGCTGTCTTCGGGGGTGGCCGGCACCATGGTCGCCAACCGCAGCGGCCTGCAGGGTGGCACCGTGCGCAACATCCTGATGGCCTGGATCCTCACCCTGCCCACCTCGATGGCGCTGGCCGCCGGCCTGTTCTGGCTGTCGTCGCGCTTCGTCGGCTGAGTTTCCGCTGCCACGAAAAACGCCTGCTCATGCAGGCGTTTTTCATTTCCGCGGCATTACCCGCCGCTCAGGTGCAGCTCAGGCGTTCTCGGCCTGGCGCGGCAAGCGGATGACGAAGCGCGCGCCACCCTTGAAGTTATCCACAGACAGGCTGCCGCCCATGTTGCGGATCAGGTCGTGGCTCACCGACAACCCCAGGCCGGTGCCCTTCCCGGCGGGCTTGGTGGTGAAGAACGGCTCGAAGATCCGCTCCATCACTGCCGCATCGATGCCACCGGCGTTGTCGCGCACATGGACCTCGACCCAGCCGGTATCCAGGCAAGGCTCCTGCGAGACTCCGACCCAGCGCGCGCCTTCGGTGTCCCGGCCGAGCAAGGCGTCGCGGGCGTTGGCCAGCAGGTTGATCAGCACCTGCTCCAGCTGATCGGCATATCCGCGGACCACCACGCGCTGCGCCGGCGCCCGGCATTCCAGGGAAATGCCCTGTTGCGTCAGGCTTTCGCCCAGCAGCGCCAGTGCGCCCTCGCAGGCGTCATAGGGATCGAAGGGCGCGGCCTCCAGTTCCGACTTGCGACTGAACACCCCCATGTGCCCGATGACCCGCGACAGCCGGTCGATCTGCGCGTCGGCGCGCTCCAGCTTCTCCTTCAGATAATCCTGGTCGCCGAGCTTCTGCCGCGCGTTGTACAGCGACATGCGCAGGACGTGCAGCGGCTGCTTCATCTCGTGGGCCATGCCGCTGACCATCTCGCCCAGGCTGGCCATCTTGGCGCCCTGGGCCAGTTGCTGCTGGGCGTGGCGCACGGCGGTGTTGTCGCGGCCCACGGCCTGGACTTCCAGCAGGCGGCCAGTGGCGTCCGGCAGCGGACGGTCCGACCAGATCAGCCAGAGATTGCGCTGGCCCGGCAGGCTGAAGCGCAGCTCCCAGGAGTCATCGGACGTGGTCCGGCCACCGTCCACCAGGCGCGCGCGCAGGGCGCTGGAGTCCTGCTCCGACAGCCATTCGTCCAGGCGCCGACCAAGCAGCGCCTCCACCGACTCGCCGAGCACCTGGGCGAAGGTGTGGTTGATGAAGGTGAGTCGCAGGTCCGGGTCGTAGCGGCAGATCAATGCGGGTGAATCCTCCACCAGCACGCGGTAGCGTTCTTCGCTCTCGGCGATCTGCAGCGCCGCCAGATGCTGCTCGGTAACGTCCAGCCAGAGCCCTACGGCTTCCTGGGGAATGCCCTGGATATCGCGCAGCAGCTTGGCCTCGTCGTACAGCCAGTGCCATTCGCCCGCGCTATCGAGCAACCGGTACTCGGTACGCACCCTGCCCTCGCGCAGCAGTTCGCGGCCGCGATCGAGGAAGGTTTCCAGATCCTCGGGATGCACGCGTTCGGCCAGTGCCTGCCAGCTCTGGCCCTGGAGATCGAGGCCCAGCAGGTTGCTGGCATTCTCGCTGTAGAACTCGGGGATCAGGTGGCCTTCTTCCACACGCTGCACGTAGATGACCACCGGCGCGCTGTCGATCAGGTTGCGCAGCCGGGCATGGGCGGCCAGCGCCTGCTCTTCCTGCAACTTGCCCTCGCTGATATCCAGCAGTACGCCATCCATCAGTTGATCGCCGGCGCGCGCCTGCATCCGTCCTTGCAGGCGCAGCCAGCGGCGCGTCTGCTGCGTGGCCGCGCCGCGCAGGCGCAAATCCTGCACCAGCCGTCCGCCCGGTTGCAGATGGCGCAGACGCAGGCTGAGTTCGTCAGCATCGGCCGGGTGCAGCTGAATCAACAGGTCGGCCAGCGCCAGCTGGTTCTGCCCGGCCGGCAGGCCAAGGCTGGCGGACACCGCCGGGGACAATTCGAACACACCCTCATCGACGCGCAGCCGCCACCAGCCACCGCCAACCATGTCCTGCAACAGGCTCAGGCGCCGACTGCTGTCGCGCAGGCTGTAGAGTTCGGCGCGCTCGTGCACGAGGTTGGCGAGGATCTCCGCCAGGTACTGCCAATCGCTGGGCGCCAGGCTCGGCCAGTTCGGCGCGTGATCCGCGGGTTCGGCCAGCAGGCCGGCGAGGCGCCCGCCGCGCACGGGCGCCGGCACCAGGTAGAGGCGGTCGCAGCACAGCGATTCGAGCAGGTCCGAACGCCGCTCATCGATGCCCAGCAGGCAGGCGCCACTGGCCGCGCGCAGTTCCTGGTCGGGCAGCGCCAGGCCGTCGCGCAGGAGACTGTCGAGCCCCGGCTGAACATGGCAGGCGAAAACCCGCACGCCATCGGCCGACTCCAGCAAGAGCGCCATGGAACGCATGTGGAAGCTGCTGCAGAAAGCTTCCAGCACCTCCCCCACCGCCTCGCTCAGACGCCGTTGCGAGCTATGCCGCAAGCGGGCCAGGAGCAATTTGCTGAGGTTCAGGCATTGCAGCTTGTGCTGCTGGCTGTCGGACTGCCAGTTGAGGTCGGAGATGTCGGTGCCCAGCAGCAGGCAATGTTCATTGGGCTGCAACAGCGCCTGGAAGCGGCATACCAACGGCAGGTCGCCGGTGCTGCGCAGTACCAGGTCGACCCGTTCGCCACCGCGCAGGCTGGCCAGCGGCGAGCCGCCGGGCGCCCGGCGGTCGAGATGGTCGGTGAGCGTGGGCAGCTCGCTGTTGCCGCGCGCAGGCGGCAACAGCCGGTGCACCATCCCGCCACCTCGGGCCACCACGCGGTCATGGCTGTCCAGTTCCAGCCAGATATCCCAGTTCTCGATGGCCGGAGCGCTCGTCTCCGCCGGCGCCACCTGGGGCCGGCGACGGGCTGCCAGCGGACGGCTGGGTGGCGAGTTCTGCGCTGGCTCGCCCTGGATACTCCGGGAACGGAAGAAGTCGAACATCGCATTCCTCAGAGCAGGACGCTGGCCTGGCCGGTCAGCACGGCGGGTAGCTGCGGTACGGTGCCGATTCCCGGCAACGTCAGTAGCGGCACGATGGGAGACGTGGAGTAGGGGTAGTTCACGCAGACACGCACCCGCGTGTAGTTGCGGCCATTCACGGTCTCGGTGGTCGGGGTGTCGAGGAACTGGCCGCTGTAGCAGCCGTTGCGCCAGGACGTCGGCATCCAGCTCAGGCGCTGGTTGACCTCGTTGGTGACGGCTGTGCGCAGCACCGTGGCGTAGCCGCTCACGTTCGGATTGACCGACACCGCGATGCGCGCACCGGACGCCGCTGCATCATTGAACGCCTGCAGCATCAGGAGCGGCACGCAGTAACCCAGCAAGCCGTAGAGCACCGCGAAGAACAACACGAAGACGCCAGCGAACTCGATGGCCACCGTGCCTTTCTGCCCCTTGCGTCCGCCGACTCCGTTCATCCACGAAACTCCTCGATCAACTTCACTTGAATGATCGTTCAACTTATCGGCGCCAGCGACGATATCTGAAGTAACTCTCCGTCGGATAAACGCGCCATTCATGAGCAATACTAGGCGCTCCACGGAAATTCACCGCATGACCATTCGGTATAACGTTTCGAGCCAATTACCCCGAATACCTGGCTTAATTTGCAATACGGGGTAATTGTAGGAAATAACTTACAAAAACGATGAGCCACTGAGCCCCTGATCGAGGGATAAGGATGTTGTCGATGCCGCTCGAACTGCTCCTCCTCGCCTGGTGTGGCCTGTGCGGCTACCAGGACCTCACGCGCCTGCGCGTAAGCAACCTGCTGACCCTCGGCGGGGGCGTGGCGGCGGCCGTTTTCCTGCTGGTGTGCGGGCACAGTCTCACCGGCCATTCGCCCGCGGATGCCCTGGGGGCGGCCGTTCTGGCGCTGGCGCTCACCGGGCCGGGGTACTGGCTCGGCAAGCTGGGGGCGGCGGACGTGAAGCTGCTGGTGGCCCTGGGCCTGGCCAGCGATCCGCTGACCGTGCTGTACACCCTGGCACTGGCCAGCCTGGTCTGCGTAGTCCTGATGCTCGCCAGCAAACTTTTGATTGATTCGGACAAGTTGCCGGCTAATTTCAAATCGCAATTAGCCAGACTGAGACCGTCAAGGAACAAGTCATTTCCTTTCATATTCGCGCTATTCGCCGGTCTTCTGACGTATATTTCGATCGTCCAGTAAATGACACTCGCCATTGGCACGATTCAAACTTAACGACTATATGCTATGGGTTAATACCACCTGTCACTTCGGTGCAGGTTCCGGCTCAGGATATTGAACAGCCGGACGATAAAAACAATGGATGTGTACTAACTCACGGAGCGTGCAGTCATGGATAAAACGGCCAATCGTCGTTTCAGTGTGCTGGTCATCGACGACGAGCCCCAGGTCACCGCCGAACTTGCCGAACTGCTGGAAAACAGCGGCTATCGCTGCCTGACCAGCGACAGCAAGGACGGCGCCCTCCAGCAGTTCCGCGACGACACCTCGATCGGCCTGGTGATCTGCGACCTGGGCCTGGGCCGCGACAACGGCATCCGCGTGGTCGAGGCGCTCAAGGAAATCGCCGGCGCCAGTCGCTTCTTCGAAACCATCATCCTCACCGGCCAGCAAGGCAGCCAGGAAGTGATCGAGGCCATGCGCGTCGGCGTCGCCGACTACTACCAGAAGCCGGTGGCGCCCATGGACCTGCTCAAGGGCCTGGAACGCCTGGAGGCCCGGCTGCACGAACGCATCCGCAGCCAGCTGAGCCTGAGCCACGTCAACCAGCGCCTGGAATACCTCGCCGAATCGCTCAACTCGATCTCGCGGGATATCCACAAGATCAAGTACGAAGTGCACGGCGGCGGCCAGGCCAGCAGCGCGCTGAAGCAGGAGCAGGCGGAAACGCCGGAGAACGCACCGAGCAGCGCCGAACAGATCGCCCCGGTGGTGAACAACCCGCTGTTCAACAAGTTGTCGCCGCGCCAGCAGGCCGTGGCGCGGCTGGTGAGCAAGGGGCTGACCAACTACCAGATCGCCTACGACCTGGGCATCACCGAGAACACCGTGAAGCTGTATGTCTCCCAGGTGCTGCGGCTGATGCACATGCACAACCGCACCCAGCTCGCCCTCGCCCTCTCGCCCTCCTCCTCGCAAAGCAGCGCGGTGCACTGAGCACCGCGTGCGCCAGCCTTCAGATCAGCAGCTCCGCGCCGCCGGTCTGGAGGTCGATCAGGCGTACGTCGAGGATGCCGGTCTGGATGCCGAGCAACGACAACAGCGGATCAATGAGCTGCTGTCCAAGGGCGCTGACCAGCGTGCCCAACCCCGCCGTGAGATCGAGTGCGAGCTGGGCGATGGAACTGACCAAGCCGCTCAGGGCACAAAGCAGCCAGCTCAGGATGTTGTCGCAATTTCCGCCGGCCTTGATTTTGATGCTCAATGAGTTCCCCAGACTGGTCAGTCCTGCTCCCAGCGACGAACCCAGCGGGCTTTGCACCCGTTTCACCACACTCGGCAGATCGGACGGGCCGTTCACGGTGAAACTCAACGATTGCTCTCCAGGTATGGCGAACTGAGTACCGGCCGACGTGCTGCTGCTGTCCACCCCGGTCGCGCTGTTGGTGATGGTCACCCCCACCAGGCTGCCGCTGGCTCCGGAAAGCAGGCTGACAGCGGCATCGAGGTTGGCGCTCGCCACGCCGGGTCTGGCCATCACGTTGACTGTCACCGGTTTGCCCACACCTCCGCACTGAATGCTGTCCAACGCCGCATACCCCTCCGCCACACCGACCTTCAGGTTCAGCGCCAGCTTCACCAGGTTCAGCCCCAGCAGGTTGGCATTGACGCCGACCTCCAGTTGAACCTGGGCATTCTTCGCCACGGTGCGCCAGTTGCCGGCGCTGTCCTTGCCCGGATAGCCGATAGCGATGGTGGGTGGCGAGATGACCCGCAGTTTTACCGTCGGCACCACGCCGGCGATGTTCTTACCCTTCAGGTCGAGGTCCACCGCGTTGTTCTTGTTCGCCACCAACGCCGTGGCCATCAGCAGGTCCAGCAGATTGACCCCTGCATTGAGCGCCGTATCGCGCACACTGTCCGGCGCCACTACGCTGAGAATCTGCCCCAGGGTCAGGTTGGCCGTCGGTACGTTGATGCTGGCCAATGCGGTGCGCAGCAGCGAGGTATTCACCCCGGCCAGTTGCGAGGCGTCGGCGGCGTTGATCATCGCCTGGAGCAATTGCGCCGCGGTGACGTTGGCCCCCAGCAGGCTGTCGATCTTGCCCAGTTCGAGGTTCACGCCGGCCGCCTTGAGCTGCTGGCTGAGGGCGAGCAGCGACACGTTGGCGCCGGCGATGCCCTGGTAGGTGACCAGGTCGAGGTTGACGGTGGTGCCCAACAGGCCACCCAGCAGCGCGTTGAGCAGCGGCGAATTGGTCGAGTCCAGGCTCAGCACGCCACTGCCCGCGGAAATCCCCGCCAACGCCGTGCGCCGCGCCACCGCCTGGGCGCTGATCACGGTATTGGTGGTGGCCCCGCTGAACAGGCTGGCGACATTCAGTATCAGGCTGGACGGCACTGTGTGGGATGCCTGCACGCGTACGGAGTCCGCCGGATCGCCGCCGGCGGTGAAGAACCGGCGCGACGATGCCGCGCCGTACCCGCCATCGAAAGCGACACTGCCCAGCGTCCCCACCAGGGTATCGCCGGTGGCCGGGACGAAACCGTTCTTCGCCGCGCTCGCGGTGACGTAGCCCTGGACGTCCCCCGCCAGCTGCGAACCACACATGCCGCTCTGAGACGCTGCTTCCAGCGCGGCCATGTCGGCGACGCGCTGCAACTTGCGCTGCTCGAAATACAGGCGCCCGGTGTCCACCACCAGTGCCAGGCAGATCAGCGCGAGCAGCAGCGTGACCGCCGCCATCACACCAATTGCGCCCCGCTGCCGTTCGCGTCCCATGGCACGCTCCCGCAGGCTTACTTGCTGCCTGTGCTGAAGTCGTTGTCCTGGAGCAGATACTCGGGAATCTCGCGGGTATAGCTCTTCAGGTAGCGTTGATAAGCGCGGTCACGCTCGGCCGGCGTCGCGCTCTGGCGATTGGCCGACGCGGCGCGCCCGCTGGATTGCAGCTCCAGCCAGGTGAGCACTTCCTGCTGGTCGCGGGCCACGGTGCCCTGCGGAGCGGGTGTCGCCGCGCGCTCGGCGGCTGACGACAACAGCGGAGCCGCCAGCAGCGCGCCAGCCAGAATCCATGCCTTCATCACATCCTCCCTGCCCGACTCAGCGGGCATTGACCAGCAGCTTGGCGTCGCGCGCCTCGGCGGGCGCCGACGCCATCGAATCCGCGTGCGGCGTGTCGCGCGGCTCATCCACGTAGCTCACGCTTTCCGGCTGGACCGGCGCATGGGCGGCCGGCCGCAGCGAATCCGCCTGATCACGCGCCGCGCGCACCTGATCGGCGCTCAGCCCGACGCTTTGAATCAGGCTTTTTGCCTGGCGGTCATCGTCCTGCAGGTACAGCAGGCTGAGCAGATTGGTGGCCGACAGCTTGTCGTGATCATCCAGCTCCATCGCCGTGATGAACTCGAAACGCGCGCGCTCCAGCGCACCGCTGCGCATCAGCGCGTAACCGAGGTCGTTGCGGAACGCGCTGTCGGTGGGACGCAGGCGCGCCGCCTCGCCCAGCTCTTCCTCGGCGCGGACGGTATTGCCGCCACGCATCGCAATCTGTCCCAGGCCGTGGTGGGCCTCGGCCGCCTTGCAGGTATTGAGCAGGTTCCGATACTCCACCAGCGCCCGTGGATCGCCGATGCGCCGCAAGGCCAGCGCCCGGCTTTCGCGCACTTCCAGCGAGTCCTGCGGCAGCATGTCGAGGTTGGCCAGCGCGGCATGGGCGCGCCCGTTGTCGAGCATCTCCCGCGCAAGGTTGAGCTGCAGCTCCACGGACTGCCCCAGGTTCTCGCTACAGGCCTGGCCGACCTGGTTTCCGCCCAGCGGCCCGAGGTTGGCGCAGCCGCCGAGCGCCAGGCTCAGCAGACCGATCACGCATGCGTTTCTCATCCCATACCCCCCATGGCCTTGGTAATGGCGAGGAAGCCGGGCCCGGCGAGGATGATCAGCAGTGCCGGGAACAACAGCACCATCATCACCAGGCTCATCTTCGCCGACAGCTTGCTGACCTTTTCCTGCAAGGCAGTCAGGCGGCGGTCCTCGAACAATTGCTTGAGCGTCTGCAACGAGCTGCGCGCGCTGCCGCCCTGGCGCACCATCTGGCGCAGCACGTTGCAGCAGTCGGTCAGCTCGCTCACCACCAGGCGGCGGCTCAGTTGCTCCAGTTCTTCGGCCAGGTCCAGGCCGCTGTCGGTATGTCCCAGCACCGTCTCGAGCTCCGAGGCGAGGACCGGGACGATGTTCTGCCCTTCCCGGCAGACCACGCGCAGGCTCTGCTCCACGGTGAGGCCGGAGTCGAAGAGGATGCGGATCAGCTGGATGAACAGGATCACTTCCTCGGCCAGGCGCAGCCGGCGCTTCTCGGCGACGTAGGCCAGCACGCGCTTGGGCAGCAGGAAGCCGATGCCCGCGGCGAACAGCAGCGGCACGACCGGCGAGGTGCCGGCGTTGCCGGGCATCGCCAGGTACACCACGACGATACCCATCAGCAGGAACGGGCAAACGACCAGCGACAGCAGGTAGACGCTGCGCGGCGTGCTGCCGCCCCAACCGGCCTGGTGCAACAGCACGCGGACTTCCTCGTCGCGCAGGTGCAGGCGCTTGCCCAGGCCGCTGCCCCCCAGGCGATCGAAGAAGCCCGCCAGGCGGTTGCCGGCGCGTGGCAGCGGATCGCCACCCAGGCGCTGCTCGATCAGGCGTTGTTCGCGCCCCGCCGCGCGGCTCTGCGAGAGCATCAGCAGAATCGCCGCCAGCAGCAGGATCAGCGCCATCAGGCCGTACATCAGTGGCATGGCGAACTCCTCATATGCTCTTGAGCATGCGCCAGAGCGTGTAGACGCCCAGCACCTGCAGCCCAAGGGACGTCAGCAGCATCCAGCGGCCGCCGCCGTCGAGCCACATGTTCATCAGGTAGCCCGGGTTGGTGAACAGGATGTAGCCGCCCAGGCTGATCGGCAGCACCGCCAGCACCAGGGCGCTCAGGCGCGTCTCGCCGGTCATGGCGCGCAGTTGGCGGCTGAGTTTTTCCCGCTCGTGGATCACCTTGATGATGTTTTCCAGCAGCTCGGTGGTGTTTCCGCCGTAGCGATGGTTCACCGCAACGCCCAGGGAGAACACGTGCAGCTCCTCCACGTCGTACAGCTCGGCGACTTCCTGCAGCGCCTCGGGCAGGCTGATACCGAGCAGTACGTGGTTGTTGACCAGCGAGAAGATCTCCCGCAGCGGGTCGTCCGCGCTGCTGACGGCCTGGCCGATGGAATCACCCAGGGTGCGGCCGGAGTGCAGGCTGCGCACCACCTGGTCGAGGAAGTTGGGCATCTGCCGGATCATCTTCTGCAACCGGCGCTGGTAGAGGACGTTGAGCAGGAAGTGGAAGCCCAGCACCGCCAAGCCCACGCCACACAGCACACCGAGAGCGCCGTAGATGCGCTCCCCGAACAATCCCAGCAGCACCGCCGCGAGGCCGGCGCCCAGCAGCCAGCCGCGCATGTCGGCGATGCCGGCACGGCGCATGCGCCGCGCCAGCCAGTGGCTGCTGCGCCCGCGGCCGCCCTGGGTGATCGGCTCGCCGCTCAGCCGGCGCATCACCTGCTCGTTGTGCCGCGCGCGCCAGCTCATGGCGCTGAGCACGACGCCGACCGCCGCCAGCGACAGACTCGCCAGGATCAGCCACAGCGCGCCGTTCACATCAGCACCTGGCGGAATTTCAGGCCGCTCGGCTGGGCCGTGCGGACAAACTGCCCGCTGCCGCGCCGGTCGAGGCTGAACAGGGAGTTGGTGACGTAGACACCGTCGCGCACCTCCAGCACTTCGATGATTTCGCTGATGCAACGCCGGCCGTTGGACAGGCGGGTGATCTGCACCACGATGTCCAGCGCCGAGCAGAGCATCTGCCGCAGGGTCTGCTCCGGCACGCGCTGGCCGGTGAGGCCGACCAGCATCTCCAGGCGCAACAGGGAATCCATCGCGGAGTTGGCGTGCACGGTGCTCATCGAGCCGTCGTGACCGGTGTTCATCGCCTGCAGCACGTCGAGCACTTCGACGCCGCGGATCTCGCCAAGGATGATGCGGTCCGGACGCATCCGCAGGGCGTTGCGGATCAGGTCGCGGGCGCTGACCTCGCCGTAGCCTTCGGCGTTCGGCGGACGGGTCTCCAGGCGTACCACATGGTCGTGGCCCAGTTGCAGCTCGGCGGTGTCCTCGATGGTGACGATGCGCTCGCGCTCGTCGATGAAGCTGCTCATCACATTGAGCAGTGTGGTCTTGCCGGTGCCGGTGCCGCCGCTGATGAGGATGTTGCAGCGGCTCGCCACCGCCTGGCGGAGAAACGCCAGCATGGCTTCGTCGACGCTCTGGTAGGCCAGCAGGTCGCCGCTCTTGAGCAGCTCCTTGCTGAATTTGCGGATCGACAGGCAGGGGCCGTCCAGCGCCACCGGCGGGATGATCGCGTTGACCCGGCTGCCGTCGGGCAGGCGCGCGTCCACCATCGGGCTGGACTCATCCAGGCGCCGGCCCAGCGGCGCGAGGATGCGCTGGATGACGCGCTGCACATGATGGTCGTCGATGAAGCGCAGGTCACTCTGGTACAGGCGCCCCTCATGCTCGATGAACACACGGTTCGGCCCGTTGACCAGGATTTCCGAGATACCGGGGTCGCGCAGCAGGATCTCCAGCGGACCGAAACCGGTCAGCTCGTCCACCACCTCTTCGGCGAGGCGGTCCAGCTCGTAGCGGGAAATCGCCAGCTGGCGGCGCGCGGCATACTCGCAGACCTTTTCGGAGACGTACTGCGCCACCGCGGGACGCGCGCCTTCGAGCAGGTTCATGCCGTCTTCGTCGATCTCGTCGATGATGTAGCGGTGCAGGCGCATCTTCAGGGACTGCAGGTCCTGATCGTGACGCCCGCCGTGGCCGCTGCCACCACCGTTGTAGAGCTGGCTCATGGCCGCGCCGCCTTCGCCTTGCCGATCCAGCCGAACAGCCCGCGGCGCTCGCCGACACCTGCGCCCAGGCCTTCCGCCAGGTCACGCAACTTGACCGTCAGCGGATCGCGCGGCGACAGGTCGAACAGGCTCTGCCCGAGGTTCTTCGCCCGCAGGCGCGCCTCCGGCGAGGCCGGCAGCACCCCGAAGAGTTCCAGGCCGAACATCTTGCCCAGCGCCGCCGCGTCGGGCGGCACCGACGGCCAGTAGCGCTCGACCAGCAGTTCCATGCGCGGCAGCGAGGGATTGCGCTCGCGCAGGCGACGCAGGCGTTCCATGCCTTTCTTGCAGGACGGCACGCTCTGGTCCACCAACCACAGCACGCGGTTGGCCTGCATCAGCAGTTGGCCACTGAGCTCGCCCTCGGCGATACCGGTGAGGTTGATCACGATATGACTGAACGCACCGCGCAGATTGCCCAGCAGCAGGTACAGCTCCGCCGTGGTCACCCGCTCCAGGGCGCCGGGTTCGTCGGACAGGCTGAGCACCCGCAGGCCGGATTCGTGCCGGGTGAAGGCGCTGTCGATCAGCGTCTGGTCGAGGCGGCGCAGGTTGCGCATCGCGTCGGCGAAGGTGAACGAGGGCTCCATGCCGAGGATGGCCAGGGCCTCGCCGGTGGGCAGGCCGATGTCCACCAGCAGCACCCGGTGTTCAGGCTGGCGTTGCAGCGCCAGCGCCAGGTGCAGGGCGACGAAGGCACCGTCGGCGTCCGGGCGGGCGCTGATCAGGCTGATCAGTTCGCCCTGCTGGGTAGCACTCACCGGCACCGTGGGCAGACGGCCGCCCAGGCGGCGGATCAGGCCGCTCAGCTCGCTGGCACGGGCGCCATAGGTGACGAAGTCGCGGGCGCCGGCGCGCATCGCCGCCAGCACCAGTTGGTTGTCCAGGCCATCGCCCACGGCGACCACCGAAAGCAGTGGCCGCGCGGACACCAACCCTTCGATGAGCGAGCTCTGCGCCACCAGGTTGGCCTTGTTCAGGCTGGTGAACAATACGGTGGCGCCGGTGACGTCCAGCAGCGCCAGCAATTCCTCCAGGGTACCGCTGTTGGCCAGCACGACCTGCCCGCAGCTGGCCAGGCTGCTCTGCAGCCACTCCTGCTCTCCGGGGTGCTGGACCAGCGCCACAAACGTCTGACTCATGCCCGTGCTCCCTTCCTTTGGTTTACCGCCCGCTCTCTGGCGGGTCAGCGCTTCGTAGGTATCCATCAGCGCGACATCCCACTGCTGGCCTTGCGCCGGTCGAACCGGCCGTCTTCCAGGAAGTAGAACTCTCCGAAACCGGGGTCGTAATTGCGCAGGCCTTCACCCGGCAGGGTGGGCAGCGCGGCGTTGGCGGCCAGCGGCTGGACCAGATGCGGGGTGACGATCATCAGCAGCTCGCGATCGTCCTTGTCCAGGTTCGAGGAGCGGAACAAGGCGCCGAGCACCGGGATGTTGCCCAGGAACGGGAACTTGTCGATGTTGCTGATGGTGTTGCTGCTGATCAGCCCGCTGATCACGAAGCTCTCGCCGTCGGCCAGCATCACGCTGGTATCGGTGCGGCGTACGGTCAGGGCCGGCACCGCGATGTTGTTGGTGCGGATGCCGCTGGTGAAGTCCAGTTCGCTGACTTCCGGCGCCACCTTCAGGGAGATGCGCTTGTCGTTCATCACCGTCGGCGTGAGGGTCAGGCGCACGCCGAATTCCTTGTACTCGATGGTGATGGTGTCGTTATCGCCGTTGGGCACCGGAATCGGGAACTCGCCGCCCGCCAGGAACGACGCGCTCTGCCCGCTGGTCGCCACCAGGCTCGGCCGTGCCAGGGTGTAGGCGAAGCCGCTGCCCTCCAGTGCATTGATGAAGCCCAGCCATTTGCTGCTGCCGCCACCCCAGATGATGTTGAAGCCGTTGCCGCCCATCGTCGTGGTGGCATCGCCGAGCACACCGCGCGGGCTGACCTCGATATTCGACAGGCTTCCCGGAGCCCCGAGGACGAAGGTATTGGAACCCTGGCGCACCAGCGAGGTGCTGGCCTGCTTGAGCTTGCTGCGGCTGACCTCGACGAAGCGCACGTCGGTCTGTACCTGGTTGGGCAGACCGGCGGCCAGCCCGCCCGCTGCGCCAGCGACATCACCGATGGCGCGCGCGCCGACACGCACTACGCTGCGCATCGGCTGGTCGCCGCAAGTCGTCCAGATCAGCAGGCTGGTCAGCCCCTCGGCCTTGCCGGTGATGAGGAAGTCGCGCTTGTCGAGCACCTGCACGTCGGCGATGTTCGGATCGCCGATGGCCAGGCGCTTGATCGGTACCGGGAGCTGCTGGTCACGCTGGGCGCCCTGCTCCACGTCGAGGTTCAACTGTTGTCCGGCGAGCCCCGCGCAGGCACTCGGCACCGCCTGCACGGCGGAGTGAGCGGTGCAGGCCAGCAGAGCGGTCAGGGACAGAATGAAGCGCTTGGACATCGATGCACTCCTTGCTCAATGTGCTTCACGGGTGACTTCGGTACCGCGATAGACCACCACGCCCTGGCTCACCGCAGGCGCGGAAACCTGGCGCGTGGCGGGTGCCGGGCGGGGCTTGCCGATCAGTTGTTCGAGGGTGATCGGCTGGCTGCCGCTCATCCCCAGGGAGGCCTGGATGTAGCGTCCTTCCTGCTCCTTCTCGTACAGCTTTTCATCCTTGCTGCGCACTGCCAGGCGCAACGAGCCGGCCTGGCTGGCCAGCATCAGGCGCGACGTGGCCTCGGCTGGCACGGCCAGTACGGCAGTGCGCGGCGGGCGCGGCGTCTGGTCCTTGGGATCGCCGGCGTTGCGGGCCTGGCCATCCTTCGCCACGGCGATCTGTTCGCCATAGGTGAGCACGCGGACGCCGGGCAGCACGACCTGGGCGCTGACATTGCGCTCGCCGGTCTGCTGGTCCTGGACGAAGAGCATGACGTCGACGTAATCGCCCGGCAGGACGAACCCGCCGCCGCCGATGACCTCGTCTACGGCGATGGCCATGGCGCGTTCGTCGGGGCGGATGGTCCGCGCCAGCGGGCCGCCCGGTTCGGTGATGGAGGAGGAAATGATGCTGCCGGCCGGCACCGCGACCCACACGCGCTGGCCGATCAGCTCTTCAGGTTTGGGGAAACTGCCACTGGGGGCGGTGCGCAGCAGCTCGACGGCGAGGTCGTCCTTGCCAATCACCGCCAGCGCCGGCAGGTCACGCGCCGCCACGACCAC
Source organism: Pseudomonas sp. PDNC002 (assembly GCF_016919445.1). NCBI lineage: Bacteria > Pseudomonadati > Pseudomonadota > Gammaproteobacteria > Pseudomonadales > Pseudomonadaceae > Pseudomonas > Pseudomonas sp. PDNC002. Next base: position 2,426,253 of record NZ_CP070356.1, on the reverse strand, counting down.
CGGGGTCCGCTGCAGCTTGTCGGCCTCGGCCACCGCTGCCGGCGCCACCTCCTGAACCACACCCGCCGCCGGCGCGGCCGGCTTGCCGACCTTGAGCCCGAGGTAACCCACTACCCCTGCGCATACCAACAACAGCCCGGCGAATACCATCAGCACCTTGCTATTCATGACACCATCCTTGCGCGGTATTGGGAAAGTTGCCCCACCGGTCGGGCGCCTCGAAAATCGCTGCCTGCCGGGTTAGTCCCAGGGACCTTTATTGTTATTTCGGCTGCAAAGGAAAGTTCGATAAGAATCTTTCCTGATAATCAGACGCTGCTTGTTCCAAAGCAGAATTTAGTAGCTGCGGTAATAGCGTCAAATGCGAACTGGAAATTTCCAATCCTCAGTTAGTTCTACTCCGCCATGACTATAACTTTGGTATTAGCGCTATTTGACCAATTGCGTTTGGCCACGCTGCGCCTAGCCTGACGATGAAGTCAGGGCAATCGCCCTGTTTGCAGTCGGGCGTGCACGGAGCGACGGCCATGAAATCCAAAACCTCAGTAAAACAACTTCCGAAGAATATCCTCAGCAAAGTGAATTCTTTTATCCGCGATCGCGAAGGCGCAACCGCCATCGAATATGCGGTTATTGCGGGACTTATTTCCATCGCGGTACTTACCGCGGCAACTCCGATCGGCACCCGTATCGGAGCACTCATGACGGCGATCAAGACCGCCATCGGTGCATAACTCCCCCACCTGATTCGAAACGTTCGCGGAGCCCGGAAACCGGCTCCGTCGACGCCGCTGTCTCCTGCCCGGAGGGCTCGTACATGGAACGCACGATCGACTCAGTGAAACGTCTCTACTCGCGGCTGCATGCCTTCCTGTCCGATCGGGAAGGCGCCACGGCCATCGAGTACGCGGTGATCGCCGGGCTCATCTCCATCGCGATCGTTGCCGCTGCCACTCCCATCGGCACCAAGATCGGATCGTTGATGAGCCAGGTGCAGACCGCACTGGGCCTGTAATTCCGGTTCACTTTGGGCGCGGTGCGACACCGCGCCCATTTCCGCATTTTCGCCCTAAAGTCCCGTCGTAGACGGCCGATACATCCTGCCTACCCCTTGTTTCACTTGCAGGATGCTTTGCCGATGCTTCGCTCGCTGTCCTTCGCCAAGAAGATTCTTCTGGCGGCCTCACTCGTGGTCACCTTCGCCTTCGCCTGTTTCATCCTCTTCAACGACTTCCGCCAGCGCGAAGCGATCCACTCCGACACCGAATCCTATCTGTCCGAAGTAGGCAGCCTGACCGCCAGCAACATCCAGAGCTGGCTGGAAGGCCGCATCCAGTTGGTGGAAGCCGAGGCCGCACAGTTGGCAGACGGCGAGCCGACGCCCGAGCGCATCCAGCACGTGCTGGAACAGGCGGTGTTCCAGAAGAACTTCGAATCGGTCTACCTGGGTGAAGCCGCCAGCGGCGTGTTCACCATGCGCCCCTATGCGCCGATGCCCGATGGCTACGACCCGCGCACCCGCGGCTGGTACAAGGATGCCGTGGCCGCCGGCCGGCTGATCGTCACCGAGCCCTTCCTGGATGCCGGCACCAACGAGCAGATCCTCGCCATGTCGATGCCGGTCATGCGCAACGGCCAACTGGTGGGTGTGGCCGCTGGCGACATGAAGCTGGAGACCATCACCGCGATCATCAACTCGCTGAAGTTCGACGGCGACGGCTATGCCTTCCTGGTCAGCGATGCCGGCAAGATCCTCCTGCACCCGGACAGCAGCCTGATCTTCAAATCCCTCGGCGAGGTCTACCAGCAAGGCGCACCGAAGGTGCAGCCGGGCGTGCAGGAAGTCAGCATCAAGGGTGAAGAGCAACTGGTCTCGATGACGCCGGTGAAAGGCCTGCCGGGAGTCACCTGGTACGTCGCCCTGGTGCTCAACAAGGACTCCGCCTACGCGATGCTGAGCGACTTCCGCAACACTGCCATCATCGCCACCGTGATCGCCATCGTCGCGATCCTCTTCCTGCTGGGCATGCTGATCCGCGTGCTGATGGCGCCGCTGACCGACATGGGCCGTGCCATGCAGGACATCGCCCAGGGCGAAGGCGATCTGACCAAGCGTCTGCAGGTCGCCAGCAACGACGAGTTCGGCGTACTGGCCAACGCCTTCAACCGCTTCGTCGAGCGTATCCACGAGTCGATCCGCGAAGTGGCCTCCACCGCGCGCAGCCTGCACGACGTCTCGCAGCTGGTGGTGAATGCCTCCAACTCGTCCATGAGCAACTCCGACGAGCAAGCCAATCGCACCAACAGCGTCGCTGCGGCGATCAACGAGCTGGGCGCCGCCGCCCAGGAAATCGCCCGTAACGCCGCCGACGCCTCGCACCACGCCACCGATGCCTCGCACCAGGCCGGCGATGGCCGCCAGGTCGTCGAGCAGACCATCAGCGCGATGAACCTGCTGTCGGACAAGATCAGCTCCGCCTGCGCCAACATCGAGGCACTGAACAGCCGCACGGTGAACATCGGGCAGATTCTGGAGGTGATCAAAGGCATCTCCGAGCAGACCAACCTGCTGGCCCTGAACGCCGCCATCGAAGCCGCCCGCGCCGGTGAAGCCGGTCGTGGCTTCGCGGTGGTCGCGGATGAAGTGCGCAACCTGGCGCACCGCGCCCAGGAATCCGCGCAGGAAATCCAGAAGATGATCGAAGAGCTGCAGGTCGGCGCCCGCGAAGCGGTGGACACCATGACCGAAAGCCAGCGCTACAGCCTGGAAAGCGTGGAGATCGCCAACCGTGCTGGCGAGCGCCTGGCCAGCGTGACTCACCGTATCGGCGAGATCGACTCGATGAACCAGTCGGTCGCCACCGCCACCGAGGAACAGACCGCGGTGGTCGACTCGCTGAACATGGACATCACCGAGATCAACACCCTGAACCAGGAAGGCGTGGAAAACCTGCAGGCTACCCTGCGCGCCTGTGCTGACCTGGAGAACCAGGCAGGCCGCCTGCGTCATCTGGTGGACAGCTTCCGCATCTGATTTTCAGTGGAAACGAAAAAGGCGCCTTCGGGCGCCTTTTTTGTGGGAGCGCGCTTCGCGCGCGATCGCGGATAAGATCCGCTCCTACAGGTCTCCCGCTTTCGTAGGAGCGGATCTTATCCGCGAAAGGCGGGCACAGCCCGCCCTGTATCACCACTGAAACACCCACCCCAGAGCGCCCAGCGCCCAACCGCTACCGTTCGTCCGCCTGCCTCAAGCTTCCAGCGGGTGAGCCGACAGCAAGGGTGAGGCCCACGAGAACCAATAACCCAAGCGGGCCAACGTCACCGCCGGCACAAGGGAGTACCGGCCACGCCTGCGCGGCTATCCGCCGAGCAAGCGCCATTCGTTTCACACCACGGGGACGAATGCCCCGCGGCGACATCGGATCTGTCGCCCGCACCAACGCCGTTCTGGCATCCCACTACTTCCGGACTCGACGCAGCATGATCAAGAGCCTGAAATTCAGCCATAAGATCCTTCTGGCCGCTTCGCTTGTTGTTTTCTCGGCATTCGCCCTCTTCACCCTCTACAACGACTACCTGCAGCGCAACGCGATCCGCGAGGACCTCGAGGATTACCTGCGGGAGATGGGCGATGTGAGCGCCAGCAATATCCAGAACTGGCTGAGCGGCCGGCTGCTGCTGATCGAAAGCACCGCCCAGACCCTCGCCCGCGACAGCTCCCCGGAACACCTCACCGGGCTGCTGGAGCAGGACACCCTGCGCAACACCTTCAACTTCACCTACCTGGGCCAGGAAGACGGCGCGTTCACCATGCGCCCCAACAGCGCCATGCCCGATGGTTACGACCCACGCACGCGCCCCTGGTACAAGGACGCCGTGGCTGCCGGTGGCACGACGCTGACCGAGCCCTACATCGACGCCGCCACGCAGCAGTTGATCATGACCGTCGCCACCCCGGCCCGCGCCGGCGGCAAGACCCTCGGCGTGGTCGGCGGCGACCTCGGCCTGCAGACCCTGGTGCAGATCATCAATTCGCTGAACTTCAGCGGCATGGGGTACGCCTTCCTGGTCAGCAGCGACGGCAAGATCCTGGTTCACCCGGACAAGAACCTCATCATGAAGTCCCTGTCCGACGTCTACCCGCAGAACACCCCGAAAATCGGCGGCGGCTTCAGCGAAGCCGAACTGAACGGGCATACGCGCATCCTCAGCTTCACCCAGGTGAAGGGCCTGCCGTCGGTGAACTGGTACATCGGCCTGTCCATCGACAAGGACTCCGCCTATTCGATGCTCAGCAAGTTCCGCACCTCGGCCATCGTCGCCGCGGCCATCGCCATCGTCGCCATCCTGCTCCTGCTGGGCATGCTGATCCGCGTGCTGATGCAGCCGCTGACCACCATGGGCCGCGCGATGGAAGACATCGCCCAGGGCGAAGGCGACCTGACCAAGCGCCTGAAGGTCGCCAGCAATGATGAGTTCGGCGTGCTCGGTAATGCCTTCAACCGCTTCGTCGAGCGTATTCACGAGTCGATCCGCGAAGTGGCCTCCACCGCGCGCAGCCTGCACGACGTCTCGCAGCTGGTGGTGAATGCCTCCAACTCGTCCATGAGCAACTCCGACGAGCAGGCCAACCGCACCAACAGCGTCGCCGCGGCGATCAACGAACTGGGCGCCGCCGCCCAGGAAATCGCCCGTAATGCCGCCGACGCCTCGCACCACGCCACCGACGCCTCGCACCAGGCCGGCGATGGCCGCCAGGTCGTCGAGCAGACCATCAGCGCGATGAACCTGCTGTCGGACAAGATCAGCTCGGCCTGCGCCAACATCGAGGCGCTGAACAGCCGCACGGTGAACATCGGGCAGATTCTCGAAGTGATCAAAGGCATCTCCGAGCAGACCAACCTGCTGGCCCTGAACGCCGCCATCGAGGCTGCCCGCGCCGGGGAAGCCGGTCGTGGCTTCGCGGTGGTCGCCGACGAAGTGCGCAACCTCGCCCACCGCGCGCAGGAGTCAGCCCAGCAGATTCAGAAGATGATCGAGGAGCTGCAGGTCGGTGCCCGCGAGGCCGTGGACACCATGACCGAAAGCCAGCGCTACAGCCTGGAAAGCGTGGAGATCGCCAACCTCGCCGGCGAGCGCCTGGCCAGCGTGACTCACCGTATCGGCGAGATCGACTCGATGAACCAGTCGGTCGCCACCGCCACCGAGGAACAGACCGCGGTGGTCGACTCGCTGAACATGGACATCACCGAGATCAATACGCTGAACCAGGAAGGCGTGGAAAACCTGCAGGCCACCCTGCGCGCCTGCGCCGACCTGGAGAACCAGGCCGGCCGCCTGCGCCATCTGGTGGACAGTTTCCGCATCTGATTTTCAGTGGAAACGAAAAAGGCGCCTTCGGGCGCCTTTTTTGTGGGAGCGCGCTTTGCGCGCGATCGCGGATAAGATCCGCTCCTACAGGTCTCCCTCTTTCGTAGGAGCGGATCTTATCCGCGAAAGGCGGGCAAAGCCCGCCCTGCCCCCTTACCGTCGCTTGCTCCCACCCAACAGCGCCCCCATCAACCCGCGCACCAACTGCCGGCCGATCTGGTTCGCCGCCTGGCGCACCACGGTCTTGCTGACCTGGCTGGCCAGCGAGCCCAGAATCTCGCCGGCCATGCCGCCGAAGTCGGTGCCAGTGCCAGCGCCCTTCTCCTGAGTCGGCGCCATCTTGTCGTCAGCGCGGCCGGTCAGCTTCTCGTAGGCGGACTCCCGGTCGATCGGCTGGTCATAACGGCCCGCCAGTGGCGAACGGCGGATGACGTCCGCGCGCTCGGCATCGGTCAGCGGGCCGATGCGCGACTGCGGTGGCGCCACGGCAACGCGCTGGACCATCGCCGGCGTGCCCTTCTCTTCCAGGGTGCCGACCAACGCTTCGCCGATACCCAGCTCGGCGAGCACCTTGAGCGTGTCGAGCGCGGGGTTGGGCCGGAAGCCATCGGCGACCGCACGCAGGGACTTCTGTTCCTTGGCGGTGAACGCGCGCAGGCCGTGCTGGATACGCAGGCCCAGTTGCGCCAGCACGTCGTCCGGCAGGTCGCCCGGCGACTGGGTGACGAAATACACGCCGACACCCTTGGAGCGGATCAGCCGCACTACCTGCTCCAGGCGATCCTGCAACGCCTTGGGCGTGCCGTTGAACAGCAGGTGCGCCTCGTCGAAGAACAGCGCCAGGATGGGCTTGTCGGCATCGCCGCGCTCGGGCAGTTGCTCGAACAGCTCGGCCAGCAGCCAGAGCAGGAAGGTGGCGTAGACCTTGGGCGCGTCGTGCACCAGCTTGCTGGCATCCAGCAGGTGGATGCGCCCGCGACCATCGGCCTCGGGGCGCAGCAGGTCCTCCAGTTGCAGCGCCGGTTCGCCGAAGAAGTCCTCGGCACCCTGCTGCTCCAGCAGCGCCAGGCGCCGCAACAGTGCCTGGGACGAGGCGGCCGTGAACAGCGCTCGGTCTTCGCCGAGCACTTCCGGGTGTTCCTTGAAGTGGTTGAGCAGCGCCTTGAGGTCTTTCAGATCGAGCAGCAGCAGGCCTTCGCGATCCGCCACCTTGAACGCGGCGAACAACGCCGCCTGCTGGCTCTCGGTCAGTTCCAGCAGGTTGGAAAGCAACAGCGGGCCCATCTCCGACAGCGTGGTGCGCAGCGGGTGGCCGGTCTTGCCGGCCACGTCCCAGATACTGACCGGGTAGGCCTGGGGCTTGTAGTTCAGCCAGGGCATGCTGGCGATACGCTCGGCCACCTTGCCCTGCGGGTTGCCAGCGGCGGCGATGCCGCACAGGTCGCCCTTGATATCGGCGGCGAACACCGCGATACCGGCATCGCTGAAGGATTCGGCGAGGTGCTGCAACGTCACCGTCTTGCCGGTGCCGGTAGCACCGGCGATCAGGCCATGGCGGTTGGCGAGCTTCCAGGACTGGCCGACCGGCTGTCCATCCGGACCGGCGCCGATGATGAGTTCGTTCGTGGCTGACATCCGTTGTTCCCCTTCAGTGGGCCTGTCGCGATGAGTGCATCAGCAAGAGTGGCGCGTCCCGGCGGGCGGCGCAATTACCTAGCCCGGTACTTTGAAGACGTGCCGGAGATAACGCAGGAAGTTCTCGTCCTTGCACTGGGTCTTGCCCGGCGCGTCGGAGATCTTCGCCACCGGATGGTCGTTGCAGGCGGTCATCTTCAGCACGATGTTCATCGGCTGCACGCCCGGGACATCGCAGGTGAAATGGGTGCCGATGCCGAAGCTGATGTCGATGCGCTCGCGCAGCGCGCGGAAGATTTCCAGCGCGCGTGGCAGGTTGAGCCCGTCGGAGAACACCAGGGTCTTGGTCAACGGGTCGATGCCCAGGCGCTCATAGTGCCGGATAGCCTTTTCCGCCCATTCCAGCGGATCACCCGAGTCGTGGCGCAGGCCATCGAAGAGCTTGGCGAAGTACAGGTCGAAATCGGTCAGGAAGGCATCCATGGTGATGCAGTCGGTCAGGGCGATGCCCAACTGGCCACGGTACTCGCGAACCCAGGCATCCAGTGCGGCGGCCTGGCTGTCGATCAGGCGCGGGCCGAGTTGCTGGTGGGCCATCAGCCATTCGTGGGCCATGGTGCCGAGCGGCTTCACCCCCAGTTCGCGGGCCAGGTGTACGTTGCTGGTGCCGACGAAGTGGCCGGGGAAACCGTCGCGCAGGTCGCGCACCACCGCTTCCTGCACGCGGTAGGAGAAGCGCCGGCGGGTGCCGAAATCGGCCATCTTGAAACCGGCCAGCTCATCGGCGCTGGCCTCACGGCGCAGCCAGTCGAACTTCTCCTGCAGACGGTCGCGCACCGCGGCCAGCGAGGTGCCCGGATGGCGGTGGCGATTGCGCACTTCGCTGATGGTGGCCAGCAGCGGCACTTCGAAAAGGATGACATGCAGCCACGGGCCTTTCAGGCGCAGGAAGAACTCACCGTTCTCCACCCCCAGCTGGACATAGTTGGGATTGAAGCGGAACAGTCCGAGGAAGCGGATGAAGTCGGGCTTGAAGAACGGAATGCGTTCGAGGAAGGCCAGCTCCTGGGGCGAGAACGAAAGCTCCGCCAGGCGCTCGATCTGCTCGCGCACCGGATCGAGGTAAGCGCGCAAGTCCTCCTCGTTACGGCAGCGGAACTCCCACTCCACTTCGGCGTTGGGATAGTTGTGCAGCACCGCCTGCATCATGCTCAGCTTGTAGAAATCGGTGTCCAGCAGGTTCTGCACGATCCGCCGGGAAAATACGCTGTCGCTCATGCTCGTCTCGTTGCAGGCATTGATCCGGCAGTCTAAACCCGCCGCCCACAAAAAACCCCGCCGGGGCGGGGTTTTCCATTGGAAGCAGAAATCAGCGCGGACTTGCTCCGCCGCCCTGGGACATGCCGAAAAGGAACAGCAGGAGATCATGGTCAGGACGGATGTCCTGTTGCTTCGCACGCAGGTTTGCCGGCATCGGACAACTGTCCAGGCCACTCGAGCTGGTGATGACGGTGGGGCCCGGCTCGTGCCAGGCGGCCGCCGCCAACGTCGCCACGCCGAGCGCACCGACGAGGAGCAAACCTCGCGTAACTTCTAACTTCATGTCTGCAACCCTTTGATGGCGCTGCCAAACGCCGCTTGGTAACCATAGACAAAGGCTTGCCACTGCGCTTCTGTCCACGACGAACGGCGTTTGACCTGGCGAAGATCGTGACGAGCGGCACGCTTGGCGCTGAAACGACGGCGTGCTTTCTCCATGTCGATCAGTGCCACGTCGATCTTGTCGCCATCGACCCGCACGAAGACATGCTTGAGATACAGGCAGCCATGTTGCCAATGGCCGGCGTTCAGCTTGGCGAGGGTACTACCGTATTGTTGCAGAATGCGTTGATGGGAGGCTTCGCCCCAGCGCTCGTGATCGCCACGGGCGTAGCAGTCTTCCAGGCTCGAATAGCCGTCCAGCGATTCGGTGACCAGCAGTGCCTGCCACTCACCGTCCACCTTGCGGCAACCGGCGTAGACCACGGTCGGCACCTTCACGCCCAGCGACTCGGCGGCCTTGAGCGCATTACGCTCGCGGATAGCGGTGGGGTAGCCGAAAGGATGCAGCAGATCGCGATAGATATGACCGACCTGCTGCTTGCGGTACAGCAGGCGCCCATCGGAGGTCAGCACGCGTTGCACGCCGCTTTCACCTCCGCGCCGCCGATTCGGCTCCTCCACCCATTTGCCGGGAATCTGCAACCAGCGGTCGATAGCGTTTTCACCGGAAATTTGCTGCAGAGATGCCAGATCAGCGGCCATCCATTACTCCTTGCGCAGAATATAGACCCGCCACATATGAACGAGCGGGACGAAATCGATGTGATCCTGGACCTTGAAACCAGCCTCGCGGAACTCCGCCTCGATGGTCTTGGCGGGAATCACGAAGCGGTTCTGGTAAGCATGTTTCTTGCGAGCCGACTCGGCACGCGTGCGTTTCCAGGACTTGAAGTTGCCATCTACCCATAGCGACAGGATCACCGAATCACGGGTTACGCGGTGGAACTCGCGCAACATCGTCAGTCGATCGTCCGCTTCGCCGATGTGGTGCATCAGGCGCATCGAGAAGATGCTGTCGACGGCATTGTCCGGAAGATCAATGGCAAAAGCGGAAGTCTGCAAAGGTCGAACGCGTTTTACAACCTCGTTCGGTTGACCGGCACAGGCCACGGCGATCATATCGGCGGAATTGTCCGCCCCGATGATCACCCGGTTTTCCTTCTCCGCCAGCATGGGCCAGAAGCGCCCGGCACCGCAGGGCAGGTCGAGTACCAGATTGGGCTGACCGGCAAGCTTGAGCGCCTGGCGGGCTATCTGGACATCTCGCCAATGGGAAAGTTTCCGCGACAGTCCGGCCTGGTGTTTACGCAGATAGCGCTCTGCGTGCTTGCGGTCGTACTTGCGGGAGAACTCCAGATCAACGGACTTTTCACTCATCGGATTGTCACCTTTCCCGAAATCAGGGCGAACGATACGAGCCAGCCTGTCACAGCCGGGTCATGCACTTGTGAAGAAATTGTCAAACTATGGCTAGGCGAACTTCGAACCGGCAGCCGTGGGGTTCCACGGGACGCAAGGTCACGTCCCAGCCTTCGGAGGCGCAGATTCGCTTGACCAGCGACAGCCCCAGTCCGAGCCCTTCACCACGCGGGTTTGCGCCGCGCACGAACGGTTGGAAGACCAATTCCCGTTGCTCTTCGGGAATGCCGGCGCCTGTGTCTTCGACCCAGAATCCGCTCGCCGAAAGTTGTAAGCGGATGCTGCCGGTTTCGGTGTAATGCATGGCATTGCGCAATAAATTGCTCATTACCGAACGCAGGAAAGGCGCGTTGAATCGACCGGGCATGGCATCGCGATCGTCGTACTCCAGCGTCAGGCCTTTCGCCTCGATCATGCCGCGCCACTGCGCCACCAGTTCGTCGCCGATCTGCCGCAGCCCGGCCTGGGAAACGATGGCCATGTCCTTGCGCTGGGCGCGGGCCAGCAACAGGAAGGTCTGCACCAGGTCACGCATTTCCTCGCAGGCGCTGCTCATACGTGCCAACTGGGCGCGCGCTCGCGGGCTGAGCCCCGGTTCCTCCGCCAGCAGCTCGCAGCTGGTGGCGATGACCATCAACGGCGTGCGCAGCTCATGGCTGACGTCGCTGGTGAACAGCTTCTCCCGGGTCAGCACGTCGTGCAGGCGACCCATGGCGTAATCGAAGGCCGCCGCCAGCTCGCCCACTTCGTCGTTCGCGTAATCCGGCGACATCGGCGGCGCCAGCTCGAGCAACTGGTCGCGGTGGCGAACCTGGCGCGCCAGCCGCGCCACTGGCTCCATGACCTTGCGCGACAGCAGCCAGCCCAGCAGCCCGGCCAGGGTCAGGCTGAGCACGTAGCCGGTCACCACGGCGGCATAGAGGATCTGCTCCCGCGCCTCGAAGTCGCTCTGGTCCTGCAACAGTACGAATCGGCGGCCATCGACATCGCGCACCAGGGCGTGGAATGACAGCTCGCCATCGAACACTTCGTGGAAACCGTCATCCAGCCGCCGCAGCGCGGGCGGCATGGCGTAGACGCCCGCGCCATCGCTGATGAAGAAGCGCATGCCCGGGTCGAGCTTGGGGGCCTGGCCGGTGCCGATGTCCTCGTTGAGGATGCGGTCCAGCTCGCCGCCCAGGTCCCGGGAGATCAGGCGCTCCTCGACCACGTGGACCACGCCGACGATGCCCACCGAGAACAGGCCGCCAACGGCGGCGGTCATGAGTACGAAGGCAAAGACAATCCGTCGGGAGAGGCTCTGCTTATACTCCATGCGCTTCCTCGGCCAGCTTGTAGCCGACGCCGTGCACCGTATGCAGCAAGGCGGATTCGAACGGTTTGTCGATCACCTGGCGCAACTGATGGACATGGCTGCGCAGGCTGTCGCTGTCCGGGCAGTCGTCACCCCAGACGGCTTCTTCGAGCACGTCGCGGCGCACCACATGGGGGCTCTTCTGCATGAGCACCGCGAGTAGCTTGAGGCCGATGGGGTTGAGCTTGAGGGATTTGCCGGCGCGGTGCACCTCGAGGGTATCGAGGTTGTAGCTCAGGTCGGCGACCTGCAATTCGCGCCGACCGCCGCCCTGGCTGCGGCGCAGCACGGCTTCGATGCGTGCCGCCAGCTCGGACAGGGCGAAGGGTTTCAGAAGGTAGTCGTCGGCGCCGGAGCGGAAGCCCTGCAGGCGGTCGTCCAGTTGGTCGCGGGCGGTGAGCATGATCACCGGCGTGTCGCGGCGTGCATCTTCGCGCAGGCGGCGGCACAGGGTGAATCCGTCCAGTCCCGGCAGCATCACGTCCAGTACGATCAGGTCGTAATGGGACGTCGCCGCCAGGTGCAATCCGGACAGGCCGTCCTGGGCGCAATCCACCGTGTAGCCCTTCAGGCCCAGGTAGTCGGCCATATTGGCCAGGATGTCCCGATTGTCTTCAACCAACAGAATTCGCATGTACTCTCCTTTCGCGAACAGCACTCTAGCCTAACTGGCTTAAATGGAACTTAAGCGCCTTTGACGGATTTTTCACACTTGTTCGCACTGAGACAGTAGCACCGACACGCGGCACGCCGAGCGCAGGTTCCCGGCGGCGGTCAGTCGTCCTCGCCGGTGACGCCGAACTCGATCGGCGTCTTCACGTAGAACAGCTTCACGCCTGCCTGGCGGATGATGCCGAAGATGCGTTCGGACTCCTCTTCGCTCACGGCCATGGTGACTTCCTGCGGCTGATCGGCCAGCTCGAAGAAATGCGCGTAGTGAATGCGCCCGGTCTTGCCGAACCCCTCGCTCGCCGTCATCAGCGTTGCGCCGCGAACGCCTTGCCGCCGAGCCTCTTCCAACAGCCACTGGGCCAGAGGCAGGCCGGCATGTTTACGGTCCTGCTGGGTGAAGAACTTCAACTGATAGCCGTTCATCTCGTCCTCCAAAGGCCTGCGGCCTTTCGATCGCCTGCGCCCTGACGGGCCCTCTTCTGCCCGGACCTAGCGGCCCATCAGCGCGTGCACCGACCAGAGTCCGGCCAGCGTCATCAACAGAGAACCGGCGAGGTGCGTGGCCACGGTGCCCATCGCCCAGGCCAGCCGGCCCTGCTGCAGCAGCACGACGACTTCCGCCGAGAAGGTGGAGAAGGTAGTGAGTCCGCCGCAGAAGCCGGTGATGATCAGCAACCGCCATTCTGGCGCCACGCCGGGCGTGTTGGCGAAGAAAGCGATGGCCGCGCCGATGATGTAGCCGCCGATCAGGTTGGCGACCACGGTGCCCGGTGGCATCGAAGGCAGGAGAGTATTGAGCTTGAGCCCGAGCACCCAGCGCAGCAGTGCGCCGAGAGCGGCTCCGAGGGAGACGGCGAGAATGGATTTCCACATGGTCCTGTCCTGGGGAAGGTGGTTGGACAGGCTGCAGGCGAGCGCCTACGCGCCTTTCCAGGTCTATGCGTAGGCATCATCAGCCACAAGGGCGGTTGAAGGAGGAATGCCATCTCCTGCGGCGCAGTCTGGCATATCCACCGCCCATGAAAAAGCCCCGCCTAGGCGGGGCTTTTTCTTATAGCAGGTGCCGGGTGGCTTACATCATGCCGCCCATGCCACCCATGCCGCCCATGTCCGGCATGGCCGGAGCAGCCTTGTCGTCAGCCACTTCGGCAACCATCGCCTCGGTGGTGACCATCAGGCCGCCGATGGAAGCAGCGGCTTGCAGGGCCGAACGGGTGACTTTGGCCGGATCGAGGATACCCATCTCGATCATGTCGCCGTACACGCCGGTAGCAGCGTTGTAGCCGTAGTTGCCCGAACCTTGCTTGACCTTGTCGACTACCACGCTCGGCTCGTCGCCGGAGTTGGCAACGATCTGGCGCAGCGGAGCTTCGACAGCGCGACGCAGCAGAGCGATACCGACGTTCTGGTCTTCGTTGTCGCCCTTCAGGCCTTCAATGGCTTGCAGAGCACGTACCAGAGCGACGCCGCCGCCAGGAACCACGCCTTCTTCCACCGCGGCACGGGTAGCGTGCAGGGCGTCTTCAACGCGGGCTTTCTTCTCTTTCATCTCGACTTCGGTGGCAGCGCCAACCTTGATCACGGCAACACCGCCAGCCAGCTTGGCCAGACGCTCTTGCAGCTTCTCACGGTCGTAGTCGGAGGAAGTCTCTTCGACCTGCTTGCGGATCTGCAGGACGCGAGCTTCGATGTCGGCTTGAGCGCCAGCGCCATCGATGATGGTGGTGTTTTCTTTGCTCAGAACCACGCGCTTGGCGTTACCCAGGTGCTCCAGGGTGGCGCCTTCCAGGCTCAGACCGACTTCTTCGGAGATGACGGTACCGCCGGTCAGGATGGCGATGTCCTGCAGCATGGCCTTGCGGCGGTCGCCGAAGCCCGGAGCCTTGACGGCTGCGACTTTGACGATGCCACGCATGTTGTTGACGACCAGGGTAGCCAGGGCTTCGCCTTCGACGTCTTCAGCCACGATCAGCAGCGGACGGCCGGCTTTGGCAACGGCTTCCAGGACCGGCAGCATTTCGCGGATGTTCGAGATCTTCTTGTCGACCAGCAGCAGCAGCGGGCCGTCGAGCTCGGCCACCATGGTGTCCGGCTTGTTGATGAAGTAGGGGGACAGGTAGCCACGGTCGAACTGCATGCCTTCTACGACGGACAGTTCGTTTTCCAGGCCCGAGCCTTCTTCAACGGTGATCACGCCTTCTTTACCGACCTTGTCCATGGCTTCGGCAATGATGTTGCCGATGGAGTCGTCGGAGTTGGCGGAGATGGTGCCTACCTGGGCGATGGCCTTGGTGTCGGCGCAGGGCTTGGCCTGCTCTTTCAGCTGGGCAACGATGGCGATGGTCGCCTTGTCGATGCCGCGCTTCAGGTCCATCGGGTTCATGCCGGCAGCGACGGCTTTCAGGCCTTCGTTGACGATGGCTTGAGCCAGAACGGTAGCGGTGGTGGTGCCGTCACCGGCAGCGTCGTTGGCCTTGGAGGCAACGTCTTTCACCAGTTGGGCGCCCATGTTCTCGAACTTGTCTTTGAGTTCGATTTCCTTGGCGACGGAAACGCCGTCCTTGGTGATGGTCGGAGCACCGAAGCTCTTGTCCAGGATGACGTTACGGCCTTTCGGGCCGAGGGTCGCTTTAACTGCGTCGGCCAGGACGTTTACGCCGACCAGCATTTTCTTGCGAGCGGAATCGCCGAACTTAACTTCTTTGGCAGCCATGTTCTGTTTCCTCTAAATCGAATTCAGTGGGATTGGGGACGGACTGGATCAGTCTTCCAGGACGGCGAGGATCTCGGACTCGCCCATCACCAGCAGCTCTTCACCGTCGACCTTGATGGCGTTGCTGCCCGAGTACGGGCCGAAGACCACCTTGTCACCCACTTTCACCGCCAGAGCGCGAACTTCACCGTTGTCCAGCACGCGGCCGGCACCTACGGCTACCACTTCACCGCGGTTCGGCTTCTCGGCGGCGGAACCCGGCAGCACGATGCCGCCTGCGGTTTTGGTCTCTTCCTCGCTGCGACGGATAACGACGCGATCATGCAGAGGACGAAGCTTCATAGTCGTAACTCTCCCAAACTGTGATTTCCAACGGCCAGATCGATGCCCGGCAGGTTTTATTGAATCCGGCGTTGCCGGTTTGCGTCCCGGCTGGCGAGACGCGTAAAGAGCAGCCTGTCCATGTGACAGGGACCTTGCGGTGACCGGTACATAAGGTCGCTGCAAGGCATTTCAAGGGTGTGACCAAAAAATTTTTGCTAACGGAGGGTGCCTCGGGCGGGTGTAACCGCCCGACGCTCAACGCAGGCGGTCGCGGTCTTCCTCGCGGCGCTGGTACTCACCTTCGATCACGCTGGGGCCGCCACGTTGCTGGGCGCCAGGATCGTCGGCGAACGCCCGGCGGCGCTCGGCCTGTTCCTGCATGCGCTGGCGCACGCGGCCCAGCATCAGACGGCGGGTGAACGGGATCAGGCAGAGCAGGCCGAAGACGTCGCTGATGAAGCCCGGGAGCATCAGCAGGCCGCCGCCCAGGGCGATGACCAGGCCCTCGAGCATTTCCTGCTCGGGCAGCTCGCCGCGGTTCAGGCGCTCGCGGGCACGCAGCGCGGTGGCGACGCCAGCCACGCGCAATACGGCTGCACCGATGAAGGCGCCAGCGATGATCAGCAGCAGGGTCCAGCCCACGCCGATCACGCTGCCGACCTTGATCATCACGGCCAGCTCGATCAGCGGGAAGAGAAGAATCAGGAAAAGAGGAACTCGCATTGATGTTTCCTTGGCGGGTCGTTTGCCCAGATAACAGGCAAGGTGGCGACGTCCCGCTCCGATTTCAAGGGATTGCCCGGGGATTGCTCACGCCTGGATAACTTCGTTGCCCGGCCAGACGTCCGCCTTGGCCAACTGCACGAGCGCCTGGCGAACCGCGCCAGGATTGCCGCACGGCGCGGGGAATGGCAGCCAATGCAGGCTCTGGCCGATGCGCAGGTGGAAACCTTCGGTATCAATTCCAGCCAGTTGCGGGCCCTTGCCGGCAGGTAATCCGGCCAGCTCGACGTAATGCTCGATGGCATTGGCGTGGTCGCTGTTCATGTGCTCGACCATGCTCTTTTCCGCCTCGCCGACGAAGGGGTTGGCCAGCGGCACACTCTCGGCACCCAGCCAGTGGATGTCGCCGAAACCACCGATGAAGCGCCACTGCACCGGTTCGAGCACCCAGAAATCGAAATCGTGGACGATGTGGTAGTCCTGCGAGCCGGGGAAATAGCGGTAATAGCGCTCGGCGGCGCCGGCGATGGCGTCGACGTCCTCGATCTGCCGCGCCTCGGCCAGCAGGGTCAGGCGGCCGGCGGCCTGGATGTCGTCGACGCCGCGCTCGCCGATGAGCAACGAGCATTTGCCGTCCTGCTGCAGGTTATGGGTGTGCTGGGCGATGCGGCTGATCAGGATCAGCGGCCGGCCGGCCTCATCCAGGCAATAGGGCACCACCGAACCGAAGGGGAAGCCGGGCCATTTCTTCGAATGGGTCGAGAGGACGCCGCGGTATTCCTTGAGCAGCAGTTCTCGGGCATGCTTGGCAGCTTTCACGCTCAACTTATGACTCCTCGCAAAGAATCCGTCGTAAACGGACGGGCAGGACTGACTCTGTGCACAGCTGCCGGCGGGGCCTTTCACCAGAAACTGTTCGTGGGGTTGTTCCGATGCAATTGAAAGACAAGGTCATCATCATCACCGGTGGCTGCCAGGGCCTGGGCCGCGCCATGGGCGAGTACCTCGCCGGCAAGGGCGCGCGCGTCGCGCTGGTTGACCTCAACGCCGAAAAACTGGACGAAGCCGTGACCGCCTGCAAGGCCGCCGGCGGTGACGCCCGCGCCTATATCTGCAACGTCGCCAATGAAGAACAGGTTACCCACATGGTGGCCCAGGTCGCCAGCGACTTCGGCGCCATCAACGGCCTGGTCAACAATGCCGGCATCCTGCGCGACGGCCTGACCATCAAGGTCAAGGACGGCGAGCTGAGCAAGATGAGCCTCGCCCAGTGGCAGGCGGTGATCGACGTCAACCTGACCGGCGTGTTCCTCTGCACCCGCGAAGTGGCGGCGAAGATGATCGAGCTGAAGAACGAGGGCGCGATCGTCAACATTTCCTCCATTTCCCGCGCCGGCAACATGGGCCAGGCCAACTACTCCGCGGCCAAGGCCGGCGTCGCCGCCGATACCGTGGTGTGGGCGAAGGAACTGGCGCGCTATGGCATCCGCGTGGCGGGCGTGGCCCCTGGCTTCATCGAGACCGACATGGTCGCCAGCATGAAGCCCGAAGCCCTGGAGAAGATGACCTCCGGCATTCCGCTCAAGCGTCTGGGCAAGCCGATGGAAATCGCCCACTCGGTGGCCTACATCCTGGAAAACGACTACTACACCGGCCGCGTGCTGGAGCTGGACGGCGGCCTGCGTCTGTAATCCGCCCGCCCAGGAAAAAGCCCCGCCAGGTGCGGGGCTTTTTTTCGGCTATTCGTAGGAGCGGATCTCATCCGCGAACCGCACCGGGGCTTCCGGCTGATCGCGGACAAGGTCCGCTCCTACGACAGCGCCTTCCGGCACATCCGGGCGGGGTTTACCAGCCCACGCCCAGGCCAACGGTATAACGGCGCTCGTTGACGTCGCCGTCGTTGCCGCTGAGTTTGTCCCACTCGGCCTTCAGGCTCAGGGACGCCCAGGAAGTCAGCTTGTAGCGGATGCCCGCCTCGCTCTCCAGCTCGTACTCCACGTTGGACTCCAGCGGCTTGCTCACCTCGCCATTGGTGAACAGCTCGAACTGCTTGGCCAGCAGATAGCGGTTGTAGTCCCATTTCAGGCTGGTGCTGTAGAAGTGCGATTTCTCGTTGTCGACGAATTCGTAGTCGTTGCGGTTGACCAGCGTGGCCAGGGAGAACGCGCCCAGCTCGTTGTCCCAGAACTGGTAGCCCGGGCCAGTACCGACGGTGCGCTTCTTCTCCAGGTCTTCGATCCAGTCGCGCTTGTACTGCGCCTGGCCCTGCCAGAACCAATGCTCGTCGAGGAAGCGGTCCAACGCATACTCGGCCGAGTAGTTGTTGGTGCTGACCTGGTCGTTCTTCTTCTCGCGGTTGTACTCACCCTGCAGGTTGTGGCGCCAGCGGCCGTGGCGGGCGTTGGTCTTGAAGTCGATGTCGTAGTCCTCGACATCGTTCTCCGCCTGCTTGTGGTCGAGGGAGAAATCGACGTTGCCGGTCCATACCCAGTCTTCCAGGATCGGCTTGGGCGGCATCATCTGCTCGATCTTCGCCAGCTCCACCGTACGCGGCTGGCCATTGACCAGCGTGACCTTGCCATCGTCCGACGCCTTGATGCCCTTGGAGTGCTCACCGCTCTCTTCGTCGTACTTCACCAGCAGGTTCTGGTCGGTCTCGAGGGTCTTGATCTTGTCCCATTTCAGGGTGATCTCCCCGCCATAATCGGTCGCCAGCAGCAGCTTGCCGCCGTCGAACAGCTTGATGGTGCCGGTGAGACGGTCACCATTCTTCAGCCAGACGGTATCGGCAAGGGCGGGCAGGGAACAGGACGCGAGGGCAAGGGACAGCAGGGCTCTGGGCAACATGAGTCGAATTCAACTGGATTGGATGGGCAAAAAGCCGGGCATTATCCAGATACCCGACACCAGAGCAACGACTGACAGACCCAGTTGCAGGGAGTTCACAATGACTGACAGATGGGGCTGACAAAAATGCCAGCTTGTCAGACTCGCAGCAGCCGATATGCTGACCTCCGGCCCCTCTGATTCGGCGCTTTCGATGCCCAGATCCAAGCTTCCACCTGTCACGCCGTCCCCCGATCTCGGGCTGGAAAGCCTGCAGGTGCGTCGTGAGGCAATCTTCCTGGTGATCGCTCAGGTGCCGGAGGGGCACGTCATCACCTATGGCGACGTCGCGCGGCTTGCTGGCCTGGGCCGCTCCGCGCGCCTCGTCGGACGCGTCCTCAGTCAGTTGCCGGAAGGCACCCGCCTGCCCTGGCACCGCGTGATCGCGGCGGGCGGGCGGATCAGCCTTCCGCAAGGCACTCCCTCGGGCAACGAGCAGCGCGCACGTTTGCGTGCCGAGGGTGTCAGAATCCATAACGATCGGGTGGACATACGTCGGCACGGCTGGCCTAGCGGCGAGCAGTCCTAGTAGAGTTCGCGATAATTTTCGACCTGCTGGAAAACAACCCCCATGAAAGAGCATTCCTGGCGAGAGGCATGGATTGCCTACAAGTCTCCCGCCAGCCTCGCGCTTTTGCTGCTGGGATTCGCCGCCGGCCTGCCGTACATGCTGGTGCTCTCCACCCTCTCGGTGTGGTTGCGTGAAGCGGGTGTCGGCCGGGAAACCATCGGTTTCGCCAGCTGGATCGGGCTGGTCTACGCCTTCAAATGGGTGTGGTCGCCCATGCTCGACCAGTGGCGCCTGCCCTTCATCGGCCGCCTGGGCCGCCGCCGCTCGTGGCTGGTGTTCTCCCAGGGGCTGATCGCCATCGGCCTGCTCGGCATGGCCCTGTGCAACCCGCAATTCCACCTGAACTGGCTGATCTGCCTGGCGATGGTGGTGGCCTTCGCCTCGGCCACCCAGGACATCGCCATCGACGCCTACCGCCTGGAAATCGCCGAGAACTCCCGCCAGGCCGCCCTCGCCGCCTGCTACATGACCGGCTACCGGGTCGCCGTGCTGTTCGCCACCGCCGGCGTGCTGTTCCTCGCCGAATGGGCCGGCTCCAGCGCCCTGCACTACAGCCAGTCGGCCTGGGCGCTGACCTACGCCGTGTGTTCGCTGGCGATCCTCCCCGGGCTGATCACCACCCTGCTGATGCGCGAGCCGCCGGTCAACGTGCAGCCCCAGGCCGGCAGCTCGGCATTCGCCTTCAACCATCAACTGCTCTCGGTGCTGACCCTGCTGGTGCTGCTGATCTCCGTGCCGGCCATGCTCACCGCGCTGACCAACCAGGCCTGGCCGCGCGCCGCGCTCTACGCGATCTTCATCGCCATCTGCATCACGCCCCACGGCCGCCGGCAGATCCGCCCGGTACGCGAGCTGCTGTCGAAGGTACGCCGGCCGCTGCTGCTGGCGGTGCACGGGCGCGGCCTGCCGCAGTTCGACTTCGTCCACCAGGCCGTATCGGTGATCGTGCTGATCATCCTGCTGGTCACGGGGACCGCCTTCATCAGCATGGCGGACGCCGGCAAGTGGTGGCTGGCCATTCTCTATCTGCTGATTTCCCTGAGCTGCATTTCCGCCCCTGGCCGCCTGCTGATGGCGCCGGTGCTGACGCCAATCACCGAATTCGTCCGCCGCTACCGCTGGCAGGCGCTGCTGCTGCTCGGGCTGATCTCCACCTACCGGATGTCGGACACCGTCATGGGCACCATGGCCAGCGTGTTCTACATCGACATGGGCTTCTCCAAGGACACCATCGCCACCGTCAGCAAGCTGTTCGGCGTGATCATGACCCTGGTAGGCGCGGCCGCCGGCGGTGTACTGATCGCCCGCTTCAGCATCCTGCCGATCCTTTTCATCGGCGGCGCGGCCTCGGCGGCGACCAACCTGCTATTCGCCATGCTCGCGCAGATGGGCGCGATCGAAGACCCGCACCTGATGGGACAGAACGTGTTCGCCCTGCTCAAGGTGCTGGAACCCCACGTCACCATGCTGGTGGTGACCATCATGCTCGACAACTTCAGCGGCGGCCTGGCTACTTCGGCGTTCGTCGCCTATCTGTCGAGTCTGACCAACCTGAAGTTCTCGGCGACCCAGTACGCCATGCTCAGTTCCACGATGCTGCTGCTGCCGCGTTTTATCGGCGGTTACTCCGGCGCCATGGTCGAGGGCATGGGCTACGAGCGGTTCTTCTTCTTCACGGCCTTGCTCGGCGTGCCGACACTGCTGCTGATCGGCTGGCTGTGGCTGCGCCGCCGCAACGACATGACCAACGGTGCGCCGGAGGAAACATCGGAAGCGCCGCCGCAACAACCTGCCAGCGCCGAGCGGCACTGAACCGGGGGAAACGAAAAAGGCCGGCGAATGCCGGCCTTTTGCTGGATGCCTGGCTCAATCGGCCAGCACCGCGTCCTCTTCACCTTTGACCACGCGCACTACTTTGCTCGGCGCCAGGTCGATGCTGTGGTCGAGCAAACGCGAGCGCACCTGCTCATTGAGCATGAAGGTCACCGCCCAGTAGTCCGAGTTGGCGGTCCACAGGCGCAGCGACAGGGTCACCGAATTCTCGCCCAGCCCCGCGACCACCACTACCGGCGCCGGCTGCTTGAGTACGCGCGGGTCCTCCGCCAGCTCCTTGAGAATGGCGCGCGCGCCATCCAGGTCGGCGTCGTAGGCCAGCTTCACGTCGAAGGTCACCTGGCGGGTCGCCTGGCTGGAGGTGTTGGTGATGATGCCGTTGGACAGCGCGCCGTTGGGCACGATCACGGTGCGGTTATCGCCGGTACGCAGCACGGTGTGGAAAATCATGATGGTGTCGACGGTGCCGGCCACGCCCTGCGCCTCGATCCAATCACCGATCTTGAACGGGCGGAACAGCAGGATCAGCACCCCGCCGGCGAAGTTCGACAGGCTGCCCTGCAACGCCAGGCCGATGGCCAGGCCGGCGGCACCAATGGCAGCGACGAAGCTGGTGGTCTGGATGCCGATCATCGACGCCACGCTGACCATCAGCAGGATCTTCAGGATGATGTTCACCATGCTGCCGATGAAGCTCTGCAGCGTCTTGTCCACATGCTTGGTGGACAGCACGCCGCCGACGCGACGGGTAAACAGATTGATCACCCACCAGCCGATCAGCAGGGTCAACAGCGCCAGCACGGCATTGCCCAGGTAGGCCAGGACGACCGGCGTCCAGGCCTCCGCGCTGTTCATGATCTGCTCGTAATTCATATCCATGGATGCAGGCCCCTTGTCTATTGCCATTTCAAAAACAAAACCGCCATGGCAAGCCATGGCGGTCGGGAGTTCGCCGAGCGACTCTATTACTGCGACGTCACTCGGGCGATGAGGTTCCGCTGAGAGATATCAGTCGCGGAAATTATTGAATTGCAGGGGCATACCCAGGGACTCGCCGCGCAGCAGCGCGATGGCCTCCTGCAGGTCGTCGCGCTTCTTGCCGGTGACACGCACCTGCTCACCCTGGATGGCGGCCTGGACCTTGAGCTTCTTGTCCTTGATCAGGGCGACGATCTTCTTCGCCAGATCCTTGTCGATGCCCTCGCGGAAATCGACTTCCTGCTTGACCACCTTGCCGGAAGCGAAGGAATCCTTGACCTCCATGCACTGTGCGTCGATCTTCCGCTTCACCAGGCTGGAGCGGAGAATGTCGAGCATCTGCTCGAGCATGAAGTCCGCCTCGGCGGTCAGGGTGATGGACTTGTCCTTGGCCTCGAAGCTGCACTTGCCCTTCAGGTCGAAACGGCGGTCCAGTTCCTTGACGGCATTGTCCAGGGCGTTGGTCAGTTCGTGTTTGTCCAGTTCGGACACCACGTCGAACGAAGGCATGACATCTCTCCAGATGGACGGCGCGACCCGGTTCACAGACGGGACGACGCCTGGCTTGACGATAAAAATGCGCGGTCATTATAACTGACCGACAAGACTGCGCCTGGCCCCGAGACAAAGAAGAGCCGGCATTTCCCACCTCTTTACGAGCCTGTTCATGCCAACCAACCATCTCAGCATCCTGGTGGTCGACGACGCCAAGTTCTCCAGCGCCATGATCGGCCGCGCGCTGAGCCAGGCCGGCTACCAGAATGTGCGATTCGCCAGCAGCGCCAGCGAGGCACTGGAAATCCTCGACAAGCACCCGGTGAGCATCCTCCTCGCCGACTGGCTGATGCCGGAGATGGACGGCCTGGAGCTCACCGCACGGGTCCGCCAGCTTGACGAGAGCGGCGACCACTACACCTACATCATCCTGCTCACCGGCAAGGAGGGCGACAACGCCCTGGCCGAAGCCTTCGATCGCGGCGTGGACGACTTCGTCAGCAAGTCGGCGATGAACGAGCAACTGGTGCCCCGCGTCCTCGCCGCGGACCGCCTGAGCAATACCCTGCAGCGCCTGCTGATGGAAAACCGCCTGCTCACCGAGAACATCACCAGCCTGGAAGAGCGCAACCTGGTGGACAGCGCCACCGGCCTGGGCAACCAGCGCTACCTCAAGCAGAAGCTGGCCGACAGCATCCGCCAGGTGGAATCGCGCGGCGGCGCCGTGTGCTACATGCTGATCGGCCTGCCGGAGCTGGCCGAGCTGGGCCAGAAGCACGGCCAGCCGTTCCAGAACGAACTGCTCCACGGTGTCGCCCGGCGCCTGCAACAGCTGGTGCGCCCGCTGGACGTACTGGCCCGCCTGGACAGCCAGCACTTCGCCCTGATCACCCTGCTGGAAGACCTGCAGGAATGCTCGCCCAGCAGCTTCCGCCGCCTGCACGAAGGCCTGAACCTCAAGGCCTTCAAGACCAGCGAAGGCTTCATCACCCTCAAGGCCGGCATCAGCCTGGTCGGCCTGGATGCCAAGGCGCTGCCGCTGGAAGTCGAGCAGCTCATGCAGCAGGCTCGCACCCTGCTCCCGGATGCCTACACCAGCGGACGGATCAACGCGAGCCGCCTGACCGGCCTGCGCTAAACTCCGCGGTAAGCCCTCCAACCGCGAAGTCCTTGCCATGACCTGGTACATCCTCGGCGCCGGCAGCCTCGGCTGCCTGTGGGCCGCCCGCCTGTCCCGCGCCGGCCTGCCCGTCCGCCTGCTGCTGCGCGACCGCCAGCGCCTCAACGCCTATCGCGCACTCGGCGGCATCACGCTGATAGAGGACGGTCGCGAAAGCCTCTACCCGATCCCCGCGGAAACCGCCGCCCAGGGCGCACCGATCCAGCGCCTGCTGCTGGCCTGCAAGGCCTATGACGCCGAGTCCGCCGCCGCCAGCGTGGCCGCGCGCCTGGCCCCCGGCGCCGAGTTGCTCCTGCTGCAGAACGGCCTCGGTAGCCAGCAGGCGGTCAGCGCGCACCTGCCCCGGGCACGCTGCCTGTACGCTTCCAGCACCGAAGGCGCGTTTCGCGCCTCCGACTTCCGGGTGGTCTTCGCAGGCGCCGGTCAGACCTGGCTGGGCGACGAGCTCGGTGGCCCCGCGCCGGACTGGCTCGCGGACCTGCGACAGGCGGAGATCCCCGCGCAATGGAGCGATGACATCCTCGAGCGCCTGTGGCGCAAGGTCGCGCTGAACTGCGCGATCAATCCGCTGACCGTCCTGCACCAGTGCCGTAACGGCGAGCTGGCCAGCCATCCGGCCGAAGTCGCCGGACTCTGCGACGAACTGGGCCAAGTGCTCCACGCCGCCGGCTATCCGCTCGCCGCGCGGGAACTGCAAGGCGATGTGGAACGGGTGATCGCCGCCACCGCCGCGAATTTCTCCTCGATGTACCAGGACGTGGCCAAGGGACGCCGCAGCGAGATTGCCTATCTGCTGGGCCACGCCTGCGCCGAAGGCGATCGCCTGCGTCTGCCGCTGCCGCGGTTGCGCGCCCTGCATGAACGCCTGCGTGCCTACCTGGTGGCGCGCGGATTGCCCGACACCTGATCGCGGGCTAACCTGCCCGCCTCTCCTGTTTTTCCAAGAAAGCGCCCATGCCTTCACCCATGAACCTGCGCCAGCGCCTGGAAGACCTGCCGGTCGGCCAGAAGGTCCTCGCCGCCCTGCTGGTGCTGCTGGCCACCGTCCTGCTGGTGGCCAATCTCGCCTTCATCAGCGCGGCCTACTGGATCTCCCAGGACAGCGTGGCGCCCCAGGCCCTGCAGACCATTGGCCGGCTGATCGCCAACCCGGCGCTCAGCGAGCCGGCGTTGGCTTCGCCGACCCAGGCCCAGGTCCTGCTGCGCCAACTGGACGATTACCAACCCCTGCGCGCCGCCGCGCTCTACGACAGCAACGGCGAGCGCATCGCGCAGACGCCCAGCAACGGCCCCATCGCGCTGCCTGAGCGCCTGGATCACCTGGAACGCTGGCGCCAGCACGAATACCGCCTCAATGCGCTGTTCGAACTGCCGCAACCCGGCCGCAACAGTGGCTACCTGCTGCTGGTGGCCAGCAGCGAACTGCCCGGCGCCTTCTACACCGGCACCCTGACCGCCAGCCTGGTGATCCTCGCCGTCTCCGTGCTGCTCTGGCTGCTCATCGCCCAGCAGATCCGCCGGCTGATCACCCGGCCGATTCGCAGCCTGGAAGAACTGTCGCGCCAGGTCACCCGCGAGGAGAACTACGCCCTGCGCGCCGAGCGTGGCAATGCCGACGAAATCGGACGCCTGGCAGACGCCTTCAACACCATGCTGACCCGCATCGACGCCCGCGAGCAGCAGCTCAAGCGCGCCCGCGACGACGCCCAGGAAGCCGTCGAGCAAGCCCAGTCGCTGGCCGAAGAAACCCGCCGCTCGAACCGCAAGCTGGAGCTGGAAGTCCAGGTACGCAGCAAGATCGAGAAGAAACTCACCGGCTTCCAGCATTACCTCAACAGCATCATCGACTCCATGCCCTCGGCGCTGATCGCCGTCGACGAGCAGCTCTACGTCACCCAGTGGAACCAGGAAGCCAGCCGGCTATCCGGCACCAGCCTGGACGATGCGGTGAACCAGCCGGTGTTCCTCGCCTTCCCGTCGCTCAAACCCTTCCTGCCGCAGCTCACCCGCGCGGCCGAGCAGCACAAGGTGGAGCGTGTCGAGCGCGTCACCTGGGCGCTGACCGACGCCCCGCGCCACTACGCGCTGACCTTCTACCCACTGATGGGCGGCACCGGCCGTGGTGCGGTGATCCGTATCGACGACATCACCGACCGCCTGGGCATGGAAGAGATGATGGTGCAGTCGGAGAAGATGCTCTCCGTCGGCGGCCTCGCCGCCGGCATGGCTCACGAGATCAACAACCCGCTGGGGGCCATCCTGCACAACGTGCAGAACATCCGCCGGCGCCTATCGCCGGAGTTGCCGAAGAACCTGGAGGTCGCCGGTGAGGTGGGCGTGCGCCTGGACGACCTCAACCACTACCTGGAAGCGCGGGAGATACCCAAGCTGATGGATGGCATCCAGTACGCCGGCTCCCGCGCCGCGAAGATCGTCACCCACATGCTCTCCTTCAGCCGCCGCAGCCACCGGCAGATGGCCGCCTGCGAGCTGCCAGCGCTGTTGGAGCAAGCCGTGGAGATTGCCGGCAACGACTTCGACCTCACCGGCGGCTTCGACTTCAAGTCGCTGGAGATCGTCCACGAGTACGACCCGCGCCTCGGCCCGGTGCCCGTGATCGCCAACGAAATCGAACAGGTGCTGCTCAACCTGCTGAAGAACGGCGCCCAGGCCATCCACCTGCGCGACGACGAAGAGGAAGGCGAGTACGGCCGCATCACCCTGCGCACCCGGCTCAATCCGCCCTGGGCGGAAATCCACGTGGAAGACAACGGCTGCGGCATGCCGGAGAACGTGCGCAAGCGCATCTTCGAGCCTTTCTTCACCACCAAGGAAGTCGGCCAGGGCACAGGGCTGGGCCTGTCGGTCTCCTACTTCATCGTCACCAACAACCACAAGGGGCAGATGGAGGTGCAGTCCGAGCTGGGTGTCGGCACCTGCTTCACCATCCGCCTGCCGCTGGCCGCCGAAATTCCCCCGCCGCTGCCGCTGCTGGCGCGCGACGACAAGGAGCATTGAGCATGGGCAACCGCCTGTCGAAGATCTACACCCGCACCGGCGATGCCGGTGAGACCGGCCTGGCCGATGGCCGCCGCGTGCCCAAGCACCACCCGCGCGTGGAAGCCATGGGCGCCGTGGACGAGCTGAACAGCCACCTCGGCCTGCTGCTGGCAGGGCTGCACGAAGCGCGCAGCAGTGCGCTGGAAGAAGTGATCGGCGTACTGGCGCCGATCCAGCACCGCCTGTTCGACCTGGGCGGTGAATTGGCGATGCCGGAGTACCGTGCGCTGAACGACGCAGAAGTGGAGCGTCTGGAGCAGGTGATCGACCGCTGGAACGAGGAGCTCGGGCCGCTGAAGAACTTCATCCTGCCGGGCGGCTCGCGCCTGGTCGCTCTCGCCCACCTGTGCCGCGCCCAGGCGCGCAATGCCGAGCGCCGCTGTCAGCAGCTGAATGCCGAGGAACCGCTGGAAGGCGCAGGCCTGCGCTACCTGAACCGGCTATCCGACCTGCTGTTCGTCGCCGCACGCTTCATCGCCCGGCGCCAGGGCGTGGAAGAGATTCTCTGGCAGGCCGCCGAAAAGCCCGCTTGAGCCCCCTCCATCCTCAATCCGGCACCGAGAGGTGCCGAACCTGTAGGAGCGAGCTTGCTCGCGAACCGCCCAGCACCTCAGCCAGGCCTGTTCGCGAGCAAGGGCTAGGCGCCCCCTCGGTCCCACGAAGATCCTTCAGCTCGACGGTTGATCGATCTTCGGCCAGAACGCGCGAATCCCCGCCACGCCCTGGGCTCCGGTCTGCCAGGCGCGCTCCAGGTCCTGCGGGCCGACACCGCCGAGCAGGAACACCGGCTGGTTGAAGCCATCGATCAGCTCAGCGGCCGCGTCCCAGCCCAGCGCGGGCTCGCCAGGATGACTCTCGGTGGGCTGCACCGGCGACAGGGTGACGAAATCCACGCCCATGCGGGTGGCCAGTTCCAGTTCCTCGGCGTTGTGGCAGGAAGCCGCCAGCAGACGCTCACGCGGGAACGGACGGCCATTGGGCGCGTATTTGCGCAGTTGCTCAGACGTCAGGTGCCAGCCGGCCGCCGGGAAATCTCCCAGCCATTCCAGCGGGCCCTTGAGCATCAGCTGCGCCTTGCCGGCGCACAGGCCCTGCACGTCCACCGCGAGATCGCGGTACTCGGGGCTGTACATGTTCGGCGCGCGCAACTGAACCAGGCGGATGCCGCTAGCGACTGCAGCGCGCACGCCCTGCACCAGTTGCGGGATTTCCAGGCCTTCCGGGGTGATCAGGTAGCGATCCGGCAGGCGTGCGGCCTGCACGATGGGTTCGTTGGCCGCCGGGAATTCGTAGTCCGGCAGGTCGCGCGGGGCAACCCAGGCCAGCGGCTGACCCTCGGCGCCGTGGGGCGCGCCAGAGAAGGCGGAGACTTCCCAGACATCCAGTAGCACGTGCTTGTCGCTGTAGTCGTGCTGCACACGGATCAGCGGACGCGCCTGCTCGACGTCGATGCCCAGCTCTTCCTTCAGCTCGCGAGCGAGGGCGACCTGCACCGCCTCGCCCTCTTCCACCTTGCCACCGGGAAACTCCCAGAGACCGCCCTGGTGCTTGTCGTCCGGACGGCGGGCGATCAGCACCCGGCCATCGAGTCCGCGAATCACGGCGGCGGCGACATGTACTCGTTTCACAGTGCTACTCCTCAATCCGATTCAGGCAGGGCCCGCGCAGAGGGGCATTCTACCGTCATTGGCGGGCGGGTTCAGGCGCGTTCGACCATCGCCGCGTCCAGCCAGGGGCGGAAGGCCGGCCAGGCGTAGATGGCATCGACGTAGTTCTGCGCCTCGATGGGCAGGGTTACGCAGTAGCTACGCAGGCGCGTGGCGACAGGCGCGTAGAACGCATCGGCAATGCTGGCGTGGCCGAACAGGAACGGGCCGTCCTGGCCGAACTGCTGGCGGCACAGCGCCCACAACTCGACGACGCGGGCGATATCCGCCTCCACGGCCTCGGGCACTTCCGCCAGCGGCTGGTTGCGCTGAATGTCCATAGGCATGTGCGAGCGCAGCGCCATGAAGCCACTGTGCATTTCGGCGCAAACCGTGCGCGCAAGGGCGCGGGCCGCTTCACCACGGGGCCAGAGGTGGGCTTCGGGAAAACGTTCGGCGAGGTATTCGGCGATCGACAGGGAATCCCAGATCAGCCCGTGCTCGCACTTGAGCGCCGGCACCTTGCCGCTGGGCGAGTGCTCGCGGATGCGCCGCGCAGTGTCCTGGCCTCCGAGGGGAATCAGGATTTCCTCGAACTCGGCGCCGGTGAGCTGCATGGCCAGCCAGCCGCGCAGGGACCAGGAGGAGACGTTCTTGCTGCCGATGATCAGGGTGAGGGACATGGACGCAATGCTCTTGAGGGTCAGTCAGAAGACCTTAGAGCGCGGCAGCCATGAAAACAAATTCCCGATTTTCATCCTTCGATGAAAATCGGGAATCCAAGTGGAGCAAGGTGCCGACGCAGGATCAGCACCTAAGGTTACGCAGCGATCAGGTGCGGTATTCCGCGTTGATCTTCACGTACTCGTGGGACAGGTCGGTGGTCCAGATGGTCTCGCTGCAGGTGCCGCGGCCGAGATCGATACGGATAGTGATCTCTTCCTGGGCCATGACCTTCGCGCCCTGGTCCTCGGTATAGCTGGCGGCGCGGCCACCGCGGCTGGCGATGGCGACATCGTCCAGGTACACGTCGATCAGGCTGACGTCGAGGTCCGGCACGCCGGCACGACCGACGGCGGCGAGGATGCGGCCCCAGTTCGGGTCAGACGCGAACAGCGCGGTCTTGATCAGCGGCGAGTGGGACACGGCGTAGCCGACATCCAGGCACTCCTGGTGAGTCGCGCCGCCGTTCACCTGCACGGTGACGAACTTGGTGGCGCCTTCGCCGTCACGGACGATGGCCTGGGCCAGCTCCATGGACACTTCCAGCACGGCCTGCTTCAGCGCGGCGAACAGTGCACCGGAGGCGGCGGTGATTTCCGGCAGCGCGGCCTGGCCGGTGGCGACCAGCATGCAGCAGTCGTTGGTGGAGGTATCGCCGTCGATGGTGATGCGGTTGAAGGACTTGTTCGAGGCGTCGCGCAGCAGGTCCTGCAGCACGCCCTGGGCGACCTTGGCGTCGGTGGCGATGTAGCCGAGCATGGTGGCCATGTTCGGCTTGATCATGCCCGCGCCCTTGCTGATGCCAGTGACGGTGATGGTCACGCCATCATGCTCGAACTGGCGGCTCGCGCCCTTGGGCAGGGTGTCGGTGGTCATGATCCCGGCAGCGGCGTCGGCCCAGTTATCCACAGACAGGTTGGCCAGCGCGGCGGGGAGCGCGGCTTCGATCTTCTCGACCGGCAGCGGCTCGCCGATCACGCCGGTGGAGTACGGCAGTACGGCGTTTTCCGGGACGCCGGCCAGCTCAGCCAGCTTGGCGCAGGTACGGGTGGCGTTGGCCAGACCCGACTCGCCGGTACCAGCGTTGGCGTTACCGGTGTTGGTCAGCAGGTAGCGCACCGGGCCCAGGAAGCGCTTGCGCGCCAGGATCACGGGGGCGGCACAGAAGGCGTTGGTGGTGAACACACCGGCGACGGTGGAACCTTCGGCGCAGCGCATTACCACGATGTCCTTGCGGCCAGGTCGCTTGATGCCGGCGGACGCAATGCCGAGTTCGAAACCGGGGACCGGATGCAGGGTGGACATGGGGCCGAGACCAACAGCCATGTGGCGCGCTCCTTTATTTTTCAGTGAATCGTTTTCAGTGGAATCGTTCTGGGGTGGTTCAAGTGAGAAAAACGCCGCGAGCGGCAGGGCCGGTCGCGGCGTCGATATCAGGGTCGGGGAAGGTTATTCCACCTGACCGTGGCAGTGCTTGTACTTCTTGCCCGAACCGCAGGGGCACGGCTCGTTGCGGCCGATCTTCGGTTCGTTGCGGATGGGTTCCATCGGCACCACGTTGTCAGTCGCCAGCTCGCCTTCTTCTTCCGGCTCGCCGGTGACCTCGTCGATGGACGGCGCGGCGGCATGCTGGAACTGCATGCGCTTGGCCATTTCCTCGGCTTCGCGACGCAGACGGGCTTCTTCTTCGGCCGGGTCTTCGCGGCGAACCTGGACGAAGGACAGCACGCGGATGGTGTCGCGCTTGATGGAGTTCAGCAGTTCCTGGAACAGGTTGAAGGACTCGCGCTTGTATTCCTGCTTCGGGTTCTTCTGCGCATAGCCGCGCAGGTGAATACCGTGACGCAGGTGATCCATGGTGGACAGGTGGTCCTTCCACAGGTCGTCCAGCACGCGCAGCAGCATTTGCTTCTCGAAGGTACGCAGGGCTTCGGCGCCGGCGAGGTCTTCCTTCTCGTTATACGCAGCCACCAGCTCGGTGAGGATCTTCTCGCGCAGGGTTTCTTCGTAGAGCTTGTCGTCTTCGTCCAGCCACTGCTGGATCGGCAGCTTGAGACCGAAATCGCTGTACAGCGACGCTTCCAGGCCGGCGACGTCCCACTGCTCGGGCAGCGACTGCGGCGGGATGTGCTCGCTGATGGTGTTGTTCAGGGTTTCTTCGCGGAACTCGACGATGGTCTCGCCGATGTTGTCCGCCGCGAGCAGGGTGTTGCGCATGTGGTAGATCACCTTGCGCTGCTCGTTGGCGACGTCGTCGAACTCCAGCAGTTGCTTGCGGATATCGAAGTTGCGGCCTTCGACCTTGCGCTGCGCCTTCTCGATGGCGTTGGTCACCATGCGGTGCTCGATGGCCTCGCCCGGCTGCATGCCCAGCGCTTTCATGAAGTTCTTCACCCGATCGGAGGCGAAGATGCGCATCAGGTGGTCTTCCAGCGACAGGTAGAAGCGGCTGGAGCCCGGGTCGCCCTGACGGCCGGCACGGCCGCGCAGCTGGTTGTCGATACGGCGGGACTCGTGGCGCTCGGAGGCGATCACGTGCAGGCCACCCGACTCGATGACCTGCTGGTGGCGCTTCTGCCAATCGGCCTTGATCTGCGCGACCTGCTCGTCGGTGGGGTTCTCCAGCGCGGCGACTTCCACTTCCCAGTTGCCGCCGAGCAGGATGTCGGTACCGCGACCGGCCATGTTGGTGGCAATGGTGACCGAGCCCGGACGACCGGCCTGGGCGATGATCTCGGCTTCTTTCTCGTGGTACTTGGCGTTCAGTACCTTGTGCTCGATCCCGGCTTTTTCCAGCAGCTGGGAAACGTACTCGGACGTCTCGACCGAGGCGGTACCCACGAGGATCGGACGGCCCAGCGCCTGGCACTGTTGCACGTCGGTGATGATGGCGGCGTACTTCTCGTCCTGGGTCAGGTAGACCAGGTCGTTGAAGTCCTTACGGGCAACCGGACGGTGGGTCGGGATTACCACCACGTCCAGGCCGTAGGTCTGGCGGAATTCGAACGCCTCGGTGTCGGCGGTACCGGTCATGCCGGCCAGCTTGGCGTAGAGGCGGAAGTAGTTCTGGAAGGTGGTGGAGGCCAGGGTCTGGCTCTCGGCCTGGATCGGCAGGTTTTCCTTCGCCTCGATGGCCTGGTGCAGGCCCTCGGAGAGGCGGCGGCCCGGCATGGTGCGGCCGGTGTGCTCGTCGATCAGCAGGACCTGGTCGCCCTGGACGATGTACTCGACGTTGCGGTGGAACAGGGTGTGGGCGCGCAGCGCGGCGTAGACGTGGGTCAGCAGGCTGAGATTGTGCGCCGAGTAGAGGCTCTCGCCCTCGGCCAGCAGGCCGTTCTGGGTAAGCAGCTCTTCGATGTACTGGTGGCCCTGCTCGTTCAGCTCCACCTGACGGGTTTTCTCGTCGATGCTGAAGTGGCCCTGCTGGGTCACCTGGCCTTCGACTTCCTCGACGTGGCGCTTCAGGCGCGGGATCAGCTTGTTGATCTTGATGTACAGCTCGGAGCTGTCTTCGGCCTGGCCGGAGATGATCAGCGGAGTCCGCGCCTCGTCGATGAGGATGGAGTCCACTTCGTCGACCACGGCGAAGTTCAGTTCACGCTGGAACTTGTCTTCCAGGCTGAACGCCATGTTGTCGCGCAGGTAGTCGAAGCCGAATTCGTTGTTGGTGCCGTAGGTGATGTCGGCGGCGTAGGCGGCGCGTTTCTCCTCCGGCGGCTGGAACGGGCTGACGATGCCGACGGTCAGGCCGAGGAATTCATACAGCGGGCGCATCCAGTTGGCATCGCGGCGAGCCAGGTAGTCGTTCACGGTGACCACATGCACGCCTTTGCCGGCCAGGGCGTTCAGGTAGACCGCCAGGGTACCCACGAGGGTCTTGCCCTCACCGGTACGCATCTCGGCGATCTTGCCTTCGTGCAGGGTCATGCCGCCGATCAGCTGAACGTCGAAGTGACGCATGCCCATCACGCGCTTGCCGGCCTCGCGGGCCACGGCAAAGGCTTCGGGCAGGATCTGGTCGAGGGTCTCGCCCTTGGCCAGGCGCGCCTTGAACTCTTCGGTCTTGGCCTTCAGTTGCTCATCGGACAGCGGAACCATCTGAGGCTCGAGTGCATTGATGGCCTGTACCTGCTTGACCATGCGCTTCACTTCGCGCTCGTTCTTGCTTCCAAAGAGTTTTTTCAACAAAGGCGCAAACATATCGACTGGGTCATCCGAACTGGAGAATTGGAGGGCTGCCCGACTGGCTGGCCGCGGCGCGGAACGGCAATTAAACGGGCATTCTACCCGGAAACGTGTACGAAAAAAGTGCCGAAGTTTCGTGGGAAGATTCGCACTCCACGATATATCGAGCAACGCACACGCGGACAACTTTCATTTCGCCCTGCCGATATGGTGGCGCCACCGCTCCAGTTCAAGGCCTGGGTGAAAGTTACTGCCATCCGCGAGGGGTGGAGAGCGATCTGCTAACATCGCCATCAACTTGCTCTCTGGTTCTCCCATGGCCTTCCGCCCTCTTCCAGCCCAGGCAATGAACAAGCTACTGCGCGAAGCCAAGCCGCTGCAGTCGCTGTTCGTCCAGGCGCAGCGCCTGTCCCGGCTGCAGGAGCTGCTCGACTCGCAGTTGCAGCCCGCCGCGCGGCCCTATTGCCGCATCGCCTCATGGCGGGAAGGCAGCCTGCTGCTGGTCGTCACCGACG
This sequence comes from Pseudomonas sp. PDNC002, assembly GCF_016919445.1. Classification (NCBI taxonomy): domain Bacteria; kingdom Pseudomonadati; phylum Pseudomonadota; class Gammaproteobacteria; order Pseudomonadales; family Pseudomonadaceae; genus Pseudomonas; species Pseudomonas sp. PDNC002. The sequence goes on along the minus strand of NZ_CP070356.1, from coordinate 2,392,369 downwards.
GTCACTGGGCCGCCCGGCTGCGCTACCAGCAGAATCGCCTGATGCGGCAACTTGCCACCTTCGAGGAGTTTCGTGGGCTCGCGCGCATCCTGTTCAAGGTGCAACCGCAAACCCAGGCGCCCACTCGAGTGAACACCAACGAACTGACCGCGTCGGCCTCCGCCACCTTGCAGGAAGCCGCCGACGGTATCAGCAACCCGCAATTGAAGGCCGCACTCGAGCGCCTCGCCAGCCGTAGCCGCAAGCCGAAGGAATAAGAATCCGGGCATAAAAAAAGGCCACCCGAAGGTGGCCTTTGAATGTATTGCTGAAGGAGGAGGTTCCTTATACGGCCGCAGCGGGTCGCATATAGGAGATCGGCGCGGTCTTGGCGTCCTCGAAGGTCACCACTTCCCAAGCGTCCTTGTCTGCGATGAGGGTCCGCAGCAGACGGTTGTTCAGGGCGTGACCGGACTTGTAGCCGATGAACTCGCCGATGAGGCTATTACCCAACAGGTACAGGTCACCAATGGCGTCCAGGATCTTGTGCTTGACGAACTCGTCCTCGTAACGAAGACCGTCTTCGTTGAGCACTCGATACTCGTCGACCACGATGGCGTTCTCCACACTGCCACCGAGCGCCAGGTTCTGCGAACGCAGCATCTCGATGTCGCGCATGAACCCGAAGGTACGGGCGCGGCTGACTTCCTTGACGAAGGAAGTGCTGGAGAAATCCACCACGGCTTTCTGGGTGCGACCACGGAAGACCGGGTGATCGAAATCGATCTCGAAGCTCACCTTGAAGCCGTCGAACGGAACGAAGGTGGCGCGCTTGTCGCCCTCTTCCACCGTCACTTCGCGCTTGATGCGGATGAACTTCTTGGCCGCTTCCTGCTCTTGCAGGCCAGCGGACTGGATCAGGAATACGAATGGACCTGCGCTGCCGTCCATGATCGGTACTTCCGACGCGGACAGCTCGACATAGGCGTTGTCGATACCCAGGCCGGCCATGGCCGAAAGCAGATGCTCCACGGTATCCACCTTGACGTCACCCTTGATCAGGGTGGTCGACATGGTGGTTTCGCCGACATTCGAAGCACGGGCGGGAATTTCCACCACGGGGTCGAGGTCGGCTCGGCAGAACACGATGCCAGTGTCGACTGGAGCCGGCTTCAGGGTGAGGTAAACCTTCTCCCCCGAGTGCAGGCCGACGCCGGTCGCCCGGATGATGTTCTTCAAGGTGCGTTGTCTGATCATGGCTTTGGCCGCTTTCGCGCAAGTTGCGAACTGTTGTCAACAATGGGCGGCGATGATAGCAGAACCGCCCTTTGCTGAACACCAATCACATTGATACTCCTGATAAATCGACTCAATCGGCTTGACGGCGCAGGAAGGCCGGGATGTCCAGGTAGTCCAGATCGTCCTGCGGATTCAGCTTGGCCGCGGTGGCAGCGCCGCCGTGGCTCTGGTTACGCATGACGGTCGGACGGTCCAGGTCGCGGTAGTTCACCGACTGCTGTTCGCGCTGAACCGGAGCCTGGGTGCTGACGGCCTGGGTCTGCACGGTGTTGTCGACGACCTTGACCGGTTTTTCCAGGCGAGCGCCCAGACCCGTGGCAACGACGGTGACGTGCAGCTCGTCGCGCATGTCCGGATCGATCACGGTGCCCACCTTGACGGTGGCGTGCTCGGAAGCGAACTGCTCGATGATGTTACCCACGTCGGAGTACTCGCCCAGGGACAGGTCGGGACCGGCGGTGATGTTCACCAGGATGCCGCGCGCGCCCTGCAGGTTGACGTCTTCCAGCAGCGGGTTGCGGATAGCCGCTTCGGTCGCCTCGCGAGCGCGATTCGGACCGCTGGCGCAGCCGGTGCCCATCATGGCCATGCCCATCTCGCTCATGACGGTCTTCACGTCGGCGAAGTCGACGTTGATCATGCCCGGACGCTTGATGATGTCGGAGATGCCACGAACGGCACCGGCCAGCACATCGTCAGCCTTGGCGAAAGCAGCCAGCAGGCTGGCGTCCTTGCCGAGGATGGTCAGCAGCTTCTCGTTGGGGATGGTGATCAGCGAGTCGACGCTTTCGGACAGCGAGCGGATGCCTTCATCGGCGATCTGCATGCGCTTGCGGCCTTCGAACGGGAACGGACGGGTCACCACCGCAACGGTGAGGATGCCCATCTCCTTGGCCACTTCGGCGATGATCGGCGCAGCACCGGTACCGGTACCGCCACCCATGCCAGTGGTGATGAAGACCATGTCGGCGCCTTCCAGCACCTCGGCGATACGCTCGCGGTCTTCCAGGGCAGCCTGACGGCCGACCTCGGGGTTGGCGCCAGCACCCAGGCCCTTGGTCACGCCTGGGCCGAGCTGCAGCACGGTGCGCGCAGCGATGTTCTTCAGCGCTTGCGCATCGGTGTTGGCGCAGATGAATTCGACGCCATCAACGTTGTTCTTGGCCATGTGATTCACGGCGTTGCCGCCGCCACCACCTACGCCAATGACTTTGATGACTGCTGTTTGTGGGACGTTATCGACCAGTTCAAACATTTCCCCTCTCCTTCCTTTTCTAGTTGTGTCGCCTACGTTTACCGCGGTGGTAAATCAGAAATTGCCCTGGACCCAGCGTTTGAGCTTTTCCAGTACCGGTGTCTTGGGTTCGTCACTGCTGAAGCTGCTGCCGGACATGGAGATGCCGTCGGACTGCTTTTGCAGCCCATACAGAAGTAGCCCTACACCAGTGGAATAGATTGGATTGCGCACGACGTCGGCCAGTCCCTTGACGCTGTGTGGTACGCCCAGGCGCACCGGCATGTGAAAGATCTCCTCGGCCAGCTCGACAGCGCCTTCCATCTTGGAGGTGCCACCGGTCAGGACGATGCCGGCAGGAATCAGGTCCTCATAGCCACTGCGGCGAAGCTCTGCCTGCACCAGTGTGAAGAGCTCGTCGTAACGAGGCTCGACCACTTCGGCAAGCGCTTGGCGCGACAGTTCCCGCGGCGGCCGATCCCCTACGCTGGGCACCTTGATGGTTTCGCCCGGACCGGCCAGTTTGGCCAAGGCACAAGCATATCGAATCTTGATCTCTTCGGCATATTGTGTCGGGGTCCGCAACGCCATGGCGATGTCATTGGTGACCTGGTCGCCAGCGATCGGGATCACCGCCGTATGACGGATCGCACCTTCGGTGAAGATCGCGATGTCGGTGGTACCGCCACCGATGTCCACCAGGCACACGCCCAGTTCCTTTTCATCCTCGGTGAGCACCGAATAGGCCGAGGCCAGTTGCTCGAGGATGATGTCGTCCACTTCCAGGCCGCAGCGGCGCACGCACTTCTCGATGTTCTGCGCGGCGTTCACCGCGCAGGTCACCACGTGCACCTTGGCTTCCAGGCGTACGCCGGACATACCCAGCGGCTCGCGCACGCCTTCCTGGTTGTCGATCACGTAGTCCTGGGCCAGGGTGTGCAGCACACGCTGGTCGGCCGGGATGGCCACGGCCTGGGCCGCGTCCAGCACGCGCTCGATGTCGGCGCCGCTGACTTCGCGGTCGCGAATCGCCACGATGCCGTGGGAATTCAGGCTGCGGATATGGTTGCCGGCGATGCCGACGAAGGCCGAGTGGATACGGCAGCCAGCCATCTGCTGGGCCTCGTCGATGGCGCGCTGGATCGACTGCACGGTGGACTCGATGTTCACCACCACGCCTTTCTTCAGGCCGCGCGACGGATGCGTCCCGATGCCGACGATTTCCAGCTTGCCATCGGCCGCTACCTCGCCCACCAGCGCCACCACCTTGGAGGTGCCGATGTCGAGGCCGACGACCATTTTGCCGCTCTGCACGCTTGCCATGTTTATCGAAGTCTCCTCAACTCACTGCACGGCGGCGGTCTGAGCCACCGTCGTTTCCGGCACCGGATCGCGCCACGCCACGGCCAGGCCGTTGGGGTAACGCATGTCGATGCGGGCAATTTTCGTAATCTGTTCTTTCAGCGCCTTGTCGTAGATGGTCACGAACCGGCGAATCTGTTCTACCGCGTGATCGCGGCCCAGCATGATTTCCACGCCTTGCGCGGTGCCCAGGGTCCAGGCGCCGCGCGAACTCATGTCCAGGCTAGCGATGGTGAAGCCCAGCGGGCGGAGCATCTGGCTGAGAATCTGGTACTGCTGCATCACTTGCTGCTGAGCACGCTGCGGGCCGGACAGGCGCGGCAGGTGCTCGTAGTTGGCCACTTCCCGCGGAGCGAATGCCTGACCCTGGTTGTTCAGCAGCGCTTCGTCACCCCAGCGGGCGATTGGCAACTGCTCGTCCAGGCGGATCACCACCTGGTCAGGCCAGACACGACGTACCTCGGCGTGGGCGATCCAGGGCATCTGCTCCAGCTCCTGGCGCATCCCGGCCAGGTCGATGGTGAAGAAGCTGGCCGACACGTAGGGACTGATCCGCTGCTGCACCGCCGCCTGGCTGATGTAGCTGAGGTCGCCTTCCACGCTGACCTTGGCGATCGGCCGGTCCGCATAGGGCAGCACGTATTGCGCGCCGTAATACGCACCACCGCCAAGAACGCCCAGCACCAGAGGCCACAGCAGCACCTTCAGGAAGCCGAAGCTGGGCTTGGGCATGCGGGCGCTGAGCGGCTCCTTGGCCACCAGACGGCTGGCGCCGCGCGGCACCGGCTTGCGTGCGGGTGCACGGCCGATTCCGGGTTGCTGGTGACGAAGCTGCGCGCCGTTCATTGCTTACCCCCTTGCCTCGACGCTGTCGGCGAGGATCGCCAGCACCAGTTGCTGGAAATCCAGGCCGGCCGCGCGCGCGGCCATGGGCACCAGGCTGTGATCGGTCATGCCCGGTGCGGTGTTCACTTCCAGCAGCCAGAAGCGGCCTTCGGTGTCCTGCATTACATCGGCCCGACCCCAGCCCTGGATGCCGAGGGCATCGCAGGCGCGCGCGGTCAGGTCCTTGAGTTCCTGTTCCTTGTCGGCATCCAGGCCGCAGGGAATCTGGTACTGGGTATCGTTGGCCAGGTACTTCGCGTCGTAGTCATAGAAGGTGTGCGGGGTACCCAGACGGATGGGCGGCAGCACCTGGCCACGCAGGACAGCGATGGTGAATTCGGGGCCGCTGATCCACTGTTCGACGAGCACCTGCGGGTCGTACTTCGCGGCAGCAGCCCAGGCGGCGATCAGCTCTTGCTCGCTGTTCACCTTGGCCATGCCAATGCTCGAACCTTCGCTGGCCGGCTTGACGATCAGCGGGAAACCGAGCTTCGCGGCGGCGGCACGGCAATCGTCCTCGCTGGCGAGCACGGCGTGGTCGGGCGTCGGCAGGCCCAGGCTCAGCCACACGCGCTTGGTGCGCAGCTTGTCCATGGCCAGCGCAGAGGCCAGAACGCCGCTGCCGGTGTAGGGAATACCGGCGATTTCCAGCAAACCCTGCATGGTGCCGTCTTCACCGCCACGACCGTGGAGGATGATGAAGGCGCGGTCGATCTTCTCGCGGGTCAGACGCTCCAGAAGATCGTCGCCCACGTCGATACCGAAGGCGTCCACACCCGCGCCCTGCAGAGCCTGCAGGACCATGGCGCCGGACTTCAGCGACACCTCGCGCTCGGCGCTCTTGCCGCCATACAGCACGGCGACGCGACCGAAGGCGCGGGGCTCGAGGGCGGATTTAAGGGCGTCACTCATTGCTTCTTCCCCTCAGCGCCAGCAGCGGCGGCGCCGAACATCGGATTCTTGATCAGTGCCGGAGCCAGCCCGCCGATATCGCCGGCGCCCTGGCAGAGCAGGATGTCGCCCGGACGCAGTAGCGGTTTGAGCAGCGAGGCGAGATCACCGCCGCGCTCCAGATAGATAGGGTCGAGCTGGCCGCGCTGGCGGATGCTGTGGCACAGGTGACGGCTGTCGGCGCCGGGGATCGGCTCTTCGCCGGCCGGGTAGACCTCCATCAGCATCAGCACATTGGCTTCGCCCAGCACCTGCACGAAGTCGTCGTACAGATCGCGGGTACGGCTGAAGCGGTGCGGCTGGTAGACCATCACCAGGCGACGCTCCGGCCAGCCACCACGCACGGCCCTGATCACCGCCGCGACTTCGCGCGGGTGGTGGCCGTAGTCGTCGACCAGCATCACGCTGCCGCCTTCCACCTGCAGGTCGCCATAGACCTGGAAGCGCCGGCCAACGCCCTGGAAGCCGGACAGGCCCTGGACGATGGCTTCGTCGGAGATGCCTTCGTCGGTGGCGATGACGATGGTCGCCAGGGAGTTCAGCACGTTGTGCAGGCCGGGCATGTTCACCGAGACGTCCAGCGGCTCGCGCTCGGGGCGCAGCACGGTGAAGTAGGTGCGCATGCCTTCCTGGCGGATGTTGATGGCGCGGACGTCAGCGTCCTCGCTCAGGCCGTAGGTCACGGTCGGACGCGCCACCTGCGGCAGGATCTCGCGCACCACCGGGTCGTCCACGCAAACCACGGCCAGACCGTAGAACGGCAGGTTGTGCAGGAAGTCGACGAAGGTGCGCTTCAGCTTGTTGAAGTCGCCGCCGTAGGTGCTCATGTGGTCGGCGTCGATGTTGGTGACCACCGAGACCATCGGCTGCAGGTGCAGGAAGCTGGCGTCGCTCTCGTCGGCCTCGGCCACCAGGTAGCGGCTGGTGCCCAGCTGCGCGTTGGTGCCGGCAGCGTTCAGGCGGCCGCCGATGACGAAGGTCGGGTCCAGGCCGCCGGCGGCGAATACCGAGGCGATCAGGCTGGTTGTGGTGGTCTTGCCGTGGGTACCGGCAACGGCGATGCCATGGCGGTAGCGCATCAGCTCGGCGAGCATCTCGGCGCGCGGCACGACCGGCACGCGGCGATCCAGCGCGGCAGCGACTTCCGGGTTCGACTTGTTCACCGCGCTGGATACCACCAGCACGTCGGCGCCGTCGGAGTTTTCCGCTCGGTGGCCGATGAAGATCTCTGCACCGAACTTCTCCAGGCGCTCGGTAACCGGCGAAGCCTTGAGGTCGGAGCCGGACACTTCATAGCCGAGGTTCAGCAGCACTTCCGCGATACCGCACATGCCCACGCCACCGATGCCGACGAAGTGGATGCGACGGATGCGCCGCATGGTGCGGGTGACGCCAGTGGGTTCTTTAACCACGGGCCACCTCCAGGCAGGCATCGACTACCGTGCGGGTAGCCTCGGGCTTGGCCAGGCTGCGTGCGCGAGCGGCCATGCGGGTCAGGGAATCGGGATGCATCAATACCTCGGACAGCTGCGCGGCCAGATCGGCGGCGCTGGTAGATTTCTGTGGCAGCAGGTGGGCCGCGCCCTCCCGCACCAGGAATTCGGCGTTCTTGGTCTGGTGGTCGTCGATCGCGTGGGGCAACGGCACCAGGAAAGACGGCAGGCCGGCGGCGGTCAGCTCACTCACGGTCAGCGCGCCGGCGCGGCAGATCACCAGATCGGCCCAGGCGTAGGCGGCGGCCATGTCGGCGATGAACGGAGCTACGTCCGCTTCGACCCCGGCGGCGCGGTAACGCTCCGCAGTAATTTCGTCATGCTGACGACCGGCCTGATGGCGAATGGCCGGGCGAATTTCGACCGGAACCTGCGCCAGCGCTTCGGGCAGCAGCTTGTTCAGCGGCTCGGCGCCCAGGCTGCCGCCCAGCACCAGCAGATTGACCCGACGGCCGGCCAGCGGCGCGCGGGCGCCCTCTTCCAGGAACAACTCGACGCGCACCGGATTGCCGGTGGTCAGGCGCTTGGCGCTGCCCTCGAAGGTATCCGGGAAGGCTTCGCAGACACGCTTGGCCAGCGGCGCAAGGCTGCGGTTGGCGGTGCCGGCGACGGCGTTCTGTTCATGGATCACCAGCGGCACGCCGGACAGCTTGGCAGCCAGGCCACCTGGGCCGGTGACATAGCCGCCCAGGCCCAGCACGCAGACCGGCTTGAGCTGGCGAACCACGCCAATGGCCTGGAACAGCGACTTGAGCAGGTCGAACGGCGCGCGCAGCAGCGACTTGATGCCCTTGCCGCGCAGGCCGCTGACATTGATCAGGTGCAGCGGCAGGCCGGCCTTGGGTACCAGGTCGTTCTCGATACCGCGCGGGGTGCCCAGCCAATGCACGCTGTAACCGCGCGCCTGGAACTCACGGGCGCAGGCCAGGGCCGGGAACACATGTCCGCCGGTACCGCCCGCCATGATCAGGACATTACCTTTCATCGGCAAAGTCCTCTTCGCTGAATTCATATTCCTCGCTGCCCATCACGGTGCGGCGCTCCCATTCGATGCGCAGCAGCATCCCCAGGCAGGCACAGCAGATCACCAGCGACGAACCGCCGTAGCTGAGGAACGGCAGGGTCAGGCCCTTGGTCGGCAACAGGCCGACGTTCACGCCCACGTTGATCAGGAACTGGCCGATCCACAGGAAGGCCAGCCCGTAGGCGACGTAGGCGGAGAAGTACTGTTTCGACTGCTCGGCCCAGATGCCGATGTACAGCGCGCGCAGGCTGACGAAGACGAACAGGGCCACGGTAGCCATGGCGCCGACGATGCCCAGCTCCTCCGCGAGGACCGCGAACACGAAGTCGGTGTGCGCCTCGGGCAGGTAGAACTGCTTCTGGATGCTGTTGCCCAGGCCCATGCCGGTCCAGCCTCCACGGCCGAAGGCAATCAGTGCCTGGCTGAGCTGGTAACCGGCGCCGAACTGGTCGGCCCAGGGGTCGGTGAAGTTGGTCAGGCGCGCCATCCGATAGGGCTGGGTCTGGATCAGCAGCACTACGGCGCCGACAGCCAGAGCGACCATCAGACCGAAGCGGAACAGGCCCACGCCGCCGAGGAACAGCATCGCGGCGGCCGCGCCCATCATTACCACGGTGGCGCCGAAGTCGGGCTCGCGCAGCAGCAGGCCAGCCATTGGCAAGAGCACCACGAAAGGCTTGAAGAAGCCCAGCCAGCTCTCGCGCACTTCTTCCTGGCGGCGTACCAGGTAGCCGGCCATGAAGACCACCACGAAGACCTTGGCGATCTCCGAAGGCTGGATGTTGAACAGGCCGAAGCCGATCCAGCGCATGGAGCCGTTCACCTCGCGGCCAATGCCGGGGGTGATCACCATCACCAGCAGCACGAAGGCCACGGCCAGCAGCTTCCAGCCCAGGCGCTGCCAGGTTTCCATCGGCACCATCATGGTCACGCCGCAGGCGACGAAGCCGATGGCGAGGTAGATCAGGTGGCGGACCGAGAAGTACAGCGGGTTGCCGGACTGCGCCGCGGCGACCTCGGAGGACGCCGAGGTGACCATCACCAATCCCAGGCCTAGCAGCGCCAGGCAACCGGCCAGCAACGGGAAATCAATATCGATGCCGTTGCGGCTGATCAGCGGGGACGGATAAGGACGCAGGAAGGAGAACATCAGGCGAGCTCCTCCGCGGCCTTGGCGAACAGGCGTCCGCGTTCTTCGTAGTTCTTGAACATGTCCAGGCTCGCGCAGGCCGGCGACAGCAGTACCGCATCCCCCGGCAGGGCGAGGTCGGCGGCATGCTCGACGGCTTCTTCGAGGGTGTTCACACGCACTTTGGGCACGGCGTTGCCGATAGCGGCGCTCACCAGTTCGGCATCACGCCCCAGCAGCACCACGGCGCGGCAATGCTGCGCAACCGGGCCACGCAGGTCATGGAAATCGGCACCTTTGCCGTCGCCACCGGCGATCAGCACCAGCTTGCCGTCGATGTCGGCGCCCAGGCCTTCGATGGCAGCCAGGGCGGCGCCGACGTTGGTGGCCTTGGAGTCGTCATAGAAATTCACGCCGTTGCGCTCGCGTACCCACTGGCAGCGATGGGCGAGGCCGGCGAATTCGCGCAGGGTCTGCAGCATCGGCTCGAACGGCAGCCCGACGGCGTGGCCCAAGGCCAGTGCGGCCAGCGCGTTGGACTGGTTGTGCGCACCACGAATCTTCAGCTCGCGGGCTGGCATCAGCTTGTCGAACTGGAAGGCCAGCCACTTCTCGCCGTCCTCCTCGATCAGGCCGAAAGCCTTGAAGTCCGGCTTGTTGATGCCGAAAGTCCAGCACGGCACGTTGTCGGCGATCAGCGGGCGGCTCAGCGCATCGGCGCGGTTCACTACGACCTGCCTGGCGCCGCGGAAGATGCGGTGCTTGGCCAGGTGGTAGTCGGCCATGCCGTCGTAGCGATCCATGTGGTCTTCGCTGACGTTAAGGCAGGTGGCGACTTCAGCGTTCAGCCGCTCGCAGGTTTCCAGCTGGAAGCTGGACAGCTCCACGACGTACAGCTCGACGTCATCGGCCAACAGGTCCAGCGCTGGGGTGCCGAGGTTGCCGCCCACGGCGACGCGCTTGCCGGCAGCCTTGGCCATGTCGCCCACCAGGGTGGTGACGGTGCTCTTGGCGTTGGAGCCGGTGATGGCGACGATCGGCGCCTTGGCGTTGCGGGCGAACAGGTCCACATCGCCGGACAGGCGCACACCACGAGCAGCGGCTTCGATCAACGCGGGCACGCGCAGCGACAAGCCGGGGCTCACGTAGAGCTCCTGGGCGCGGCAGAGGAAATCGGCATCGAGGTCGCCGCAGCGCACCTCGACCTGCGGATACTGCTCGCGCAGGGTTGCCAGCTCCGGCGGATTCGCGCGCGTATCGGCCACGGCAAACGGCACGCCCTGACGCGCCAGGTAGCGCACCAGGGACATGCCGCTCTTGCCGAGGCCGACAACGATGCGGAATTGGTCGGAAGCGATCAGGCTCATGCTCGATCAGTCCTCAACGCAGTTTCAACGTGGCAAGGCCGATCAACACGAGAATCACCGTGATGATCCAGAAGCGCACGATCACGCGCGGTTCAGGCCAGCCTTTGAGTTCGAAGTGGTGGTGGATCGGCGCCATGCGGAACACCCGCTTGCCGGTCAGCTTGAAGGAGGCGACCTGGATCACCACCGACAGGGTTTCCATGACGAACACGCCACCCATGATGAACAGCACGATCTCCTGGCGAACGATCACCGCGATGGTGCCCAGCGCGGCGCCCAGCGCCAGTGCGCCGACGTCACCCATGAAGACCTGCGCCGGGTAGGTGTTGAACCAGAGGAAGCCCAGCCCCGCGCCAACGATGGCGGAACAGAAGATGATCAGCTCGCCCGCCCCCGGAACGCTGGGGATCAGCAGGTATTCGGCGAATTTGATGTTGCCCGACAGGTAGCAGAAGATCCCCAGCGCGCCGCCAACCATCACGGTGGGCATGATGGCGAGGCCGTCGAGGCCGTCGGTCAGGTTCACCGCGTTGCTTGAGCCAACGATCACGAAGTAGGTCAGCACCACGAAGAAGATGCCCAGCGGGATCTCGACGCTCTTCAGCATCGGCACGATCAGGGTGGTCTCGACCGGCGTCTCGGCAGTCATATAAAGGAAGATCGCCGCACCCAGGCCGAATACCGACTGCCAGAAATACTTCCAGCGGCTCGGCAGACCGCGAGAGTTCTTCTCGATCACCTTGCGATAGTCGTCGACCCAGCCGACGGCGCCGAACAGCAGGGTCACGGCCAGTACGACCCAGACGTAGCGGTTCGACCAGTCCGCCCAAAGCAGCGTGCTGATGGCGATGGCGGTGAGAATCAGCGCGCCGCCCATGGTCGGCGTGCCTTTCTTGGACAGGTGCGATTGCGGACCGTCGTTGCGTACGGCCTGGCCGATCTGGCGGATCTGCAGGGTGCGGATCATCCACGGGCCCAGCCACAGCGACAGGGCGAGCGCGGTCAGCACGCTCAGGATGCCGCGCAGGGTCAGGTACTGGAAAACGCCGAAGCCCTTGTAGAACTGTTGCAGGTACTCGGCGAGCAGCAGCAGCATTTAGTGACTCTCCTCGGAGGAACCACAGAGCGCCGCGACGACCTTGTCCATCGCCGCGCTGCGGGAACCCTTGATCAGAATGGTGGTTGTCGGTGCTTCATCGGCCAGGGCCTGGATCAGGCTGGCCTGATCGGCGAAGTGCCGGCCCGCGGAACCGAACGCCTGCACGGCATGGCTCATCAGCGGTCCGACGGCATAGAGAGCGGCAACCTTGCCTACGGCATAGGTGCCCACTTCGCGATGGGATGACTCCGCCCAGGCGCCGAGCTCGCCCATGTCCCCGAGGACCAGGACGGTCCGGCCGGAAAAGCCGGCGAGTATATCAATCGCTGCACAGATTGAAGCCGGGTTGGCGTTGTAGCTGTCGTCGATGACGCGCATGCCGTTCGTCGCCAGCTGCGCTACCGCGCGCCCCTTGACCGGCTGCAGGTTCTGCAGGCCGGAGACGATACCGACCAGCGGCACGCCGAGGGCGTGGGCCGCGGCGGCGGCGGCCAGCGCGTTGGTGACGTTGTGCTCGCCCAGCAGGTTCAGCTGGATGCGCGCCTCACCGGCGGGGCCCTGCAGGGCGAACCCTGGGCAACCGCGGGCATCGCGCTGCACATCGCTGGCACGGAAGTCCGCCCGCGCATCGCGCAGGCCGAAGCTGGAGACACGGCGACCGGCGGCACGGGCCTGCCAGGTGTCGAAGGCCTTGTCATCGCGATTGAGGATGGCCACGCCGTCGGCGGCCAGCCCTTCGAGGATCTCGCCCTTGGCCAGGACGATCTTGTCCTGGCCACCGAACTCACCCACGTGGGCGGTGCCGGCGTTGGTGATGATGGCGACTTGCGGGCGGGTCAGCGCGACGGTGTAGGCAATCTCGCCGACACGGTTGGCGCCCAGTTCGATGACCGCGCTCCGGTGCTCCGGCGATAGTTGCAGCAGGGTCAGCGGCGCACCGAGGTCGTTGTTCAGGTTGCCGCGGGTCGCCAGGACTTCGCCCTGGGTCCGCAGGATGCTGGCGAGCATTTCCTTCACGGTGGTCTTGCCACTCGAACCGGTGACGGCGGCGACGCGACCGGGGAAGGCAGCGCGATTCAGCGCACCCAGCTGGCCCAGCGCGATACGAGTGTCCGTGACGACGAGTTGCGACAGCGGCGCGCCGGCAACCTCTCGCTCGACCAGAGCGGCGACAGCGCCCTTGGCGGCGACATCGGCCAGATAGTCGTGACCGTCGAAGCGCGGACCGGTCAGGGCGATGAACAGCTGGCCCGGCTCGATGGCGCGGCTGTCGGTGCTCACGGCATCGAAAGTGACATCGGCGCCGACCACGCGGCCGTCCAGTGCACCGGCGATCTCGTTGAGCGACAGGGGCTTAAGCACGTTTCACCTCCCAGGCAGCCAGCGCCTTGGCGGCTTGATCAAGATCGGAGAACGGATGGCGTACACCGTCGATCTCCTGGTAATCCTCATGTCCCTTGCCGGCGAGCAGCACGACGTCGTCGACGCCGGCGGCGGCAATCAGGCGAGCGATGGCGTCGCCACGGCCCGGGACGAACTCAACAGCGTCAGGCTTGGCGAAACCGGCGCGGATGTCGGCGATGATCGCCTCGCTCTTCTCGGTGCGCGGGTTGTCGTCCGTCACCAGCACGCGATCGGCGTGCTGTTCGGCGATCTGCGCCATGATCGGACGCTTGCCGCGGTCACGGTCACCGCCGCAGCCGAACAGGCAGAGCAGTTGGCCATGCACATGCGGACGCAGAGCCAGCAGGACTTTTTCCAGCGCATCCGGGGTGTGGGCGTAATCCACGACCACCAGCGGCTTTTCACCGCCGCCCAGACGCTGCATGCGGCCAATGGGGCCTTCCAGCTGCGGCAGCACCTTGAGGACGTCGCCCAGCGGGTAGTCCAGACCCAGCAGCGCACCGACCACGGCCAGCAGGTTGCTCAGGTTGAATTTGCCCAGCAGCGAGCTGCGCAGCAGGCCCTCGCCTTGCGGGGTGACGATCTGAGCCTGCACACCAGCGTCGCTGAACGTCGCTTCGCGGCAGTAGATGTAGGCTGCCGGGTCGATCAGGCTGTAACCCAGCAGACGTGACTCATGGGATTCGGCGGCCAGTTGGCGGCCAAAATCGTCGTCCAGGTTGATCACCCGGCAACGTAGGCCCTGCCAGGCGAACAGCTTGGCCTTGGCGGCACCATAGGCTTCCATCGAGCCGTGGTAATCCAGGTGGTCGCGGGACAGGTTGGTGAATACCGCAACGTCGAACCCTAGCGCGGCAACGCGGCCCTGTTCCAGGCCATGGGAGGACACTTCCATGGCCACGGCCTTGGCGCCGGCCTGCTTCAGGCGCGCCAGGGTCGCCTGTACAGCGAGCGGATCGGGCGTGGTGTGGCGGCCGCTTTCCAGCGCGCCATAGAAACCGGTGCCGAGGGTGCCGACGATGCCACAGCGCTCGCCGAGCAGATCGAGGGCCTGGGCTACCAACTGGCTGACGCTGGTCTTGCCGTTGGTACCGGTCACGCCCACCAGATCGACGCCACGGCTCGGCTCGCCATAGAAGCGACCGGCAATGGCGGAAAGCTGCCTGGCCAGTCCCTTGATGGCGATCATCGGCACGTCGCTGGGCGGCAGGTTGGCAGCACCTTCGGCTTCGTAGGCGATGGCGGCGGCGCCCAGTTTGAGCGCTGCAGCGATGTGCGTGCGTCCATCCTGGCTACCGCCCGGCACAGCAAGGAACAGGTCGCCCGGCTTGACGGTACGGCTGTCCAGGGTCAGCTCGCGAATCAGTTCGCCGCTTTCTGCCTGGGGCAGCAGCTGGTTCAGGCTCATCGGCATCAGCCACGCCCTCCTTTGGCAGCGGGCGCAGCTTCGGCTTGTTGCTGCGGAGTCGCCGCCGGCAGGTTGTCCGGCGGCACGTTCATCAGGCGCAGCGTGCCGGACATCACCTTGCTGAACACCGGCGCGGAAACCAGGCCACCGAAGTAGCCGGCCTTGCTGGGTTCGTCGATGACGACCACGGCGACGTAGCGCGGATTGTTCATCGGCGCGAAGCCGGCGAACAGGGAGCGGTAGGAGTTCTCGGCGTAGCCTTTGGCGCCCGTGGCGGTTTTGCGCGCGGTACCGGACTTGCCGGCCACGTGGTAGCCCGGCACCTGGGCACGGAACACGCCGTTGGGTGCCTCGATCACTTGTTGCAGCATGCCCTGCATGGTCTTGGCGACCGGCTCGGGAATGACCTGGGTGGCATCCGGCTGACGATCGGCCCGCACCATGGTCAGCGGCACGCTGCGGCCGTTGTTGGCCAGTGCCGCATAGGCGTGGGCCAGTTGGATGGCGGTCACCGACAGGCCGTAGCCGTAGGACAGCGTCGCGGTCTCTGCCTTGCGCCATTCCCGGTAGTTCGGCAGATTGCCGACGCGCTCGCCAGGGAAGCCCAGGCCGGTGTCCTGGCCGAGGCCGACCTTCTGCATCAGGCTGTAAATGGCTTCGCCGCCGATATCGAAGGCGACCTTGCTCATGCCCACGTTACTGGAGCGGATCAGGATCCCGGTCAGGTCCAGCACAGGACCTTCGGTACGGGATACGTCACGAATGGTGTAGCGGCCGATCTGCAGGGTGCCGGGATAGACCTCAACCTTGTCGGTGGGCTTCCAGCGGCCGGTTTCCAGCGCCGCACTCATGGAGAACGGCTTCATCGTCGAACCGGGCTCGAACACGTCGATCATCGCGCGGTTGCGCATCATCGCCGGCTGCAGGTTGCGACGGTTGTTCGGGTTGTAGGTGGGCTGGTTGGCCATGGCCAACACTTCGCCGCTCTTCACGTCGAGAATCACCAGGCTGCCGGCCTTGGCGCCGTTCTCCACCAGCGCGTTACGCAGCTCGCGGTTGGCGAGGTACTGCAGACGCAGATCGATGGACAGGGCGAGAGTCTTGCCGGCCTTGGCGTTGCGGGTGACCTGTACGTCGCGGATCAGGTGGCCACGGCGATCCTTGAGCACCTGGCGCTTGCCCGGCACACCGGCCAGCCAGCTATCGAAGGCGAGTTCCACGCCTTCGCGGCCACGGTCATCCACATCGGTGAAACCCACGACCTGGGCGGCAACTTCGCCGGACGGGTAGAAACGACGGAATTCCTCGACCGAATAGACGCCCGGGATGCGGTGAGTCTTCACCTGCCCCATCACGGCCTCGCCCTGCTCCGGGGTCAGGCCACGGACCAGATAGATGAATTCCTTGTCGGCGTTTGCCTCCAGGCGCTCGGACAGGGCTGCCTTCGGCTGGCCGAGAGCGTCGGCGAGGAAGCCCCACTTCTCGCGCTCGAGCACCAGTTCCTTGGGGTTCGCCCAGAGGGTAGCGACCGGCGTACTGACGGCCAGCGGCTCACCGTTGCGATCGGTGATCAGGCCGCGGTGCGCCGGGATCGAGATATGGCGCACGCTGCGCGCATCGCCCTGCCCCTTGAGGAAGTCGTGGTCGATGACATGCAGGTCGACGATTCGCCAGGCGATAGCCGCCACCATCGCCAGCAGCAGGGCGATGACGACGCGGAAGCGCCAGGGATAACGAGCGCCGGCCAGATCTCTCATGGTGCCACCATGATGATTTCGGTCGGATCGGGGACGCGCATTTTCAGCTGATCGGTCGCCAGCCCCTCGATGCGGCTGTGGGCCGTCCAGGTGCTCTGTTCGAGGATCAACCGGCCGTACTCGGCCTGCGCCTTGTCGCGAACGTTGAGCTCGGAGTACAGCGAGTTGAGCAACTGGCGATTCCAGTACGCGCTGTAGGAAACGGAGATGGCCGACAGCAGCACGCCAATGAACAGCAGCAGCATGAAGAAGCTGCCGGTAGGCAGGCGCTTGGAGAAGAGGCGGCTCATCTGACCTTCTCCGCGATGCGCATGACCGCGCTGCGCGAGCGCGGGTTGGCCTTGAGCTCGGCTTCGGAGGCGTAGACCGGCTTGCCGATCAGCTTCAGGCGCGGCTCGAACGGCTTGACCTGGATCGGCAGGTTGCGCGGCAGGTTGTCTGCCTCGCCCTTCACCTGCTTGCGCATGAACTGTTTGACGATGCGATCTTCCAGCGAGTGGAAGCTGATCACCACCAGACGACCGCCCACGGCCAGGCCTTCCATCGCAGCTTCGAGGCCGCGCTCCAGATCGCCCAGCTCGTTGTTGATGAAAATGCGCAGGCCCTGGAAGGCGCGAGTGGCCGGGTTCTTGCCCTTCTCCCAGGCCGGGTTGGCCTCGGTGATCACGGCAGCCAGATCGGCGGTGCGCTCGAAAGGCTTCTCGGCACGGCGCTGCACAATGGCGCGGGCCATGCGCTTGGCGAAACGCTCTTCGCCGTAATCCTTGAACACGCGAGCGATCTCGTCCTCGGCGGCCGTGGCGATCCACTGCGCGGCGCTGACGCCCTGGTCCGGGTTCATCCGCATGTCCAGCGGACCGTCATTGAGGAAGCTGAAGCCGCGCTCCGGATCATCCAGTTGCGGCGAGGACACGCCCAGGTCCAGCAGAACGCCATTCACGCTGCCCTGCAGGCCGCGCGCGGAGAACTCTTCGCCCATCTCGGCGAAGGACCTTTGCACAATGACGAAGCGGCCGTCTTCGGCCGCCAGTGTTTTTCCCGTCGCGATTGCCTGGGGATCCTTGTCGAACCCGAGCAGTTGACCGCCCGGGCCGAGCTTCCCGAGCAAGGCCCGGCTGTGCCCTCCCCTGCCGAAGGTTCCGTCCACATAGCGGCCGCCCTCCAGGGGGGCCAGCGCTTCGACGGCCTCCTCGAGTAGAACGGTGATGTGTTGGAAGGTACTGGTCACAGGCAGGCTCACAGAATAAGGTCGCGCAATTCATCCGGCAGGCCGCCGGGCTCTTTGATGGCTGCGAGATCGGCCTCGGCAACCGCATTCCATTTGTCTTCGTCCCACAGCTGGAACTTGTTCAACTGGCCGACCAGCATCGCCTTCTTGTCCAACCCGGCGTATTCGCGCAGGCGCGGCGGAACGAGGAAACGCCCGGCGCTATCGAGCTCCAGGTCCACGGCATTACCAATCAGCAAACGCTGCAGGCGCCGCGTTTCTTCACGCAGCGAGGGCAGTTCACGCAGCTTGGCTTCGATGAGTTCCCATTCCGGGAGGGGGTATACGGTGAGGCAGGTGTCGACCGCATCGATGGTGACGATGAGCTGGCCATCGCAACGCGAAACGAGCTCGTCACGATACCGACTCGGCATCGCGAGGCGCCCTTTGGCGTCGAGACTGATGGCGTTAGCTCCGCGAAACACGTCAGCGCTTCCCCTGTGGTTGGCTATCCATGCCTGTTGATCCCACTTTTACCCACTTCATACCACTTCCGCACACTATAGAAATCCGCGCTCCCCACCGTCAAGGCGAGTCAGAAGGGAAAAATCCTTACAGGACCGAGATTTAGCGTGCTTTTGCGAGGGACAGGGAGGGATTTTGACGCGCTGAAAAAGAGAAAAGCCCAGTGTTTTCAAAACACTGGGCTTTCACACTTAAAGTGATTTATTAAGTTTTAAACTTCTTCCGGTCAGCGACAAATGGTCATGTGGGAAGAAGTGGAGAGAAAGTGGTGAGAGTCGATCTATAAGCCGGGTTCTGTCGAGGACAGCCATTCCTCTGGGACATTCATCACTGAATGCCTCAAGCGATCTACCCGAACCCAACGCGGGCCGCGCCAATGGGTTCCTATTTGATCTTGCTCCGAGTGGGGTTTACCTAGCCACGAACTGTTGCCAGCCGTGCGGTGCGCTCTTACCGCACCTTTTCACCCTTACCGGCGCTTGCGCGCTTAGGCGGTTATTTTCTGTGGCACTTTCCGTAGGCTCACGCCTCCCAGGCGTTACCTGGCACTCTGCCCTATGGAGCCCGGACTTTCCTCCACCCCGTGATGGAACACCACGGAACAGCGACTGTCCAATCGACTCTCAGTCCGCAAGGTTAGCGGCTGACGACGCTCAGGACAAGCTCAAGCCTTGCCCTGGCGCTCCAGCGCGAGCTGATAAAGTTGATTCTTGCGCGCCCCAGTGATTTCAGCCGCCAGCGCCGCAGCGCGCTTGACCGGCAACTCCGCCAACAACAGATCGAGCACGCGCAGGGTCTGCGCATCCACCGCCTCATCGCTCTCCGGCGCCGGCTTGCCGGCTACCAGCAGCACGCATTCGCCACGCTGCTGATTACTGTCGGCAGCCACAAACTCTCGCAACTCCCCCAAGGGCAGCCCCTTGAGCGTCTCGAACGTCTTGGTCAGCTCACGCCCCAGCACCGCCGGTCGGTCAACACCGAAGATGGCGGCCATGTCCTCGATGCACTCCAGCACACGATGCGGCGCCTCGTAGAAAATCAGGGTGCGTGGCTCGTCCACCAGCGCCTCCAGCTTTCCGCGACGGCCGGCCATCTTGGCGGGAAGGAAACCCTCGAAAACGAATCGGTCCGACGGCAGCCCTGCCGCGGACAAGGCGGCGATCAGCGCACACGCGCCCGGAACCGGAACCACCGTAATACCCGCCGCGCGCGCCTGGCGCACCAGGTGATAACCGGGGTCGGAGATCAGCGGCGTTCCCGCGTCGGAGATCAGTGCAACGTCTTCACCCGCTTGCAGCTTGGTCAGAAACCGCCCGCCCTGCTCCCGCTCGTTGTGCTCGTGACAGGCGGCCAGCGGCGTCTCGATGCCGAAGTGCTGCAGCAGCCGCACCGAATGACGAGTGTCCTCGGCGGCGATGAGCGATACGTCGGCAAGCACCTTGAGCGCCCGCGCACTGATGTCGTCCAGATTGCCGATAGGGGTGGCCACCACATAGAGAGTGCCGAAGCTCACGCGCAAAACCTCACCGGAGTTATCTGAAAAAACCGCATTGTATCGCGATTCCGGCAGCCGCCATCGCGCCACCCTCGCCGCTTCGGTACAATCGGCAGCTCTTTGAATGCGTCACGAGAAGCCCGATATGATCGCTCGCCTGCGTCCGCTATCCGCTCTGTTCCTTGCCGGCATGCTCGCCGCCTGTGCGTCCTCCCCGTCGTCCAACCTCGGCGAACTGCCGCGGACCCCGGACGCCAGCATCGAACAATTGCTGCAGCAGGCATCCACCGCCCAGCCGGACGAAGCCAACGTATTGCGTCTGTCGGCCGCGGACCTGGCCTACAAGCAGAAGGACCTGGGCCGCTCCACGCAGATTCTGGACCAGATTCCGATGGATAGCCTGAAGCCCGCCCAGCAGGTCTTCGCCAGCACCCTTCGGGCCCAGCTGGAAATGGCGCGCAACAAACCCAAGGCAGCCCTGAAAGCCTTCGACAACCCCAGCTTCCAGCGCCTGGGCGAAATGCCGGTGGATCTCCAGGCCCGTGCCGGCATGGTCAAGTCGCAGGCCCTGGCAGCCGATGGCCAGGCCATGGCTGCCGCTCGCGAACGCGTCTTCATCGACCCGCTGCTCAACGCAGAAGCCAGCAAGGCCAACCATGAGGAAATCTGGAAGCTGGTGTCCAGCCTGCCCGTTGACCAGATGCAAGCCAGCAGCAATGAAGGCGACCTGAGCGGCTGGCTCGACCTGGCGCGCATCACCAAGTCCTCGTCGACCCTGAAAGAACAGCAGTCGAACATCGACAACTGGGTTGCCCAGAACCCGGAGCACCCGGCCGCCAAGCAACTGCCGGATGCCCTGATCAAGCTGAAGTCACTGGCCGCCCAGCCACTGAACAAGATCGCCTTGCTGCTACCGCAGCAAGGCCAGCTCGCCTCCGTCGCCCGCGCCCTACAGGATGGTTTCCTCGCCGCCCATTACCAGGCGCAACAGGGCGGCCAGGCGCAACCGGCGATCAAGCTCTACGACAGCACCCAGGTGCGCTCGCTCGACGAGTTCTACCGCCAGGCCCAGGCTGATGGCGTGCAGCTGGTCGTCGGGCCGCTGGAAAAGAACCTGGTCAAGCAGATGAGCAGCCAACCGCAACTGCCCATCACCACCCTGGCCCTGAACTACGCCGACGGCAATCAGGAAGGCCCTGCCCAGCTCTTCCAGTTCGGCCTGTCCGCCGAGGACGAGGCCCGCGAAGTCGCCAACCGCGCTTGGAACGATGGCATGCGCCGCGCCGTGGCCCTGGTGCCGCGCGGCGAATGGGGCGATCGCGTACTGGCCTCGTTCAGCCGCAACTGGCAAGCCGCTGGCGGCACGCTGATCGCCGCCGAGCACGTTGACCAACCCGTCGAGCTGGCCCGCCAGATCGCCGACCTGTTGCAACTGCGCCAGAGCGAAGGTCGCGCCAAGCGCCTGCAGGGCGTTCTGGACAGCAGCGTCGACACCCAGCCTTCCCGCCGCCAGGACATCGACTTCATCTTCCTCGCCGCCACTCCACAGCAGGCTCGCCAGATCAAGCCCACCCTGGCCTTCCAGTACGCCGGCGACCTGCCTGTATACGCGACCTCCAACCTGTACACCGGCGTGAACAATCCGGCCCAGGACCAGGACCTGAATGGCATCCGCTTCTGCGAAACCCCGTGGCTGCTGAACCCGAACAACGCCCTGCGCCAGCAGGTTGCTGCGCAGTGGCCGCAAGCCAACGGCAGCCTCGGCCGCCTGTACGCCATGGGTGCTGATGCCTACCAGCTGGCCCCGCGCCTGCCGGAGCTGAAGGCCGTGCCGAGCATGCAGGTGGACGGCTTGACCGGCACCCTGAGCGTCAGCGCCGGTCAGCGCGTCGAGCGCCGCCTGCCCTGGGCCGAGTTCAAGAACGGTCAGGTCCAGCCGCTGGAGAACAGCGGTATTTGATCGGCAACAGTCCCACCCAGAAGGCCGGGCAGCAGGCTGAAGCCGCCGCCCTGGCCCACCTGGAACAGCATGGACTGCGCCTGCTGGCGCAGAACTGGACGTGTCGCCGCGGCGAGCTCGATCTGGTCATGCTGGACGGCGATACAGTAGTATTCGTCGAAGTTCGCTCCCGCCGGTACTCCGCCTGGGGAGGAGCGCTGGAGAGCGTGGACATGCGCAAGCGTCAACGCCTGGCCATTTCCGCTGAACTCTTCCTGCAACAGAACGCCCGCTGGAGCAGCCACCCCTGCCGGTTCGACATCGTCGCCATCGACATTCGCGCCCCAGGCTCCGCAGGGCAATTGAACTGGATTCCCAACGCTTTTGACACCTGATCAGACGCCCGACGAAAGGTCACACCTGATGGACATGCAATCCCGTATCCGCCAGCTCTTCCATGCCAGCATCGAGACCAAGCAGCAGGCCACCGAGGTGCTCATCCCGCATATCGAGCAGGCCAGCATGGTCATGGTCAACGCCCTGCTCAATGAGGGCAAGATTCTCTCCTGCGGCAACGGCGGCTCGGCCGGCGACGCCCAGCACTTCTCCTCCGAGCTGCTGAACCGCTTCGAGCGCGAGCGCCCGAGCTTGCCGGCCGTCGCCCTGACCACCGACAGTTCGACCATCACCTCGATCGCCAACGACTACAGCTACAACGAAGTCTTCTCCAAGCAGATCCGCGCCCTGGGCCAACCGGGCGACGTATTGCTGGCGATTTCCACTAGCGGCAACTCGGCGAACGTCATTCAAGCAATCCAGGCCGCACATGATCGCGAAATGGTTGTCGTAGCTCTGACCGGCCGCGACGGCGGCAACATGGCATCGTTGCTGCTGCCCGAAGACGTGGAGATCCGCGTCCCGGCCAAGGTCACCGCACGCATCCAGGAAGTCCACCTGCTGGTCATCCATTGCCTGTGCGACCTCATCGACCGTCAACTGTTCGGGAGTGAAGAATGACCCGTACCCCTCTGATCGCTGCCGCTCTGGCCGTGACCATGGCACTGGGTGGCTGCAGCAGTTTCGTCAGCGCCACCCGCGACAAGCCGATCGACGATGACAAGGGTACCCGCACCCTTGGCAGCAAGATCGACGACTCGCTGATCGAAACCAAGGTGGCGGTCAACGTCGCCAAGGCCGACCCGGGCCTCGACCGCGACTCCCACGTCGTGGTGATCAGCTACAACGGCGTGGTGCTGCTGGCCGGCCAGACTCCGCGCGCAGACCTGAAGAACAAGGCCGAGCAGGCCGCCAAGGAAGTGCAGAAGGTCAAGACCGTGCACAACGAGTTGCAGATCCTGCAACCCTCCTCCCTGGCCGCTCGCAGCAACGACACCTGGCTGACCACCAAGATCAAGAGCCAGATGCTCGCTGACGCGAACGTACCCTCCACACGCATCAAGATCCTGACCGAGAACGGCATCGTCTACATGCTGGGCCTGGTTACCCGCAAGGAAGGCGACCTGGCCACCCAGGTGGTGCAGGGGGTGGACGGAGTGCAGAAGATCGTCCGGCTGTTCGAGTACATCGACTGATCGAACCGTTCACTGCAGGATTGCAGGCATGAAAAAGGCGACCTTCGGGTCGCCTTTTTTATTACTTCACCACCTTGAGACTCGGGCGGCCGCTGGGGCGCGGCGGCTCATCGGAGGGGCCGTCATCCGGCAGATCCTCGTCATCGGTGGGCACCGGCGGCTCCAGATCGAAGACCATGCCTTGCCCGTTCTCCCGCGCGTAGATGGCCATGACAGCCTGGGACGGGACGTACAGGCTCTGGGCAACACCACCGAAACGACCTTCGAAGCTGACCGCCTCGTTGTCCATCTGCAGGTGGCGCACGGCGGTCGGCGAGACGTTGAGCACGATCTGGCCGTCGCTGGCATACCCCGGCGGCACCCGCACGCCCGGGTACTCGGAATTCACCAGGATATGCGGCGTGCAGCCGTTATCGACGATCCACTCATAGAGGGCTCGCACGAGGTAGGGACGACTGGAGTTCATCATCGGGCTCCTTAGCGCATATCACGTTCGATAGAGGACAGGCTGGCACGGAAAGTTTCCCGTGCAAACTGCCGCTCCATGTAATCCAGCAAAGGCTTCGCCGGTCGTGGAAGCTCAATGCCCAGTATTGGCAACCGCCAGAGGATCGGCAGCAGGCAGCAATCCACCAGGCTCAGATCGTCACTGAGGAAGAACGGCTTGTCGGCGAACAGCGGCGACACACCCGTCAGGCTCTCACGCAATTCCTTGCGCGCCAAGGCACGTTCGGCGTCCTTGCGGCGGGTATCGAGGATGCGATCCACCAGACTGCACCAGTCGCGCTGGATGCGGTGCATCAGCAGGCGGCTGTTGGCACGAGCCACCGGATACACCGGCAGTAGAGGCGGGTGTGGATAACGCTCGTCGAGGTACTCCATGACCACCGTCGACTCGTAGAGCGCGAGATCGCGATCCACCAACGTCGGCAGGCTGCCATAGGGGTTCACTTCGGCGAGCTTGGCCGGGATATTGCCAGCCGGTACGTCGATGATGTCGGCGACGACACTCTTCTCGGCCAGGACCAGGCGCACGCGATGGCTGTAGTGGCAGGAAGGATCGGAGAAGCAGGTGAGCTTATTGATTGCGGCCATGCCGCGCGCCTCCTCGCAGGATTTTCTTGTGGGAGGTAGAAAAACGCACGCGCGCCCCGTAGGGCGCGCGCTTGTTACTACGACTGGTTGTGCTTAGTGCACGTCCTTCCAGTATTCGCGCTTGAGCAGGTAGGCGAACACGAAGAAGAAGGCCAGGAACAGCAGGACGTAGGTGCCGATGCGGTGAGAGTCCAGCTTGTTCGGATCAGCCGAATAAGCCAGGAAGGTCACCAGGTTCTTCACCTTCTCGTCGAACTGAGCTTCGGTCAGTTGGCCCGACTTCGGCACGATGGTCAGCTGGTCGCAGGCCTCGTGGGTCAGCGGGGTACCGGTCAGAGGATCGTACTGCTTCTTGCCATCCTCGACGACCTGAACCTGCTTGCAACCGATGACCTGGCGGCCCTGCAGGCTCACCAGTACGTTCGGCATGCCGACGTTCGGGAAGACCTTGTTGTTCACGCCCCACGGACGCTTGGGATCTTCGTAGAACGAACGCAGGTAGGTGTATAGCCAGTCGGCGCCACGTACGCGGGCCACCAGGGTCAGGTCCGGCGGTGCAGCACCGAACCAAACCTTGGCATCAGCCGGCTTCATGCCGATATCCATGTGGTCGCCGATCTTGCCACCGGTGAACACCAGATGGCTCAGCATCAGCTCTTCCGGAATACCCAGATCTCGGCCAACACGCTCATAACGCTGGAACTTGGCGCTGTGGCAGCCCATGCAGTAGTTGGCGAAGGTACGCGCGCCATCCTGCATGGCAGCCTTGTCGGTCAGGTCGATATCGACCTTGTCCAGGGCCGGACCATGGCCCTCGGCAGCGAAGCCGAAGACAGGCAGCAGAGCCAGAACAAATGCAGCGAATTGCTTTTTCATCAGCCAGTCACCCTTTCCGGAACCGGTTTGGTTTTCTCCATCCGGGTGTAGAACGGCATCAGGATGAAGAAGGCGAAATACAGAATGGTGCACAGGCGGGACAGCGTGGTGCCCAGCGGCGACGGCGCTTGCGAGCCGTAGTAGCCGAGGATCACGAAGGAAACCGCGAAGATCACCAGCCAGATCTTGCTCAGCCAGCCCTTGTAGCGGATCGAGCGAACCGGGCTACGGTCCAGCCACGGCAGCACGAACAGCACGGCGATGGCGGCGCCCATGGCGATGACACCCATCAGCTTGTCCGGAACGGCGCGCAGGATGGCGTAGAACGGAGTGAAGTACCACACCGGAGCGATGTGTTCGGGGGTCTTGAACTGGTTCGCCATCTCGAAGTTGGGCTTCTCGAGGAAGAAACCGCCCATTTCCGGGAAGAAGAAGATCACGGTGCAGAAGACGAACAGGAAGACCACGACACCGACGATGTCCTTGACGGTGTAGTACGGGTGGAACGGAATGCCATCCAGCGGAATGCCGTTCTCGTCCTTCTTCTTCTTGATGTCCACGCCGTCGGGGTTGTTCGAGCCGACTTCGTGCAGCGCCAGGATGTGCAGCACGACCAGGCCGAGCAGAACGATCGGCAGCGCGATCACGTGCAACGCGAAGAAGCGGTTCAGGGTGATGCCGGAGATCAGGAAGTCACCGCGGATCCACTGTGCCAGGTCCTCGCCGACGACCGGGATGGCGCCGAACAGCGAGATGATCACCTGGGCACCCCAGTAGGACATCTGGCCCCAGGGCAGCAGGTAGCCCATGAAGGCCTCGGCCATCAGGGCGAGGTAGATCAGCATGCCGAAGATCCATACCAGCTCGCGCGGCTTCTGGTAGGAGCCGTACAGCAGGCCACGGAACATGTGCAGGTAGACGACCACGAAGAACGCCGACGCACCGGTGGAGTGCATGTAGCGGATAATCCAGCCGTAATCTACATCTCGCATGATGTACTCGACGGACGCGAACGCCTCTTCCGCCGAGGGAGTGAAACTCATGGTCAGCCAGATACCGGTGAGGATCTGGTTAACCAGGACCAGCAGTGCGAGGGAGCCGAAGAAGTACCAGAAGTTGAAGTTCTTCGGGGCGTAATACTTGCTTAGATGGTCTTCCCACATCTTGGTGGCGGGGAAGCGGGCATCGACCCAAGCCATGAACTTGTTCATCAGGCTTTCTCCTGGTCCACACCGATGGTCAATTCATCACCATCAAGCGAATAGGGCGGAATCGGCAGGTTCAGGGGCGCAGGTTGTCCCTTGTAAACGCGGCCGGCGAGGTCGTAATGGGAGCCGTGGCATGGGCAGAAGTAACCGCCCTTCCAGTCCGGACCGAGGTCGGCGGGAGCGACTTCCGGGCGGAAGGTCGGCGAGCAGCCCAGGTGGGTGCAGATGCCAACGATCACTGCCAGCTCCGGCTTGATCGAACGTACCTTGGGATCGACGTAGGCCGGCTGTTCCGAAGCCTTCGACTCGGGGTCGGCCAGTTGCCCGTCGAGGGTCGGCAGCGCGTCCAGCATTTCCTTGGTGCGATGCACCAGGAACACCGGCTTGCCGCGCCACTCAGCGATGACCTGCTGACCCGGCTCGATCTTGGCTACGTTGTACTTCACCGGCGCGCCAGCGGCCTTCGCCTTGGCACTGGGGAACCATGACCCCACGAACGGGACCGCAGCTCCGACCGCTCCTGCCGCACCAACCACCGAAGTGGCCGCGACAAGGAAGCGACGCCGGCCTGCATTCACGCCGTCATTACTCATTCAGTCGTCTCCCATCAGCTTCAAGCCTGTTCAAATCAGGCTTTTAAGTAAAAATTCGAGCCGCGCAAAAAATTCGCCAAATGGTAAAGAAAAGCCCTTGTGATGACAAGGTAATAGCCTGTTACGCAACCCCTGAAAGCCTTGCACGGCGCGGCTTACGCGGATGCGACACCTTGCCGCACGACCTTATTGAAGACATAAAAAAACGCCCAGTCCAAAGGATCTGGGCGTTTTTTTCGAAGCGTCGTATTAACGCTTGGAGTACTGCGGACGCTTACGCGCTTTACGCAGACCGACTTTCTTACGTTCAACTTCACGAGCATCGCGAGTGACGTAGCCGGCTTTGCGCAGCGGGCTGCGCAGGGTTTCGTCGTACTCGATCAGAGCGCGGGTGATACCGTGACGGATCGCACCGGCCTGGCCGCTTACGCCACCGCCAACGACGGTCACGTAGATATCGAACTTCTCGGTGTTCTCGGTCAGCTCGAGCGGCTGACGGACAACCATGCGAGCGGTCTCACGACCGAAGAACTGCTCGATGGAGCGGTTGTTGATGGAGATCTTGCCAGTACCCGGACGCAGGAAGACGCGAGCGGTAGCGGTCTTACGACGGCCAGTGCCGTAATTTTGAGTCGCCGACATAATGAGCTATCCCGTTAAATCTTCAGTTCTTGAGGCTGCTGAGCGGTGTGCGGGTGGTTGGCACCCTTGTACACTTTCAGCTTGCGGTACATGTCGCGACCCAGCGGGTTCTTCGGCAGCATGCCTTTGACGGCAGTCTCGATAACGCGCTCAGGAGCCTTGGCGATCAGCTTTTCGAAGTTGATCGACTTGATACCGCCCGGGAAGCCCGAGTGATGGTAATACATCTTGTCGGTAGTTTTGGCGCCGGTGACGCGAACCTGCTCGGCGTTGATGACGACGATGTAGTCGCCGGTGTCAACGTGCGGGGTGTATTCCGGCTTGTGCTTGCCGCGCAGGCGGGTAGCAATCTCGGTAGCCAGACGACCCAGGGTCAGGCCAGCAGCGTCGACGACGAACCAGTCGCGCTTAACAGTTTCTGGTTTCGCGGTATAAGTTTTCATTCGTTATAGCCTCAGGGGCCGCCTGAAAATAAGACGGCGAATCTTACTGGACAGTGGTTGCCTTGACAAGTCAAGGACAGCCGAAGACAGACACGAATTGGGGCTCGGGTCGGTGTGCGTCCGTAACGACTAGATGTATCAATCGGCAGGCTTTGGCATCCCCCACCGATGAAAGGCTGCGGAATTATGCAGATTCCGGCAGAATTTTCAACCGTATGACGCACTTGTTTTCATGAGGAGACCTGCATGGAGTACCGCCCGCTCGGCCGCACCGAACTGAAAGTCAGCGCCCTCTGCCTGGGGACCATGACCTGGGGCGAGCAGAACACGCAAAGCGAGGCTTTCGCCCAGATCGAACGGGCCAAGGCCGCCGGTCTGAATTTCATCGATACCGCCGAGATGTACCCGGTTCCACCGCGCGCGGAAACCTACACCCGCACCGAACAGATCATCGGCAACTGGTTCGCCCAACGCGGTGATCGCGCCGACTGGGTACTCGCCAGCAAGGTCGCCGGCCCTGGCAACTCGATCAGCCACATCCGCGACGGCCAGCTGAAACTGGATCGGAAGAATATCGTCGCGGCGCTGGACGGCAGCCTCAAGCGCCTGCAGACCGACTGGATCGACCTCTACCAGTTGCACTGGCCCGAGCGCAGCACGAACTTCTTCGGCCAACTGGGCTACCAGCACAAGGACGAGAGTTTCACGGCGCTGGAAGACACCCTGGAAGTGCTCGACGAGCAGGTCCGCGCCGGCAAGATCCGCCATGTCGGCCTGTCCAACGAGACGCCCTGGGGCACCATGCGCTTCCTGCAGATCGCCCAGGAGCGCGGCTGGCCGCGCGCGGTGTCGATCCAGAACCCCTACAACCTGCTCAATCGCAGCTTCGAAGTCGGCTTGGCGGAAATCGCCATCCGTGAACAGATCGGCCTTTTGGCCTACTCGCCCATGGCCTTCGGCATGCTCTCGGGCAAGTATTTTGGCGGCGCGCGCCCGGTCAACTCGCGGATCACCCTGTTCAGCCGTTTCACCCGCTACACCAACCCGCAGACCGCCAGCGCCTGCGACCGCTACGTGACCCTGGCCCGCGAGCACGGCCTGGACCCGGCGCAGATGGCCCTGGCCTTCGTCACAACCCGGCCGTTCGTAACCAGCAACATCATTGGCGCGACCAACCTCGAGCAACTGGAAGCCAACCTCGGCAGCTTCGACCTGAAGCTCTCCGACGAGGTGCTGGCCGGCATCGAGGCAATCCACAAGGACCAGCCGAACCCGGCACCCTGAATGCCCCGCAAAACAGAAAAGCCCGGCGATGCCGGGCTTTTTTTCATCCGTGCCGATTACAGCGCGCGGGCGATGATCTCCTTCATGATCTCGTTGGTGCCTGCGTAGATGCGCTGCACGCGCGCATCGGCCCAGGCGCGAGCAATCGGGTATTCCCACATGTAGCCGTAGCCGCCATGCAGTTGCACGCACTCATCGAGGACCTTGCACTGCAGGTCGGTGGTCCAGTACTTGGCCATGGCAGCAGTCGGCACGTCCAGCTTGCCTTCCAGGTGCTGCTCCAGGCAGCGATCGACGAATACCCGGCCAACCTGTACCTCGGTGGCGATCTCGGCCAGCTTGAAGCGGGTGTTCTGGAAATCCGCCACAGACTTGCCGAAAGCCTTGCGCTCACGGGTGTACTCCAGCGTCCACTTCAGCGCCGCCTCGGCCGAGGCCAGCGCGCCGAGGGCAACCGTCAGGCGCTCCTGGGGCAGTTCCTGCATCAGGTAGATGAAGCCCTGCCCTTCCTTGCCCAGCAGGTTCTCCTTGGGAATGCGCACGTCCTGGAAGAACAGCTCGGAGGTGTCCTGGGCTTTCATGCCGACCTTCTCCAGCCGCTTGCCCTTGCTGAAGCCCGGCGTGCCGGCCTCCACCAGGAACAGGCTGGTGCCCTTGGCGCCAGCCTTCGGGTCGGTCTTGGCGACCACGATCACCAGGTCGGCCAGCCAGCCGTTGGTGATGAAGGTCTTCGAGCCATTGATGACGTACTCATCGCCATCCAGCACGGCGGTGGTCTTCACGCCCTGCAGGTCGGAGCCTGCGCCCGGCTCGGTCATGGCGATTGCCGAGACCATCTCGCCGGAGATCAGCTTGGGCAGGTAGCGCTGCTTCAGCTCTTCACTCCCATAGTGAAGGATGTAGGGCGCGACGATGTCCGAATGCAGCGAGAAGCCGATGCCGGTCAGGCCCAGGCGACCGATTTCCTCGATCACCACGGCGCTGTAGAGGAAGTCCGCAGCCATGCCGCCGTACGCCTCGGGCAGGTGCGAGCAGAGCATTCCCGCCTCGCCGGCCTTGTTCCACAGCGCGCGGTCGATGTGACCGTCCTTTTCCCACTGGCTGTGGAAAGGCACCGCCTCCTGCTCGAGGAATTTGCGGACGCTGTCGCGGAACAATTCGTGGTCGGAAGTGAACAGGGTTCTCGGAATCATGCGCTGTACCTGCGGATCGGATTATTGGAATTGTAGGAACGCCGACTGTAGGACAGCGCGAACCGCTCTGCACTGGACACTTTCGCCAAAAAATAAGACGATCCAGCCGCATCATGACCACTTTAGCGTCATGCAAAGACATCCATAAGAAGTACAAGAATCGATGCCCAATCCAGCTTCCCGCGTGCTGCGCCGCGTCAGCATCCTCGCCACCCACGGCGCGTTCGGCTCTACCCTGATGCAGGCCAAGGACTTCTTCCACATGGCCGCACTGCGCCATGGCCGCCAGCAGGGCCTCGGCCTGCAACCCAGCTTCGAAACCCGTATCGTCAGCCCGGACGGCCAGCCGGTGCAGAGCTTCAGTGGTGACACCCTGTCGGTACACGGGGCCCTGGACGAGCCGGAGCTGATCATTCTCCCCGCCTTCTGGGGCGACTTCGACGAACTGCTGAACCGCTACCCGCAGGTCCTACCCTGGCTGCGCGAGCGCCATGCCGCCGGCTGCGTACTCTGCGGCGAGGTATCCGGGGTATTCTGGCTGGCCGAGGCTGGCCTGCTGGACGGTAAGGAAGCGACGACCTACTGGCGCTTCTTCCGCGAATTCGCCGAGCGTTACCCAAAGGTGCAGCTCAACCAGGAAAAACACATCGCCGACGCCGACAACATCTACACCGCCGGCGGCCTGACATCGGCCTGCGACCTGTACATCTACCTGATCGAGCACTTCTGCGGCGCCGCCGTGGCCCAGGGCGTGGCCCGCGACATCCTCTATGAGGTGCAGCGCAGCTACGTCCCCGGCCGTCTCGGCTTCGGCGGACAGAAACTGCATCATGACCCGGCGATCCTGCAGATCCAGCATTGGCTCGAAGAGCACTTCTCCGACAAGTTCCGCTTCGAGGACGTGGCCCGCGAGCACGGCATGAGCATCCGCAACTTCATGCGGCGCTTCCAGGCGGCCACCGGCGACAAGCCGCTGCACTACCTGCAGCGACTGCGTATCGAGACGGCACGCAACCTGCTGTCCACCAGCCGCAAGAGCATCAAGACCATCAGCTACGAAGTCGGCTACGACGACGCCAGTTTCTTCGCACGGCTATTCCGCCAGCACACGGGCCTTTCGCCAAACCATTACCGGCGCCAGTACGAACAGAAGGAAGGCTGAAACAGGCCATCCCTAGGATGGGTTCACGGACTCGGGGGCGGCCCTATGATCAGGGCAGCTTTCGACAACAAGAACCCAACGGGATATCGCCATGCGCCGCCTTCTGCTTGCCCTGCTGACCGTCTTCAGCCTCACCGCTGTGGCCGATGACACCTGGAAACCCTTCCCCTACGACCAGAGCACCTTCGACTACAGCGGCGACAAGCTGCGCCAGGCCTGGCCAAGACTCACCCGCGGATTCGGTGCGAACTACCCGTTCCCCGACGCGGACTGGGTGGTGACCATGGCCACGACACATCCCGAAGCCCTGGAGAAAACCGTGGCCGCCGGCACCGGCTTCAGCGGTAAGCCGGAAGAGGCGCAGGTCTACGCCGAGAAGCTGCAGGACGTGTGGCGCAAGGTGTTCCGCGGCGACTTCGCCCAGGCCAAGAAAGATGGCCTGGCGCTGGGCGTCCGCGGCCAGGTGCCGGGCATGTTCGCCCAGGTGCTCTACGCCATGTTCCTCGCGCCGAACCAGGACGAGAAGCAACGTCTGCTGGAAGAAGTGATCAGCTACACCGACGAAGCCGGCCCGCTGCTCAATGCCGACCCCATCGCTCAGTTCGGCCGCGCCTACGCCAAGGCCCGCCTGGCCGAAGACCTGCCGGTGCCGGTGGTGCTCAAGCGCGGCTACACCAGCGAGATCCCCAAGGAACTGGACGCCCTGCTGGCCAAACAGCCGAACCAGCCCTTCGCCCTGGCGCTCTATGGCGGCTATGAGGCCGGTGTGATCCGCAAGGTCGGCAAGCTGGTGGGCAAAATGACCTACGGGGTCAGCGCGGACAAGATGGAACAGTACTTTGCCCGATCCTTCCGCGCCGCCGACGACCTGCCCATCGGCCACTACGAGTACGCCAATGCGCTGAGCTACGTGTACGGCGAGGACGAGGAACAGAAGGCGCTGGAACAACTGAAGAAGGCCGTGGCGATCAAGCCGATCAACGCCATGGAGGCGCTGGAAGTCGCCCACGCCCAGCAACTGCTGAAGAAGGCGCAGCAGGAGATGGCCCAGCGCTGAGTCTTGATTTGTAGGAGCGAGCTTGCTCGCGAACCGCCCAGCTTCCGAGCTGCCGGTGAAATGTTCGCGAGCAAGCTCGCTCCTACGAAGAGCCACAACAAAAAAGGCTGCCCTAGGGCAGCCTTTTTCGTTTACCGAACTATCAGGGACGGTGCGGGCGGCTCAGGTATTCGTGGGACTGCATCTCCAGCAGGCGGCTCAGGGTGCGCTGGAATTCGAACTCCAGGCGACCGCCGGTGTACAGGTCCTTCAGCTCCACCTCGGCGGAGAGGATCAGCTTGACGTTGCGGTCGTAGAATTCGTCCACCAGGTTGATGAAGCGGCGGGCCATATCGTCCTTGGCCACGCCCATCTGCTCGACGTTGGAGATCAGGATCGCGTGGAAGATCTTCGCCAGCTCGATGTAGTCGTTCTGGCTACGCGGGCCGTCGCACAGCTCGCGGAATTCGAACCAGGCCACGTCATCGCAGGTGATGCGTGCGCGGATCTCGCGGTTCTCGATCATCAGCGCGTCATCACGGGTCGCTGCGGCGCACTCCGGCGTCAATGCCTTGAAGTCGCGGGTCATGGCCTGGTCGGCCTGCTCGGACAGCGGCCAGTGGTACAGCTCGGCCTGCTCCAGGGCGCGCAGACGGTAGTCCACGCCGCTGTCGACGTTGACCACTTCGGTGTGCTGCTTGACCAGCGCGATGGCGGGCAGGAAGCGCGCGCGCTGCAGGCCGTCCTTGTAGAGGCCGTCCGGCACGATGTTGGAGGTTGCCACCAGGCTGACGCCGTTCTTGAACAGCTCTTCCAGCAGGGTCGCGAGGATCATCGCGTCGGTGATATCGGAGACGAAGAATTCATCGAAGCAGATTACCCGCGCTTCGTCGGCGAAACGTTTGCCGATGATGGTCAGCGGGTTCTTCTCGCCCTTGAGGGTTTTCATTTCCTCGTGGACGCGCTTCATGAAGCGGTGGAAGTGCGTGCGCATCTTCTGTTTGAAGGGCAGCGCTTCGAAGAAGGTATCCACCAGGTAGGTCTTGCCGCGGCCGACACCGCCCCAGAAGTACAGGCCCTTCACCGGCTCCTGGGACTTCTTGCCCAGCAGCTTGCCGAACAGGCCGGTCTTGCCTTTATCAGCGGCGACCAGGTCGTCGTAGAGGCGTTGCAGGTGCTTCACGGCGTTCGCTTGCGCGGCGTCGTGGAAGAAATCGGGGCGTTTGAGGTCTTCCTGGTAGCGCTGAAGAGGCGTCATGATCGGTAGCAAGGCAACGAAAACGGGGGCGCACACTTTAGCGGCGCCCCCGTTGCTT
The DNA here is from genome assembly GCF_016919445.1 of Pseudomonas sp. PDNC002. Lineage (NCBI taxonomy): Bacteria > Pseudomonadati > Pseudomonadota > Gammaproteobacteria > Pseudomonadales > Pseudomonadaceae > Pseudomonas > Pseudomonas sp. PDNC002. The sequence goes on along the minus strand of NZ_CP070356.1, from coordinate 2,358,372 downwards.
GGCAATTGGCCGGTAGTCGGACCGGCCTGCAAACCCTCACTCCTGCGGAGCGAGAGCCTCGCGCAGACGCTGCATGGCGGCGTCGCGCTCCGCATCAGAGGAGAACTCTGGGCTGTACGCCACGGCTTCGCCATCCAGACGCACGCTGAAGGCGTTCAGCTCGGCATGCAGGTCCAGCTCCTCGGACTGCAGGCGCTTGGTCACCTGGCCGGCGGCCTTGCCGTCGGCGAAGGCGATGGAAAGCAGCAACTGCTCACCGGCGGCATCCAGCAGGCGGAAGCGGAAGCCGTCGTCCTCGCGGAAGCTGACGAAACGCGCGGCCTTGGCGGCCTTCTTCTTGCCTTCGCTGGCCACTTGCACCTGCTCGCGGAACGAGCGCAGGCCCACGGCTTCGCGCAGCTCGCCGAGGAACGGGGTGGCGATGCGGCGGGCCTTGGCGGCGCCGGCCAGGAGGATGTCCTCCAGGTCAGCCGGGCGGGTGATCAGCGCGTGATAGCGCTCGCGGGCCTCGCCCAGTTCATTGTCGAGCAGCTCGAACAGGCGCTGCTTGGCTTCACCCCAAGCCAGGCCACCGAGCAGCTCGGCGCGGAACGCGGCCTGTTGCTCGTGGGTGGAGAAGGCCTGGTACAGGGTGAACAGGTGGGAGTTGTCCGGGTCCTTCGGCTCGCCCGGCGCACGGGAGTCGGTGACGATGCGCGCCACGGCGTCCTTGAGCTGCTTGGCGCTGCCGAACAGCGGGATGGTGTTGTCGTAGCTCTTGGACATCTTGCGGCCGTCCAGGCCCGGCAGGGTCGCCACGTCTTCCTCGATCACCACCTCGGGCAGGGTGAACAGCTCCTTGCCGTTGCCGAACAGGTGGTTGAAGCGCTGGCCGATGTCGCGGGCCATCTCGACGTGCTGGATCTGGTCGCGGCCGACCGGCACCTTGTGCGCGTTGAACATCAGGATGTCCGCGGCCATCAGCACCGGGTAGCTGTACAGGCCCATGGTGACGCCGGCGTCCGGGTCTTCGCCGGCCTCGACGTTCTTGTCCACCGAGGCCTTGTAGGCGTGGGCGCGATTGAGCAGGCCCTTGGCGCTGACGCAAGTGAGCAGCCAGGTCAGCTCGGGGATTTCGGGAATATCGGACTGGCGATAGAAGGTCGCCTTGTCAGCATCCAGGCCGCAGGCCAGCCAGGTGGCGGCGATTTCCAGACGCGAACGCTGGATGCGCGTCGGGTCATCGCACTTGATCAGCGCGTGGTAGTCGGCCAGGAAATAGAAGGAATCTGCCTGCGGATCGCGGCTGGCGACGATGGCCGGGCGGATGGCGCCGGCGTAGTTGCCCAGGTGCGGAGTACCGGTGGTGGTGATGCCGGTCAGGATACGGGTCGTCATGGGAATCCAGGAATCAACACAAATGAAATGGCGGGCCGGATGGTAACGCGGCTTGGCGGCCTAGGCGAGCCGGGCCTGTATCAGGTCCTTGAGCTCGATCAGCTTGCCGTGGAAGAAATGGCTGCACTCGGGCACGCGGATCAGTTCGTGGGGCTTGCTCAGCTCCGCGCTCCAGGCATACACGCGCTCAGGCGTGACCACTTCGTCGGCCTCCGGCTGGATCACCGTCAGCGGGCACTGCTCGGGCAAGTCGACGTCGAAACGCTCCACCGGCGGCGCCAGCATGAACAACTGTGCGAGTTCAGCGCCCTGCTCTTCCAGGCGCTCCGCAGCATTGCCAGCCACGCAGGAGCCGAAGGAGAAGCCCATCAGCGTCAGCGGCAGCCCTGGATGCTCCCCGGCCAGCCAGCGCGCGGCGGCCAGCGCGTCGTCGATCTCACCACGGCCTTCGGCATAACTGCCGGCGCTCTGACCCACGCCACGAAAATTGAAACGCAGGGTGGCGTATCCTGCATCCCGTGCGGCGCGCTGCAGGGTGGCGACCACCTTGGTCTGCATGGTGCCGGCGAACAGCGGGTGCGGATGGCAGATCAGCGCGACGCCCTTGGCGTCCGGCGTGGCGAGGTGCAAGGCTTCCAGTTGGCCTTCGGGACCATCGAGGAACAGGGGGATTTCGCGGGTGGTCAAACAACAGCTCCGTGACCCCGTGGCGGGTCGTCTCGTCTAGCTCAATACCTGCGCAGGCGGCGAAGCATTCGCCACGGTATACAAGCACAGGTGCAAGCCGCTAACGTAAAGCAAAGCCGTCTATAGAGGAAGGATTCGCGTGGAACAGTCCCTCACCACCTGGTTGCTGCCGCTACTCGCCCTGATCGTCGGGGCCGGCATCGGCTTTCTGATCGCCCGCCTGCTGCCCAACGCCGCGCCGAACAAGCTGCAGCGTCAGGTAGACGACATGCAGGATCGTTTCGACAGCTACCAGCGCGAAGTGGTGACCCACTTCAGCACCTCTGCCAGCCTGATGAAGAAGCTCACCCAGAGCTATCAGGATGTGCAGGATCATCTGTCCGAAGGCGCCGAGCGCCTGGCCCTGGACGAACAGACCAAGCAGCGCCTGCTGGCCGCCCTGCACACGGACGAATACCCCGAGCGCCGCGAGCGCCTGACCCCGCCGGCGAACAACGAAGCGCCGCGCGACTACGCGCCCAAGACCGGCGACGGCCCGGGCACCCTGGACGAGACGTACGGGCTGAAGAGCAAATACTGATATCTCGCACCCATAAAAAAGCCCCGCAGTTGCGGGGCTTTTTTATGGGCAGAACTCAGTCATGACGCCGTAGGAGCGGACCTTGTCCGCGACTCCCCACAGCCACACCACACCCTCAAAAGCCCACTCCCTCAGCATCCTGCGCAGGCCGCGAATAATGGTTTGGTCACGAAGCACGGACCTACTTCATGCCGCAACCAAGCAGACACAATCAGGAGTCAGCGGCGCCTTTTGCGGAACACGCGACGGTCTGGAACTGCCCAGGCGAGTGGGGGATGACGGACGTCCTCAGGCAGGATGGATGCATTTCGCGGACAAGGTCCGCTCCTACGAAAGCGGGCTGCTCCGAGCATGGGGGCTGCCAGGCATCACCCAAGAAAAAGCCCCGCAGGTGCGGGGCTTTTTCATCTCAGTGCTGTGCGATCAGATTGCGCCGCGCTGGCGAAGCAGGTCGAGAACCGCCTTGACGCCCTCTTCCACCGATTGGCTCTGGGTGTCGATCACCAGATCGGCATCCAGCGGCACATCGTACGGGAAGGACTCGCCCGGGATGTTGTCCTGGCCGGCGGCGTACAGACCTTGCGGATCACGTTCGCGGCAGACCTGCGGGGAAGCCTGGACGTAGACGGTGACGAAGCGCTCGGCACCGATCAGCGCCTTGCCCTGCTCGCGGCCTTCGGCACTCGGGGCGACGAAGGCGCACAGGCTGATCAGGCCGGCTTCGTTGAACTGCTTGGCCACATGGGCGGTGCGCAGCCAGTTTTCGTTGCGACCGGCGCGATCCTGCGGCAGGCCCTTGTTCAGGTCGTGGCGCAGGTTCTGGCCGTCCAGCACATAGACCGCGCGGCCCATGTCGAACAGCTTGCGCTCAACGGCGTAGGCCAGGGTGCTCTTGCCTGCGCCGGAAAGGCCGCTGAACAGCACGGTAGCGGGCTGCTGGCCGAAGCGGGCGGCGCGCTCGTCGCGGGCTACATGACCATTGCCGTGGTGCGCGGCGGCACCATGGGTCGCCTGCGGCGCGGCGATGATCATGCCGGCACCGACGGTACCATTGGTCAGGCGGTCAACGACGATGAAGGCGCCGGTGGTGCGGTTCTGTTCGTAGCCATCCAGTGCGATGGGCGCATCCAGGCTGACCTTCACGCGGGCGATCTCGTTGAGCTTGAGTTCGCTGGCGGCGGTCTCTTCCAGGGTGTTCACGTCCACCTTGTGGGTGATGCTCGGAATCGAACCCGGGACGTAGCTGGTGGCGCGCTTGATGTCGTATTTCTTGCCAGGGAGCATCGGCTCTTCGGCCATCCACACCAGCATGGCGTCGAAGCCATCGGTGACCTGCGGACGGTTGTCGGCATGCACCAGCATGTCGCCGCGGGAGACGTCGATCTCGTCTTCCAGGGTCAGGGTGATGGCCTGGCCCGGACCTGCCTGCTCCAGCTCACCTTCGTAGGTGACGATGGACTTGACCTTGCTGCCCTTGCCCGACGGCAGTGCGATGACGTCGTCGCCCTTGCGCACGATGCCGCTCGCGAGGGTGCCAGCGAAGCCGCGGAAGTTCAGGTTCGGGCGGTTGACGTACTGCACCGGGAAGCGCATGTCGTCGAGGTTGCGGTCGCCCGCGACTTCCACGGTCTCGAGGATTTCCATCAGCGACTGGCCGGTGTACCACGGCGAGCGCTCGGACTTGTTGACCACGTTGTCGCCCTTCAGCGCCGACATCGGCACGAAGTGCAGGGAATTGGTCTTGAGGTTGATCTTCTCGGCGAACTGCAGGTAGTCGGCCTTGATCTGCTCGAACACGCCCTGATCGAAGCCCTTGAGGTCCATCTTGTTGATGGCCACGACGATGTGCTTGATGCCCAGCAGCGAGGCGATGAAGCTGTGCCGGCGGGTCTGGGTCTGCACGCCGTAGCGGGCGTCGATCAGGATGATGGCCAGGTCGCAGGTGGACGCGCCGGTGGCCATGTTGCGGGTGTACTGCTCATGGCCAGGGGTGTCGGCGATGATGAACTTGCGCTTGGCGGTGCTGAAGTAGCGGTACGCCACGTCGATGGTGATGCCCTGCTCGCGCTCGGCCTGCAGGCCGTCGACCAGCAGCGCCAGGTCGACGTCATCGCCGGTGGTGCCGACTTTCTTCGAGTCGCGGGTGATGGCCTCGAGGTGGTCCTCGTAGATCATCTTGGAGTCGTGCAGCAGGCGCCCGATCAGGGTGCTCTTGCCGTCGTCGACGTTGCCGCAGGTGAGGAAGCGCAGGAGTTCCTTGCGCTCGTGCTGGGCCAGGTAGGCGAGGATGTCCTCGCTGATCAGATCGGATTGATGCGACATGGTGCGAGAACCTTAGAAGTAACCCTGACGTTTCTTTTCTTCCATCGAGCCGGCGGCGTCGTGGTCGATGACCCGGCCCTGGCGTTCGGAAGTCCGCGTCAGCAGCATTTCCTGGATGATTTCCGGCAGCGAGGTAGCGGTCGACTCGACCGCGCCGGTCAGCGGGTAGCAGCCCAGGGTACGGAAACGCACCATCTTTTTCTGGATGCTGGCCTTCTGCTCGGGCGTGAGGTGCTCGAGAATGCGTTCGTCGTCGATCATGATCAGCGAGCCGTTCATTTCGATGACTTCGCGCTCTTCGGCGAAGTACAGCGGCACGATCGGGATCTGCTCGAGGTAGATGTACTGCCAGATGTCCAGCTCGGTCCAGTTGGAGAGCGGGAAGACGCGAATCGACTCGCCCTTCTTCACCTTGCCGTTGTAGACGTTCCACAGCTCGGGGCGCTGGTTCTTCGGGTCCCAGCGGTGCTTGCTGTCGCGGAACGAGTAGACGCGCTCCTTGGCGCGGGACTTCTCTTCGTCACGACGGGCGCCGCCGAAGGCCGCATCGAAACCGTACTTGTCGAGCGCCTGCTTGAGGCCCTCGGTCTTCATGATGTCGGTGTGCTTGGCACTGCCGTGGGTGAACGGGTTGATGTCCTGCGCCACGCCATCGGGGTTGATGTGGGTGATCAGGTCCAGGCCCAGTTCCTCGACCATCTTGGTGCGGAAGCTGTACATCTCCTGGAATTTCCAGCGGGTGTCGACATGCATCACCGGGAACGGCAGCTTGCCGGGGAAGAAAGCCTTGCGCGCGAGGTGAAGCATCACCGCGCTATCCTTGCCGATCGAGTACAGCATCACCGGGTTGTCGAACTCGGCGGCGACCTCGCGGATGATGTGGATGCTCTCGGCCTCCAGCTGTTTCAGATGCGTCAGTTTGTCGACCATGGCTACTCACGGAATTGCTTATGGACGGCCGGCGGGCCGTAGACGAGCGCGCACTCTATCACAGCGCAAGGTGCTAACCGGGGGGCCGGTTATACCGAAAAAATATACTTATATAGCCATACGCGCTCACTGCCGGAACAGGCTCCTTTTCATGTCGGAAGGGGCCCGGCGAGGAAGCTGGAGCGAGAATTGGCAATGCCTGAAAGGGGATGCTGGATCCCCACCGGGGACTTTTCCTGCAACAGAGTCAGCATCCCCAGCTGCATGCTCCCGGCTTGTGCCCGGCCGGCACTGCGCTAGCATAGCGGCACGTTTTCCTGTCCCAGAAGATTTCCCATGCGCCGCATCGCTTTCGCCCTGCCTTTGCTCGTCCTGATTTCCGCGTGCAGCAGCAAACCGACTCCCGCCCCGCAGCCGGCCCAGAAGCCGACGACACCCACCCTGATCTCGCCCAGCGCGCACCCGGCATTCGGCTCGGTGCAACCGATCACCCCGCTACGCGGTGATTTCGCCGGCAATGCCAGTGCCCAGCGCTTCATCGACAAAATGGTGAGCCAGCACAACTTCAACCGCCAGGACCTGCAGGACCTGTTCGCCCAGACCCGCGAGCTGGACTGGGTAATCCGCCTGATGGATCGCCAGGCGCCGACCTACACCCCGCCCAGCGGCCCGAACGGCGCCTGGCTGCGCTACCGGAAGAAGTTCATCACCCCGGACAACGTGCAGAACGGTGTGCTGTTCTGGAACCAGTACGAAGCCGACCTGCAGCGCGCCTCGCGCACCTATGGCGTGCCGCCGGAAATCATCGTCGGCATCATCGGCGTGGAAACCCGCTGGGGTCGCGTGATGGGCAAGACCCGCATCATCGACGCGCTGGCCACCCTGTCGTTCTCCTACCCGCGTCGCGCCGAGTTCTTCAGCGGCGAGCTGGAGCAGTTCCTCCTGCAGGCACGCAAGGAAGGCGACAACCCGCTGGAGATGCGCGGGTCCTACGCTGGAGCCATGGGTTACGGGCAGTTCATGCCCTCCTCCTTCACCCAGTACGCCGTGGACTTTGACGGCGACGGCCACCGCGACCTGTGGAACCCGCGCGACGCCATCGGCAGCGTGGCCAACTACTTCAAGCAGCACGGCTGGATTAGCGGTGACGCGGTGGCGATCCCTGCCATCGGCCAGGCGCGCTCACTGGAAGACGGTTTCAAGACCCAGTACCCGATCAGCGTGCTATCCGCCGCCGGCCTGCGCCCGCAGGGTTCGCTGGGCAATCACCAAAGTGCCAGCCTGCTGCGCCTGGACATGGGCAACACCTACCAGTACTGGTACGGCCTGCCGAACTTCTACGTCATCACCCGCTACAACCACAGCACGCACTACGCCATGGCGGTGTGGGAGCTGGGCAAGGCAGTGGACCGCCAGCGCCACGGCTACCGCTGAGGCGCGCACAAAAAAGCCGGCTCATTGAGCCGGCTTTTTCATGCCCTGAAGAATCAGGCAGGGTTCGGACAATCGATGAACAGATGCTCGATGGCAAAGCGCTTGGCCAGGTAATCCCCCAGCGCCTGCACGCCGTAGCGCTCGGTGGCGTGGTGGCCGGCAGCGATGAAGCTGATGCCGTTCTCCCGCGCGCTGTGCACGGTCTGTTCGGAGACCTCACCGGTCAGGTACGCATCGACGCCAGCGGCAATCGCCTGGTCGATGTAGCCCTGGGCACCGCCGGTGCACCAGGCAATGCGCCGGATCGGCTGGCCGCCGTCCACCAGCAGCGGCTCGCGGCCGAGCACATCGCGCACGTGGATGGCCAGGTCGCTCGGCAGCATGGGTTCTGGCAACGAGCCCACCAGCACGATGGAGCGCGGATTTCCCGGCTCCAACGGTCCTTCGATCTCGAAACCGAGCAGGCGCCCCAGCTGCACGTTGTTGCCGACTTCACCGTGCAGATCCAGCGGTAGGTGATAGGCCAACAGGCTGATGTCGTTGTTCAGCAGGGTCTTCAGGCGACGCTGCTTCATGCCGACCACGCGAGCGTCCTCGCCCTTCCAGAAATAGCCGTGGTGAACCAGCACCACATCGGCGCCCGCTTCCACCGCGGCATCCAGCAGCGCCTGGCTGGCGGTGACGCCGGAAACGATGCGGCGCACCTGCGGACGGCCCTCGACCTGCAAGCCGTTGGGGCAGTAATCCTGGATCTTCGCAGCGTCCAGAAAACGGTCAGCTTCCTCGACCAATGTGCTCAGCGAGATTGCCATCGAAATTCCTCCAACATCGGCTGCGAGCGTCTATTTTCTTGGCTCGCCGCCCGTATAATGGCGGCCACCCTATCGGCCATCCCCCGGCCAAGCAACCCCAAGGATTTTCTTCGATGCTGAAGGCCCTGCGTTTCCTCGGCTGGCCCGTGCTGGTTGGCGTCCTGTTGGCGCTACTGATTATCCAGCATAACCCGCAATGGGTCGGCCTTCCGCAGCAGGAAGTGCACCTGCAACAGGCCCCGCTGCTCAGCCGCCTCCAGCAGGGTCCGGTCAGCTACGCCGATGCGGTGACCCGCTCTTCGCCCGCCGTAGCCAACCTGTACACCACCAAGATGGTCAGCAAGCCGAACAACTCGATGCTCGACGACCCGCTGTTCCGGCGCTTCTTCGGCGATAACCTGCCGCAGCAGAAGCGCATGGAATCGAGCCTGGGTTCGGCGGTGATCATGAGCCCCGAAGGCTACCTGCTGACCAACAACCACGTGACCTCCGGCGCCGACCAGATCGTCGTGGCCCTGCGCGATGGCCGCGAGACCATCGCCCGCCTGGTGGGAAGCGATCCGGAGACCGATCTTGCGGTCCTGAAGATCGACCTCAAGGACTTGCCCTCGATCATGCTCGGCCGCTCCGACGGCATCCGCACCGGCGACGTCTGCCTGGCCATCGGCAACCCCTTCGGCGTCGGCCAGACCGTCACCATGGGCATCATCAGCGCAACCGGCCGTAATCAGCTGGGCCTGAACACCTACGAAGACTTCATCCAGACCGACGCGGCGATCAACCCGGGCAACTCCGGCGGCGCGCTGGTGGACGCCAACGGCAACCTGATCGGCATCAACACCGCGATCTTCTCCAAGTCCGGCGGCTCCCAGGGCATCGGCTTCGCCATCCCGACCAAGCTGGCCCTGGAGGTCATGCAGTCGATCATCGAGCACGGCCAGGTGATCCGCGGCTGGCTCGGCGTCGAAGTGCAGCCGCTGACCCCGGAGCTGGCCGAATCCTTCGACCTCACGGACAAGGCCGGTATCGTCGTCGCCGGTGTCTACCGCGACGGCCCCGCCGCCAAGGCCGGCCTGCTGCCCGGCGACATCATCCTGAACATCGATGGCGAGGCCGCCAGCGATGGCCGTCGCTCGATGAACCAGGTGGCTCGCACCAAGCCGGGCGAGAAGATCACCATCGTAGTGCTGCGCAATGGCAAGCAGGTGACGCTCAACGCCGAAGTCGGCCTACGCCCGCCGCCTGCGCCCAACGGCAACTGATCTGGCAATCCGTTCCCGGCCACTCCCGGAAACGAAAACGGCGCCCGAGGGCGCCGTTTTCTTTTGCAGCAACTGCCTTACAGCTTCAGGCGCAGGGCATCCAGCAGCGCCTGGTTCTGCTCGTCGGTACCGATGCTGATACGCAGGAACTGATTGATCCGCTGCTGCTTGAAGTGACGCACGATCACGCCCTCCTCGCGCAGGGCCGCGGCCAGTTCGGCGCCGTCACGCTGCGGGTGGCGAGCGAAGATGAAGTTCGCCGCCGACGGCAGTACGTCGAAGCCCAGGGTCTTGAGTTCGGCCACCAGCTTCTCGCGGCTGTGGATAACCGCGTTGCAGGTCTGCTCGAAGTACGCCTGATCCTCGAAGGACGCCACCGCGCCGGCTAAGGCCAGGCGATCCAGCGGGTAGGAGTTAAAGCTGTTCTTCACCCGCTCCAGCGCTTCGATCAGGTCTTCGTGACCAACAGCGAAGCCCACGCGCAGGCCGGCCAGCGAGCGCGACTTCGACAGGGTCTGGGCCACCAGCAGGTTCGGGTAGCGGTTCACCAGGGAGATCGCAGTCTCGCCACCGAAATCGACGTAGGCCTCGTCCACCAGCACCACGCTGTCCGGGCTGGCCTGCAGCAGGCGCTCGATGGCTTCAAGCGGCAGTAGGCAACCGGTGGGCGCATTGGGGTTGGGGAAGATGATGCCGCCGTTCGGGCGCGCGTAATCCTCGACGCGAATCTGGAACTGCTCGTCCAGCGGCAGCGCTTCGAAGTCGATGCCGTACAGGCCGCAGTAGACCGGGTAGAAGCTGTAGGTCACGTCGGGGAACAGCAGCGGTTTGCCGTGCTGGAACAGCGCGTGGAAGGCGTGGGCCAGGACTTCGTCCGAACCGTTGCCGACGAACACCTGGGAAGTCTTCACGCCGTGGTACTCGGCGATGGTCTGCTTCAGGCGGTCGGCGTTGGGGTCCGGATACAGGCGCAGCGTATCGTTCAGCTCGGCCTGGATCGCGGCGACCACCTTCGGCGAAGGGCCGTAGGGGTTCTCGTTGGTGTTCAGCTTGACCAGCTTCGCCAGCTTGGGCTGCTCGCCCGGAACGTAGGGCACCAGTTCCTTGACGAAGGGACTCCAGAATTTGCTCATGGGTTACTCACTCTTGCCGTCAAGGATGCGGAATTCAGCGCTACGCGCGTGGGCGGTCAGCGACTCGCCACGGGCCAGGATCGACGCGGTCTTGCCCAGTTCGGAAGCACCCGGCGCGGAGCAGAAGATGATCGAGGAGCGCTTCTGGAAGTCGTACACGCCCAGCGGCGAGGAGAAGCGCGCGGTACCGGAGGTCGGCAGCACGTGGTTCGGGCCGGCGCAGTAGTCGCCAAGCGCCTCGGCGGTGTAGCGGCCCATGAAGATGGCGCCGGCGTGGCGGATCTTCGGCAGCCAGCTCTCCGGGTCGGCCACCGACAGCTCCAGGTGCTCCGGGGCGATGCGGTTGGCGACCTGGCAGGCCTGCTCCTGGTCGGCGACAAGGATCAGCGCGCCACGGTTAGTCAGCGAGGTGCGGATGATCTCGGCGCGCTCCATGGTCGGCAGCAACTTCTCGATGCTGGCGGCGACCTTGTCGAGGAAGGCCGCGTCCGGGCTGACCAGGATCGACTGGGCGTCCTCGTCGTGCTCGGCCTGGGAGAACAGGTCCATGGCGATCCAGTCCGGATCGGTACCGCCGTCGCAGACCACGAGGATTTCCGACGGGCCGGCGATCATGTCGATGCCGACCTGGCCGAATACGTGGCGCTTGGCGGTGGCGACGTAGATGTTGCCCGGGCCGACGATCTTGTCCACCTGCGGCACGCTCTCGGTACCGTAGGCCAAAGCGGCCACGGCCTGGGCGCCGCCAATGGTGAAGACGCGGTCGACGCCAGCGATGCAGGCGGCGGCCAGGACGATTTCATTGATCTCGCCGCGCGGGGTCGGCACCACCATCACTACTTCGGCCACACCGGCGACCTTGGCCGGAATGGCGTTCATCAGCACGGAAGACGGGTAGGACGCCTTGCCGCCAGGCACGTACAGGCCAGCGCGGTCCAGCGGGGTGACCTGCTGGCCGAGCACAGTGCCGTCGGCTTCGGTGTAGCGCCAGGAGTCCTGTTTCTGCTTCTCGTGGTAGCTGCGCACGCGCTCGGCAGCGGTTTCCAGCGCCTCGCGCTGGGCCGGGGTGATGCGGGTCAGGGCCAGCTCCAGGCGCTCGCGCGGCAGGATCAGGTCGGCCATGGTCTTGGCGTCGACACCGTCGAAGCGCTGGGTGAATTCCACCACCGCGGCGTCACCGCGATTGCGTACGTCGGCAATGATGTCCAGTACGCGCTGGTTCACCGACTCGTCGGAGACGCTTTCCCAGGAGAGCAGATGGTCCAGATGACGCGCGAAGTCCGGATCGGCGGCGTTGAGTCGACGGATAGCGAAGGGTGCGGTCATAGCTGGCCTCTTTAATTGGCATGATCATGAATCTGCTCCTGTTCGTCGCGAGCGACGGTCAGGCAAGGCGAAAACTGGCGAGGAAGCGGAGTTTACGTGCAGTAAATGAGCATTCCGAGCCGGTTTTCAACGCCGCCTGACCGAGCGCAGCAGGTCAGGAGCAGGATTCTCGGGCGCCGCAAGACTATCAAGCCTACCGTGCGGGCACCCGAGAAAATTTGGCTATGACACGGATAGGCGGGCGCGGCAGGAGAGCCGCGCTGAGGATTACGCCCGGTGTCGAGACTCCACCGCGTCGCGCAGGGTGTCGATCAGCGCCTGGATGCGAGCGTGCTGCATCTTCATCGAGGCCTTGTTCACCACCAGGCGCGAGCTGATGTGCGCGATCAGTTCCTGGGGCTCCAGGCCATTCGCACGCAGGGTGTTACCGGTGTCGACCACGTCGATGATCTTGTCGGCGAGGCCGATCAGCGGTGCCAGCTCCATGGAGCCGTACAGCTTGATCACGTCGACCTGGCGACCCTGTTCGGCGTAGTAGCGCTTGGCAACGTTGACGAACTTGGTGGCCACGCGCAGACGGCCCTTGGGCTCCGCCGCGCCAACCGCACCGGCGGTCATCAGCTTGCAGTTGGCGATCTTCAGGTCCAGGGGCTCGTACAGGCCCTGGCCACCGTACTCCATGAGCACATCCTTGCCCGCTACGCCAAGGTCGGCGGCGCCATGTTCGACGTAGGTCGGCACGTCGGTGGCGCGCACGATCAGCAGACGCACGTCATCGAGGGTGGTGGGGATGATCAGCTTGCGGCTCTTGTCCGGATTCTCGGTCGGCACGATGCCCGCCGCTGCGAGCAGCGGCAGGGTGTCGTCGAGGATACGGCCCTTGGACAGGGCAATCGTCAGCATTGTCTGGCTCAGCCCTAGCCCGGTACGCGGCGAATCTTCGCCCCGAGGAGTTGCAGTTTCTCTTCGATGCACTCGTAGCCACGGTCGATGTGGTAGATGCGGTCGATCATGGTGTCGCCTTCGGCCACCAGAGCGGCGATCACCAGGCTGGCGGAAGCGCGCAGGTCGGTCGCCATGACCGGTGCGCCCTTGAGCTGCGGAACGCCGGTGACGATGGCGGTGTTGCCTTCGACCAGGATCTGCGCGCCCATGCGGTTCATTTCATAGACGTGCATGAAGCGGTTCTCGAACACGGTCTCGATAACCGCGCCGGTACCTTCGGCGATGGCGTTCAGGGAAATGAACTGCGCCTGCATGTCGGTGGGGAATGCCGGGTACGGCGCGGTGCGGATATTCACCGCCTTCGGCCGGTTGCCCTTCATGTCCAGCTCGATCCAGTTGCTGCCGGTGGTGATGTGCGCACCAGCTTCGACCAGCTTGGCCAGCACCGCTTCGAGGATGGTCGGATCGGTGTCCTTGAGCTTGACGCGGCCACCAGTGGCTGCAGCAGCGGCCAGGTAGGTGCCGGTCTCGATGCGGTCGGGCATGACGTTGTACTTGGCGCCGCCCCCCAGACTTTTTACACCGTTGATCACGATGGTGTCGGTGCCAGCACCTTGTACATCACCGCCCATGGCGTTGATGAAGTTGGCAAGGTCGACGACCTCGGGCTCGCGCGCGGCGTTTTCCAGCACGGAGCGGCCATTGGCAAGGGCAGCGGCCATCATGATGTTCTCGGTACCGGTCACGGACACGGTATCGAAGAAGAAGTGCGCGCCACGCAGGCCGCCGGCCGGGGCCTTGGCCTTGATGTAGCCGCCTTCGACGGAGATTTGCGCGCCCATGGCTTCGAGGCCGCGGATGTGCAGGTCCACCGGACGCGAACCGATTGCGCAGCCGCCGGGCAACGCAACTTCGGCTTCACCGAAGCGGGCAACCATCGGGCCGAGCACCAGGATCGACGCGCGCATGGTTTTCACCAGCTCGTAAGGCGCCACCAGGGTCTTGATGGTGCTGGCGTCGACTTCGACGTTGAGCTTCTCGTCGATGATCGGCTGCACGCCCATGCGGCCGAACAGCTCGATCATGGTGGTGATGTCGTGCAGGTGCGGCAGGTTGCAGACGGTCACCGGGGTGTCCGCCAGCAGGGTCGCGGCGAGGATCGGCAGCGCAGAGTTCTTGGCGCCGGAGATACGGATCTCGCCATCGAGACGAGTGCCGCCGGTAATGATCAGTTTGTCCATTGCAATGTTTCCCCGTGGGCTCAGGAACGCTCGGCCCAGGCGGCGCGGCTGAAGAATTTCATGGTGACGGCATGGATGGCGCCCGAGGCGATCCACTCGTTCAGGTGGGCATAGATCTGCTGCTGACGTTTTACCGGGCTCAGGCCGGCCAGTTCGTCGCTGATCAGGTTCAGCTGGAAGTTGCAGCCTTCGCCTTCCACTTCAACCTGGGTACCTGGCAGTTTCGTTTCCAGGAAGTTTTTGACTTCTACGGCCTGCATGCTCAACCTCGTTCGGCGCCCTATCGCGCGCGGGTCGGCAATGATACAAAAAAGCCCCCCGCCTGCGAACCCCGGCAAGGGAACTCGCGGACGGAGGGCCTTTTCACTGTATCAATGCTGTAACGGCAGAATCTCCAGGAGACCGCCAACCTTGGCGATTTCCTGCATCTCTTTGGGCATGCCGCCGATCTGCAGCGACTTGCCGGCCTTGCGCGCATCACGGACGAAGGACAGCAGCAGCGACAATCCGACGCTGCTGGAGCGCTCCACCGCCGAGCAGTCCAGACGCAGCGCACTGGCCTTGCTCGCGGCGATCAGGCGCCCGCCCTGCTCGCGCAGTGCCGGCCCGGTGCTGTAATCCAGCACGCCGGCCAGGGCGAGATCGCCCTCGGCGCGTTCCGTGATACTGCCCTGACTCATTGCTCGCCGCCTTCCGGCTGCCCCTTGGCAGCGTCCTTGGCGTTGGCGACGACCTGACCCCAACCCGCGATGGTCTTCTCCAGGTCGTTGCGGTTCTTCTGCATGGCATCGGCGAACTGATCACGGAACAGCTTGCCGATGTTAATGCCATTGATGATCACGTTACGCAGGCGCCAGTCGCCGCCCTGGCTGACCATGGTGTACTGCACCGGATAGACGGCACCGTTGCTGCCGACCACTTCCATGTTCACCGAAGCGCGATCCTGCTCCTGCTTGCCGGTATTCAGCACGCGGATGTCCTGGTTGTCGTACTCCAGCAACGCGTTGCCGTAGAACTGGAACAGGCTGTTCTTGAACGTCTCTTCGAAGCGCTTGATCTGCTCCGGCGAGGCCTGGCGCGAGTACTTGACGGTCATCACGCCCTTGGCGATGCCTTCGGAGTCCACCACCGGGCCGAGGATACGGTTCAGGGTGTCGTAGAACGCCTGGGGATTGCTCTTGTAGCTGGCCTTGTTCTGCTTCAGGTCCGTCAACAGGGCATCGACGGTCTGTTGCACGACCTGCTGTGCGGTCTGCTCGGCCTGGGCAAAGAGCGGCAGGATCGCGAGCAGAACCAGGAAGCCACGGCGCAAGGTTTTCATCATGGAAGGAGTCCTCATTTCTTCGAGTCGTCTTTGTTGACCGAATTCAGCAGGAACTTGCCGATCAGGTCTTCCAGCACCAGCGCGGACTGGGTGTCCTTGATGGTATCGCCATCCTTGAGGACTTCCTCGTCGCCGCCGACGCTGATGCCGATGTACTTCTCACCCAGCAGGCCAGCGGTGAGGATGGAAGCCGTGGAATCGTCCGGCAGGTTGTTGGCCTGGCGGTTGATTTCCATGGTCACGCGACCACGATAGGTGTCGTGATCCAGATCGATTGCAGTGACCTTGCCAATGGTCACGCCGGCCATGGTCACCTTGCCGCGCACGGTGACGCCAGCAATGTTGTCGAAGTAGGCGTACAGCTTGTAGGTATCGCCCGAATTGCCGATCGTCAGTCCACTGACGCGCAAGGCCAGCAACAGCAAGGCCAGCAGACCGGCCAGAATGAACAGGCCTACACCGATTTCCAGGGTGCGGGTTTGCATCAGAAGTCTCCAAACATCAAAGCGGTCAGGATGAAGTCCAGCCCCAGCACGGCCAGGGAGGCATACACAACGGTACGGGTGGTGGCGCGACTGATTCCTTCGGAGGTGGGTTCGCAGTCATAGCCCTGGTACACAGCGATCCAGGTCACCACGAAGGCGAACACCACACTCTTGATCACGCCATTGAGGATGTCCTTGGTGAACTGCACGCTGTTCTGCATGTTCGACCAGTATGACCCGTCGTACACGCCCAGCCAGTCCACAGCCACCAGGGCGCCGCCCCAGATACCCACGACACTGAAGATCGCCGCCAGCAGCGGCATGGAAATGAACCCCGCCCACAGGCGAGGCGCGATGATGTACTTGAGCGGGTCGACGCCGATCATCTCCAGGCTGGACAGCTGCTCGGTGGACTTCATGTTGCCGATCTCGGCGGTCAGCGCGGAACCTGCGCGTCCGGCAAACAACAGACCGGTGACCACGGGCCCCAGTTCACGCAACAGCGTCAGGGCCACCATCTGGCCGACCGCCTGCTCGGAACCATAGCTCGCCAGGATGTTATAGCCCTGCAGCGCCAGCACCATGCCGATGAACAGGCCCGACACCACGATGATCGCCAGGGACAGCACACCTACGGAATAGAGCTGCTTGACCAGCAACTGGAAGCCGCCGCTATGAACGCGGCGACCGAAGATGGCGTGGACCAGGAACAGCGTCGAACGGCCGAGCGCCTCGAGTACGTCGAGGCCCGATCGCCCAAGCAGGCGGATGCGCTCGAGCGGTGAAGTCTTGCGCATCAACGTTCTCCCAGCAGGTCGGCGCGGTAATCGCGGGCAGGATAATGGAACGGCACGGGGCCGTCCGGGATGCCCTTCATGAACTGGCGAACGCGCGGATCGTCGAGCCCTTGCAGGTCGGCCGGCGTCCCATGGCCAAGCACCCGACCGTCACCGACGATATAGATGTAGTCGGCGATGCTCGCGGTTTCCGCCAGATCGTGGGAGACAACGATACTGGTGATGCCCAGGGCATCGTTGAGCAGGCGGATCAGGCGCACCAGCACGCCCATGGCGATCGGGTCCTGGCCCACGAAGGGCTCGTCGTACATCAGAATCTGCGGATCCAGCGCGATGGCACGGGCCAGCGCCACGCGACGCTTCATGCCGCCGGACAGCTCATCCGGCATCAGCTCCACTGCCCCGCGCAGGCCGACGGCCTGCAGTTTCATCAGGACAATGTCACGAATCATGTCCTCGGGCAGTTCGGTGTGCACGCGCAGGGGGAAGGCGACGTTCTCGAAGACGTCCAGATCGGTGAACAGCGCGCCGCTCTGGAACAGCACGCCGAACTGCTTGCGCATGTCGAACAGGTCGCTGCGACCCAGCGACGGGAGGTTCTGGCCGTTGACCCACACTTCGCCCTTCGCCGGTCGCAGCTGGGCGGCGATCAGTCGCAACAGGGTGGTCTTGCCACAGCCCGACGGCCCCATGATCCCGGTGACCTTGCCGCGTGGAATGCGGATGTCCACGTTATCGAAAATCGTACGCGTGCCGCGCTTGAAGCTCAGGCCCTTCAGCTCGACCGCGTATTGGTCATTGGTGCTCATAGAACTCCTTTCATCACGGCGCTGTCCGTTGCCCCGTCTGTCTCACGGCAGAAACACGGCGCGACAGGCCGAACGGCCGCGAACTATAACACCCCGCGAAGCCACGCCCCAAGGCCTGCTAAGCCGCCGTTAAGCCACAGTTCAGCAAAATGCGGCCAACATTGAGATGTCTGTGATGAAGCCTTCGTCGCTTTCCCGTTATAATCTCGCACTTCATTTCGCCCCACGCCCTTCGAACATGAGCCAGAATCACGATTTCATCCAGTCGGCACAGCGCACCATCCGCCTCGAGCGTGACTCGGTGGACGCCCTGTTGCCGCGTATTGGTGCCGACTTCTCCCTGGCTTGCGAGCTGCTGCTGAACTGCAAGGGCCGCGTGGTCGTGGTCGGCATGGGCAAGTCCGGGCACATCGGCCGCAAGATCGCCGCCACCCTGGCGAGCACCGGCACCCCGTCGTTTTTTGTACACCCGGCCGAAGCCAGCCACGGCGACATGGGCATGATCACCAAGGACGACGTCGTCCTGGCCCTGTCCAACTCCGGCTCCACCGCGGAAATCGTCACCCTGCTGCCGCTGATCAAGCGCCTGGGCATCACCCTGGTGAGCATGACCGGCAAGCCCGACTCGCCTTTGGCCAAGGCCGCCGCGGTCAACCTGGACGCTGGCGTCGAGCACGAAGCCTGCTCGCTGAACCTGGCGCCGACCTCTTCCACCACGGTATCCCTGGTGCTGGGCGACGCCCTCGCCATCGCCCTGTTGGAAGCCCGCGGCTTCACCGCCGAGGACTTCGCTTTCTCGCATCCGGGCGGCGCACTGGGCCGTCGATTGTTGCTGAAAGTGGAAAACATCATGCACGTGGGTGAAGAACTGCCGCAGGTTTCCCCCGGCACCTCACTCAGCGGCGCGCTGCTGGAAATGACCCGCAAGGGCCTGGGCATGACCATCATCCTGGGCGAAGACGGCCACCTCGCCGGCGTCTTCACCGACGGCGACCTGCGCCGCACCCTGGACAAGGGCCTGGACGTCCGCCAGGTCACCATCGACCAGGTCATGACCGTACATGGCAAGACCGCCCGCCCGGACATGCTCGCCGCCGAAGCACTGAAGATCATGGACGACCACAAGATCAACGTCCTGGTCGTGGTCGACGACAATGACCACCCGGTCGGCGTCCTCCACGTCCACGACCTGACTCGCGCGGGAGTGATCTGAATGACCGCTGACCTGCTGCAACGCGCGAAAGCGATCCGCCTCGCGGTGTTCGACGTCGATGGCGTGCTCACCGACGGCAAACTCTACTTCCTGCCCGATGGCGGTGAGTTCAAGACCTTCAACACCCTGGATGGCCACGGCATCAAGATGCTCATGGCCTCCGGCGTGCGCACCGCGATCATCACCGGCCGTTCCAGCCTGGTGGTCGAGCGCCGGGCGAAGAACCTGGGCATCAATCACCTGTTCCAGGGACGTGAAGACAAGCTGGTCGCCCTTGACGAACTGCTCACGGAACTGGGTCTAGGCTATGAAGAAGTTGCCTACCTGGGTGACGACCTGCCCGACCTGCCGGCCATTCGCCGCGCCGGGCTGGGCATGGCGGTCGCCAGCGCCGACCCGTTCGTGCGCCAGCACGCCGATGGCGTGACCCAGGCTCGCGGTGGCGAAGGAGCGGCGCGCGAATTCTGCGAGCTGATCATGCGCGCCCAGGGCACTCTCGACGCCGCCCAAAGTGCGTACCTCTAGAGCCGAACATGCCCAAGACATTCCGCCAAAAGCTGTTGCTCGCCCTGATCGCCATCCTGATGATCGCCCTCGGCTATTACTGGAACGTGCGCCTGGACTTCAGCGAGCGGCAACTCAAGTCGCAGACCAGCGACGCCATCGATTTCTATGCGGTCAACGCGCACAGCGTGCAGTTCCGCCCCGACGGCAGCCTCGCCTACGAGATGACCGCCGACAAGCTCGAACACCTGAAAGCAACCGACGTGACCCTGGTCACCACGCCTGACCTCTACTTCCACCGGGAGAATGAGCCGCAGCCGTGGCATGTCCAGAGCGTTCGCGCCGAAGTGGCCCCCGAAGGCAAGCAGGTCGAGCTGATCGACGACGTGCGCGTTGCGCGCACCGACGCGCAGCAGCGCACGCTCCTGCTCAACACCTCGCGCATGACGGTGTTCCCAGACAAGGACTATGCGCAGACTGACCAGCCCGTGAAGATCACCGAACCCAACGGTGTGACCACGGCAGTTGGCATGAAAGCGTATCTGAAAGACAGCCGGATGCTCCTGCTGTCCAACGTAAGAGGTCAGCATGAGGCTCGTTAACACCCTCCCCCTTCTTTTCAGCCTCGCCGCCGCTATCGGCAGCTCTGCCGCCTGGGCCCTTCCCACCGACCGGGAACAGCCGATCCGCGTTCAGGCCGACAGTGCCGAACTGGATGACAAGCAGGGCGTGGCCGTCTATAGAGGCGACGTGGTGGTGACCCAGGGCAGCATGAAGCTGACCGGCAACACCGTTACGCTCAAGCAGAACAAGGACGGCGACATCGAAGTCGTTACCTCGGTCGGCAAGCCCGCCTACTTCGAGCAGAAGCCGGCGCCGGAAAAGCAGATCACCCAGGCCTACGGCCTGACGATCCAGTACTTCGTCACCCAGAACCGCGTCGTCCTGATCGACCAGGCCAAGGTAATCCAGGAAGGCAACACCTTCGAAGGCGAGAAGATCGTCTACGACACCCAGCGCCAGATCGTCAACGCAGGCCGCGCCACCGGCGCCCAGGTGACCACGCCGCGCCCGCGTATCGACATGGTCATCCAGCCCAAGAAAAAGCAGGATCAAGCGCAGTAATGGCAACGCTAACCGCGCAGCACCTCGCCAAGAGCTACAAGAGCCGGCAAGTCGTCCGCGATGTCAGCATGAGCATCGAAAGCGGGCAGATCGTCGGCCTGCTCGGCCCCAACGGAGCGGGCAAGACCACCTGCTTCTACATGATCGTCGGCCTGGTCCGCGCCGATCAGGGAATCGTGCGCATCGACGAGCAGGACGTCACGCACCTGCCCATGCACGGCCGCGCGCGCGCAGGCATCGGCTACCTGCCCCAGGAAGCCTCGATCTTCCGCAAGCTGTCGGTGGCGGACAACATCGGCGCCATCCTGGAAACCCGTAGCGACCTCGATCGCGCCGGCCGCCAGGAAGCCCTGGAAAGCCTGCTCGAGGAATTCCACATCCACCACATCCGCGACAACCTCGGCATGAGCTTGTCCGGCGGTGAACGCCGCCGTGTGGAAATCGCTCGCGCCCTGGCCAGCTCGCCGAAGTTCATCCTGCTGGACGAACCCTTCGCCGGCGTCGATCCGATCTCCGTAGGCGACATCAAGCAGATCATCCATCACCTCAAGGCCAAGGGTATCGGTGTACTGATCACCGACCACAACGTCCGCGAAACCCTGGATATCTGCGAGACGGCGTACATCGTCAACGACGGTCAGCTGATCGCCGAAGGCAGCGCCGAAAGCATCCTCGCCAACGACCTGGTGAAGGAAGTCTACCTGGGCCACGAGTTCCGCCTCTAAGGCCCCACACCGCGCCCTGCCTGGGCGCGGCAGCCAATCCCTCCCCTCGCCCGTGGCGCGGCTCGCCTGCCGCTCCACGACGCATTCGGCTGCCCGGCATCCCCTGGCGCAACCGGGTTGTAACGAAAGGTCGACAGCCTCTAGGCAAAGCGTCCAAACTCAGGCATATAATTTGCTTCCTCGCGGCGCCCCGGCGTCCGTAGTCGTGGATATGGCGCGCTTTGCGCCAGCGAACAAGGTGCCTAGTTCCAGCCATGAAACCATCGCTAGTCCTCAAGATGGGCCAGCAGCTGACGATGACCCCGCAGCTGCAACAGGCCATCCGACTGCTCCAGCTCTCCACGCTGGACCTCCAACAGGAAATCCAGGAAGCCCTGGAGTCCAACCCGATGCTGGAGCGCCAGGAAGAGGGCGAGGACTACGACAACAGCGACCCCATGGCCGACGGCGCCGAGTCCGCCGTCAACGGCACCAGCAGCAACTCCCAGGACAACTTCCAGGAAAGCACCACGCCCAACGCCGACAGCCTCGACGAGGACCAGTGGGCCGAGCGCATCCCCAACGAGCTTCCCGTCGATACCGCCTGGGAAGACATCTACCAGACCAGCGCCAGCAGCCTGCCCAGCAACGACGACGACGAGTGGGACTTCACCTCCCGCACCTCCGCCGGCGAGAGCCTGCAGAGCCACCTGCTGTGGCAACTGAACCTGGCACCGATGTCCGACACCGACCGCCTGATCGCCCTGAGCATCATCGACGGCATCAACGACGACGGTTACCTCGAAGAATCCCTCGACGACATCCTCGTCTCCATCGACCCCGAACTGGGCGTGGAAATGGACGAAGTGGAAGTCGTCCTGCGCCGGGTCCAACAGCTCGAACCCGCCGGTGTCGGCGCACGCAACCTGCGCGAATGCCTGCTGCTGCAGCTTCGCCAGATGCCCGCCAAGACCTACCTGCTGACCGAGGCCCTGAAGCTGGTTTCCGACCACCTCGACCTGCTCGGCAGCCGTGACTACAGCCAGCTGATGCGCCGCATGAAGCTCAAGGAAGACGAGCTGCGCGAGACCATCGAACTGATCCAGTCGCTGCACCCACGCCCCGGTTCGCAGATCGAGTCCGGCGAAGCCGAGTACGTGGTGCCGGATGTCATCGTCCGCAAGCACAACGAACGCTGGCTGGTGGAGCTGAACCAGGAAGCGGTGCCACGCCTGCGCGTGAACTCGCAGTATGCCGGCCTCGTGCGCCGCGCCGACTCCAGCGCCGACAACACCTTCATGCGCAACCAGCTGCAGGAAGCGCGCTGGTTCATCAAGAGCCTGCAGAGCCGCAACGAGACGCTGATGAAGGTGGCGACGCAGATCGTCGAGCACCAGCGCGGCTTCCTCGAGTACGGCGAGGAGGCGATGAAGCCGCTGGTCCTGCACGACATCGCCGAAGCCGTCGGCATGCATGAATCGACCATCTCGCGCGTCACCACGCAGAAGTTCATGCACACGCCGCGCGGCATCTTCGAGCTGAAATATTTCTTCTCCAGCCACGTCAGCACCTCCGAGGGCGGCGAGTGCTCGTCCACCGCGATCCGCGCCATCATCAAGAAACTGGTCGCGGCTGAAAGTCCGAAAAAGCCATTGAGTGACAGCAAGATCGCTGGTTTACTGGAGGCACAGGGCATTCAAGTGGCACGTCGCACCGTAGCCAAATACCGGGAGTCCCTAGGAATCTCTCCCTCCAGCGAGCGTAAACGGCTGGTGTGACGTTGATCCACGCCAAGGTGTTCCGGCGGCAGGCCAAATAACCTGCCACTTACACACGGGCAATAAGGAGAAAGCGGTATGCAAGTCAACATCAGTGGACATCAACTGGATGTGACCGACGCCCTGCGCGACTATGTCGGCGAGAAACTAGGCCGACTGGAGCGCCACTTCGACAAGATCACCAATGTTCAGGTCATCATGGAGGTCGAGAAGCTGAAGCAGAAAATCGAAGCCACCCTGCACATCGCCGGAGGCGAAGTGGTGGCCTGTGCCGAGCATGAAGACATGTACGCGGCTATCGACCTTCTTACCGACAAACTCGACCGCCAGCTGATCAAGCACAAGGAAAAATACCTCGAACGCCAGCAAGGTGTGGGCGTTCGTTAACCCCCTCTATGATCCGACTTGAGCAAATCCTGACCCCCGGCCGTTCCCTCGTGAACGTGCCGGGCGGCAGCAAGAAACGTGTCCTCGAACAAATCGCCAACCTGGTGGCTCGCGAGCTGCCGGGTTTCGATTCCCAAGACATCTTCGACAGCCTGGTGGCCCGGGAACGCCTGGGCTCCACCGGTTTCGGCAATGGCATCGCCATTCCGCACTGCCGCCTCCCCGGCTGCCAGTCGCCCATCAGCGCCATCCTGCACCTTGACCACCCGGTAGACTTCGACGCCCTCGACGGCGCTCCGGTGGACCTGGTGTTCGTGCTGCTGGTGCCGGAAGCCGCTACCGAGGAGCACCTGGAACTGCTCCGGCAGATCGCTTCCATGCTCGACCGTTCCGACGTCCGCGACCGCCTGCGCCACGCCGCCAACGGCGAGGACCTGTACCGGATCGTCGTGGACTTCCAGAACAACGGGCACTGATCATGCGCCTGATCATCATCAGTGGAAGGTCCGGCTCGGGCAAGAGCACCGCGCTCAATGTGCTCGAGGACAACGGCTTCTACTGTATCGATAACCTGCCGGCAAGCCTCCTTCCGGATCTGGCCCAGCGCGCGCTGCTACACACCGAACTGCTGCACCCGCAGGTTGCGGTCTCCATTGATGCACGCAACTTGCCCAGCCAACTGCAACGCTTCCCGGAACTGTTGCAGGAAGCGCGCGACAAGCACATTCAGTGCGACGTCCTGTATCTCGATGCGGACGATGAAACCCTTCTCAAGCGTTTCTCCGAGACGCGCCGCCGCCACCCGCTGACCAACGACACCCGCTCGCTGGCCGAAGCCATTGGCGACGAAACGAGCCTGTTGGCGCCCATCGCCGACCTGGCCGACCTCAAGCTCAACACCACGAACCTGAACCTGTATCAGCTGCGCGACGTACTCAAGCTGCGCCTGCTGAACAAGCCCGAACTGGGCACCGCGTTCCTGGTCGAATCCTTCGGTTTCAAGCGCGGCATGCCGGTGGACGCCGACCTGGTGTTCGACGTGCGCTGCCTGCCCAACCCCTACTGGAAGCCGGAACTGCGCGAGCACACCGGGCTGGATGTGGAAGTGCAGGAGTACCTGGCCGCGCAACCCGACGTCGAGGAGATGTACCAGGATATCCTCGGCTACCTGAACAAATGGCTGCCGCGCTTCGCCGCGAGCAACCGGGCCTACGTCACCATCGCCATCGGTTGTACCGGTGGTCAGCACCGCTCGACCTACCTGGCCGAGCGTATTGGCCGGGCCCTCAAGGACACCCTCACCAACGTGCAGATTCGCCACCGCGACCTGAGCTAGCAGCGACAGACAACAAAAGGACAGCCCCTCGCGATGCCCGCCCTCGAAGTCACCATCATCAACAAGCTTGGCCTGCACGCCCGTGCGGCAGCCAAATTCGTCGGCGTCGCGGGACGTTATCCCTGCCAGGTTCGCGTGGGGCGCAATCCGGAGAGCACGGTGGACGGCAAGAGCATCATGGCCGTGATGATGCTCGCTGCCGGCAAGGGCACCAATCTGCACCTCGCCGCCGAAGGCGAGCAGGAAGACGAAGCGCTGAAGGCGCTGGTCGACCTGATCAACAACTACTTCGACGAAGGCGAGTGACGCGCCGGGCACTCAGCCCAGCGACGTATCCAGCACCATCATCAGACAGAAGCCAATGATCAGCCCCTGGGTGGCCTGTGCCGCATGACCGCGGCGCTGGGATTCGGGAATGATCTCGCGCACCACCACATAGAGCATTGCGCCCGCCGCAGCGGCCAGCCCCCAGGGCAGGAACATCCGCGAGATGCCAATCAGCCAGGCGCAGAGCACCGCGAACAGCGGCTCGACCAGCCCGGAAGCGGCTCCCGCCAGCGCCGCCTTGCCGCGCGACACGCCCGCCCCCGCGAGTACCAGCGCGATCGCCAGCCCCTCAGGCACGTCCTGCAGCGCGATGCCCAGCGCAAGGCCGCTGGCGCCTTGCACTTCCCCGCCGGCCGCGACACCCACGGCCATGCCTTCGGGAATGTTGTGCAGGACGATGGCCGCGACGAACAGCAGGATTCGCGCGGGCACCTTTCCATCAGCGACGCCCTGGATATTGGCCTGCGCGTCCTCGAGCACTCGGCCGAATACCGCGAGACCGAAGGCCCCCAGCGCCAGGCCGAGGCTGACCAGCAACGAAGCCAGCCACGTGGGCCGGCCCGAGGCTTCAGCCGCCTCCAGCGCGGGGAGCAACAGCGAGAATGCGGTGGCTGCCAGCATCACGCCGGCGCCGAATCCGAGCATGGCGTCGGCGATCCGCGCCGGCATGCTGCGCACCAGCAGCACGGGCAGCGCGCCCAGGGCGGTCCCGAGCGCGCAGAGCATGCCGCCATGCAGGGCGAGATACATCGGTGCGGACAGCGACAATCGCGCCAGCAGCATCAAGTGCTGGGCCACCAGCAGACCGCCGCCGAGGACAATGATCAGTCCCAGCAACCAACGCACGTTGCGTCCTCCGCTCTCACGCAGACTCTGCACGATCAGACGCATGGGACGGCCTTCGGTTTCATCCTTGTCCCCGCGCCTGCAGCGCCAGACGGTAGCGCCGCAGCACCTCCGGCCAGGCGACCACGTTGTAGAAGGCCGCGATGTATTCCGGCCGGCGGTTCTGGTAGCGCAGGTAATAGGCGTGCTCCCAGACGTCCAGGCCGAGGATCGGCAGGTTGCCCTGCATCAGCGGGCTGTCCTGGTTGCCGGTGCTTTCCACCACCAGCTTGCCCTGCGGATCGACGCTCAGCCACGCCCAACCGCTACCGAAGCGCGTCAGTGCGGCCTTGGTGAAGGCCTGGCAGAACGCGTCGTAGCCGCCCAGTTCGCTGTCGATGGCCTGGCGCAGTTCTTCCTGCGGCTGGCCGCCACCGTGCGGCGCCATCACGGTCCAGAACAGCGAATGATTGGCGTGGCCGCCGCCGTTGTTGACCACTCCGGCGCGCAGCGCCTGGGGCAGGCTCTCAAGCTTCTGCAGCAGCTCTTCCACCGGAACGTCGGCGAACTCGGTGCCCTCCAGCGCGGCATTGAGGTTGTTGATGTAGGTCTGGTGGTGCTTGCTGTGATGGATTTCCATGGTCTGCGCATCGATGTGCGGTTCCAGCGCATCGTAGGCATAGGGCAAGGCAGGCAGGACGTGAGGCATCTTCGAACCTTCTTCAGCAGTAGCGCATCGACTCAGTGATAACGCATCGATTGAACGGCGGTGAACAGGCCCGGACGCAGTTCCACCGCGCCCTGGCGACGTAACAGGCGCTGGGTGCGCGGATAGGTGCCGTGCTCGCCGATGAAGTTGAGCAACTCGACGTAGGTACGCCGGCTGTGCTGCACCGCCGCGGCGCGCAGGTCCGAACATTTGCGCAGGTCCTCGCCCAGCACCAGCAGCCGCTCGTGGCAGGCGCACAGGTACTCGGCGGTTTCCTCCGGCTGGCCGAGTTGCAGGTGCAGGTCGCCGAGGTTGTGGTGGGAGATGACAAACGCCATCACGGCTTCCTCCGGGTCGTGCCAACGGTCCAGCAGGACCTGGGCCAGCGCCAGCGCGTGGAGGTAATGCTCACGGGCATCGATCAGCTCGTTACGAATGAAGCAGCGGTTGCCCAGTTCGATGGTGCGTTGCCAATGACGCATGGCATTTTCCTCCAGTGGCGGCGGACTCAGAGTCCACCGGCGGTGAGCTTCTCGGGATTGAGCAGTTGCTCAAGGCGGGCGCGGTCCAGGTCGATGCCCTCTAAAGCAGAGAACTCAAGCGCAACCTCGATGATCGGCCGCCCTTCTCGGTAGGCCTGCTTGGCGATCTCCGCGGCCTTCTGGTAGCCGATGATCGGGTTCAGCGCGGTAACCAGGATCGGATTGCGCGACAGCGCCTCGCGCAGGCTCGCCTCGTTGACCTTGAAGCTGGCGATGGCCTTGTCCGCCAGCAGACGGCTGACGTTGGCCAGCAGATGGATACTGTGCAGCAGGTTGTCAGCGATCACCGGCAGCATCACGTTCAGCTCGAAGTTGCCCGACTGGCCGGCGACGGCAATGGTGGTGTCGTTGCCCATGACCTGGGCGGCGACCATGGCGGTGGCTTCCGGGATCACCGGGTTGACCTTGCCCGGCATGATCGAGGATCCCGGCTGCAGTGCTTCCAGTTCGATCTCGGCGAGGCCGGCGAGCGGGCCGGAGTTCATCCAGCGCAGGTCGTTGGCGATCTTCATCAGCGCCACCGCCAGGGCCTTGAGCTGACCGGAGGTGGCCACGGCAATGTCCTGGGCGCCGATCAGCGCGAAGAAGTCGTCACCAGGGCGGAACACCAGACCAGTCAGACCGTTGAGTTCCTCGCAGAAGCGTGCGGCAAACTGAGGATGCGCATTCACGCCGGTGCCGACAGCCGTGCCGCCCTGGGCGAGCTGCTGCAGCGCCGGCAATTGACCTTCGATGCCCTGCGACGCCTGGCGCACCTGTTGCGCCCAGCCGCCAAGCACCTGGCTCAGGCGTACCGGCATGGCATCCATCAGGTGAGTGCGGCCGGTCTTCACGTGCTGGTGCACGGCCTTGGCCTTCTTCTCCAGGGTGGCGTGCAGGTGGTCCAGCGCTGGCAACAGGTGCTGGTGGATCTCCAGCGCCGCACTGATGTGGATGGTCGAGGGAATGATGTCGTTGCTGCTCTGCCCGCAGTTGACCTGGTCATTGGCGTTGACCGGCTTGCCCAGGCGAAGGCTGGCCAGGGTGGCGACCACCTCGTTGGCGTTCATGTTCGAGCTGGTGCCCGAACCGGTCTGGAATACGTCCACCGGGAAGTGCTGCTGCAGATCGCCCGCCAGCAGTTCCTCGCAGGCGGCGACAATCGCGGCACCGGCCTCCGCGTCCAGCTGTTCCAGGCTGACGTTGGCCCGCGCCGCCGCGGCCTTGGCCAGCAGCAGCGCGCGAATGAACGGACGCGGCATGCGCTGGCCACTCACCGGGAAGTTGTTCACCGCCCGCTGCGTCTGGGCTCCGTAGAGCGCCGCAATCGGCACCTCCAGTTCGCCCATGCTGTCGCGTTCGATACGGCTGTCAGTCATTCTCGATTCCTTCTTGCAGCTTCAGGGAAGGCGCCATCTCCTGCTGCGCCATGCGCCGGGCCAGCAGGCTCAGGCGTTGACGCTGGACGGAAGAGGTCGCCAGGCGTTGCAGTTCGCGCAGGGGGAGATAGGCGTGGTCCAGGCAGAGCACGCGCCAATGCCAGGGCAGTGCGATGTCGCGACTGCTGTCGAGCAGCAGTTGGTAGCACTTCTCGAACAGGCGCCAGGCCGGCACCGGCTCCCAGGCCGCCAGGTAGCGTGCTTCGCCGAGGTATTGCTCCACCAGGCGCGGCTCGTCCGGCTCCAGCGCACAGCGGATGCGGGTGCCCAGTCGGTACCAGCGGTCGGTGATCGAGCTGTCGATTTCGGCAAACATGGCAATCCCATAATCGATAATGAGATTGATTATTGTTTGCGAGAATCAAAAAAACAAGCCGCCCAACGCAATGCGCAGGGCGGCTCGTCTGGAGAAAGGCTTCGAGAACAGCGGGGAAGCCGCGGCCAGACAGGCCGCGGCGGGTGTATCAGTTGCCGGCGACCATCATCTTTTCGATGAGCACGGAACCGGTATGCAGGTTGCCGCGGTACTCCACATCGTTGCCGATGGCGACGATGTTGCGGAACAAATCGCGCAGGTTGGCGGCGATGGTGACTTCCTGTACCGGGAACTGGATTTCGCCGTTCTCTACCCAGTAGCCGCCGGCGCCACGGGAATAGTCGCCGGTCACCAGGTTGACGCCCTGCCCCATCAGTTCGGTGACCAGCAGGCCACGGCCCATGCGGCGGATCAGGGCAGCCTGGTCTTCATCGCCATGGCTGACGAACAGGTTGTGCACGCCACCGGAGTTGGCCGTGCTGGGCATGCCCAGCTTGCGCCCGGAGTAGGTGCCAAGCACGTAGGAGACCAGCTCACCACCTTCCACGAACGACTTGGCATAGGTGGCCAGGCCGTCGTTGTCGAACGAGGCGCTGCCCAGCGCGCCGCGCAACAGCGGGCGCTCGTCCAGGGTCAACCATTCCGGGAACAGCCGCTGGCCCAGCGCACCTTCGAGGAAGGACGACTTGCGGTACAGACTGCCGCCGGAGATGGCGCCGAGGAAGTGGCCGAACAGGCCGACCGCGACCTCCGGGGCGAACAGCACCGGCACTTCGGCGGTTGGCACCGGGCGGGCGCCCAGGCGGCTGGCGGCGCGCTCGGCGGCGCGGCGACCGATGGATTCGGGGGTAGCCAGCAGCTCGCCGCGACGGTTTACGTCGTACCAGTAGTCGCGCTGCATCTGCCCTTCACCTTCGGCGATCATCACGCAACTCAGGCTGTGGCGGGTGCTGGCATAGCCGCCAACGAAGCCATGGCTGTTGCCGTAGACGCGGCAGCCCTGGTGGGTGTTCAGCGTAGTGCCGTCGGCCTTGGTGACGCGCTTGTCGGCGGCGAACGCCGCAGCCTCGCACGCCAGGGCGCGCTCGATGGCCTGGTCGGGGGTGATCGACCAGCCGTGGTACAGGTCCAGGTCCGGCAGGTCGCGGGCCATCAGCGCCGGATCGGCCAGCCCGGCGCAATCGTCCTCGGAAGCGTGCTTGGCAATAGCCAATGCTGCCGCCACGGTTTCGCGGATGGCATCCGCGCCGGTGGCCGAGGTACTCGCCGAGCCCTTGCGTTGACCAACGTAGAGGGTGATGCCAAAGCCCTGGTCGCGGTTGAACTCGACAGTCTCGACTTCACCCTGGCGCACCGAGGTCGAAAGCCCCTGCTCCACCGATACCGCCACTTCGCAGGCGCTGGCGCCTTGCCGGGTGGCCTCGGCGATGATCCGCTCGACCTGCTCGCGCAGTTCGGGAAGAACCTCCGGGCTCACTGCCGGGTTGTGTTCGCTCATTGCATGCCTCTCCTGTTCATGGTCCGACCCTGCCTTCAAGCGGCGAGGACCGGCGCGGGCCGGACAAGCGGCCCCTGACTCGTTATCATGGCGGCGTTTTCAACGAGACCCCCGCCATGGCTGAAATTCACGATGACGACTCGTCCTTCGATGAGAAGAGCAAGTCGCAAGTTAAACGCGAGCTGCACGCCCTGCAGGACCTCGGCGAGCGCCTGACGACGCTCAAGCCGGACCTGCTGGACCGCATGCCGCTCACCGATCCGCTGCGCCGCGCACTGGACGAAGCACCCAAGCACAAGGCCAATGCCGCCAAGAAGCGCCACCGGCAGTTCATCGGCAAGCTGATGCGCGACCAGGACATCGACGCCATCGTCGCCCTCCTGGAACAGGTAGACAGCTCCACCCGCCAATACAACGAACGCTTCCACGCCCTGGAGCGTTGGCGCGACCACCTGATCACCGGCGGCGACGCGGCCCTGTCGGCGTTCTTCGGCGAATACCCCGAGAGCGACCGCCAGCACTTGCTCCAACTGATCCGCCATGCCCAGCACGAGGCCGCTCACAACAAGCCTCCAGCCGCGGCGCGGAAGATCTTCAAGTACATCCGCGAGCTGGACGAGCTCAAACGCGGCCTGCGCTGAGCAGCCGCGTCCCTCCCCTCCAGCGTCATCGGCAACGGCTTCAGGCGCCCGTGCCGCCTACGGTAATCGCATCGATCTTCAGGGTCGGCTGACCGACACCGACTGGCACGGACTGGCCGTCCTTGCCGCAAGTGCCCACGCCGCTGTCCAGCGCCAGGTCGTTGCCGACCATGGATACCCGGCTCATCACTTCCGGACCGTTGCCGATCAGGGTCGCGCCCTTCACCGGGCGAGTGATCTTGCCGTTCTCGATCAGGTAGGCCTCGCTGGTGGCAAAGACGAACTTGCCGCTGGTGATGTCCACCTGACCGCCACCCAGGTTCGCGCAGTAGATCCCGCGCTCGACGCTGGCGATGATTTCTTCCGGATCGCTCTGCCCGGCCAGCATGTAGGTGTTGGTCATGCGCGGCATCGGCAGGTGCGCATAGGACTCGCGGCGACCATTGCCGGTGCGCGCCACACCCATCAGGCGGGCGTTGAGCTTGTCCTGCATGTAGCCCTTGAGGATGCCGTTCTCGATCAGCACGTTGCAGTGGGTCGGCGTACCCTCGTCGTCCACCGACAGCGAGCCACGGCGGCCGGCGATGGTGCCGTCATCGACGATGGTGCACAGGCTGGACGCGACCTTCTCGCCGATGCGTCCGCTGTAGTTCGAGCTGCCCTTGCGGTTGAAGTCGCCTTCCAGGCCGTGGCCCACGGCTTCATGCAGCAGCACGCCGGACCAGCCGGCGCCCATCACCACCGGCAGGCTGCCAGCCGGCGCGGGAACGGCTTCGAGGTTGACCAGCGCCTGGCGCAGCGCCTCGCGGGCGTAACCCATGGCGCGGTCTTCCTGGAGGAAGTATTTGTAGTCGGTGCGACCGCCGCCGCCGTGACCGCCGCGCTCGCGGCGACCATTCTGCTCGACGATGACGCTGACGTTGAAGCGCACCAGCGGGCGGATGTCCGCAGCCAGCGAGCCGTCCGCCGCGGCGATCAGCACCTTGTCCCAGACACCGGCGAGGCTGACGGTGACCTGCTGGATGCGCGGGTCGAGGGCGCGGGTGGCGGCGTCGATCTTCTGCAGCAGCTCGACCTTCTCCGCGCGGCTCATCACGTCCAGTGGGTTTTCGCCGGCGTAGAGACGAGTCGGCACCACGGCGTTGAACGCCTGCACCTTGCCGTTCTGGCCGGCACGGGAGATCGAGCGGGCAGCGCGGGCAGCCTGGATCAGCGCTTCATGGTTGATCGCGTTGCTGTAGGCGAAGCCGGTCTTCTCGCCGGACTGCGCGCGCACGCCGACACCCTGGTCCATGTGGAAGCTGCCTTCCTTGACGATGCCGTCCTCCAGCATCCAGGACTCGGAGACCTGGCTCTGGAAGTACAGGTCCGCGGCATCGATACCGGGGCCGCTCAGCTCGTGCAGGATCGGCGACAGCTGGTCGATATCCAGACCACCGGGGACCAGCAGGTGCTGGCTGACGGATGACAACAGTTCGCTCATATTCACTCCGTACGCGCCGGTCGTGGTTCGACCGGCGGGAAAAATCTTCTGTGCCGGGCAATCGGCATGCGCTGCCGGACTGCCGCCTGTTCTTCGCTGTCGCGCTCGGCCAGCAGCACGGCCTCGCCCTTGGCCTGTTCGGCCAGGATACGCCCCCAGGGGTCGACGATGGCCGACTGGCCCCAGGTTTCCCGTCCTTTGGGGTGGGTTCCGCCCTGCCCGGCTGCCAGCAGGTAGCACTGAGTCTCGATGGCGCGGGCGCGGATGAGGATTTCCCAGTGCGCCGCACCAGTTACCGCCGTGAACGCCGACGGGGCGCTGATCAGCTCCGCACCCGCCTCGCGCAGCGCGGTGTAGAGCTCGGGGAAGCGCAGGTCGTAGCACACCGTCAGCCCCAGGCGCCCGACCGGGGTATCCGCCACCACCACGCGCTGGCCGAAGGCGTAGTCATCCGACTCGCGATAACGACCACGGGCGTCGGCGACGTCCACATCGAACAGGTGCAGCTTGTCGTAGCGCGCCGCCACTTCGCCGTGCTCGTCCACCAGCAGCGAACAGGCATTGGCCTTGGCTTCCGGTTGATCGATGGGCGGCAGCGGCAGGGTGCCGGCGACAATCCACAACCTGAGGTCGCGGGCGGTGCTTTTCAACCAGGGCAGGATCGGCCCCTCGCCCCGGGCTTCCGCGCGACCGAGGTCCGCGAGATCGCGGCGGCCCATGGCGGCGAAGTTCTCCGGCAGCACGGCGAGGCGCGCGCCACCCTCGGCGGCCTGCTCGAGCAAGCGACGGGCGGCGGTGAGATTGGCCTGGACATCGTCCTGGCTGACCATCTGGATAACGCTGATGGGCATCGTGAGCTCCGGCTGTGTCCTGGGTTTCATGCTAACCGATGCCCGACCAGTCTGCTCAGTGAGGTTTTTCGAAGGGTTTCTCGAAGGCGATGGTGGGGCTCTGCCACGGCCCTTTCACGCTGTACTGCACGCTGGCGAAGCGCGCGACCCGGTCACCCAGCAGCTTGTCCACCACGAACAGCGCGCCGCCGATGGCCGGCGCGCCGACGATCAGCGCGGCAAGGGGCAGGTTGTTGGTCACCGGCAGGGTCACCAGCAGCTTGGCGTCGATCTCGTCGTGGGCGAGGTCGAGGGTGCCATTGAGCTCCAGATTGCTCGACGGACCGTCCAGGCGCAGCGGTTCGCGGGTGAAGAAGACGCCATCGGTGGCCGTCAATACGCCCTTCACGCGGTCGTAGCTCAGGCCCTTGCCCAGCAGATCGGAGAAGTCCAGGCGCAGACGGCGGCTGATGGCGTTGAAGTTCAGCAGGCCGAACACCCGCAGGGCATTGGCGCCACCTTCCACCTCCACGAACTGGCCCTTGCGCAGACTGGCATCGAGCGTGCCGCCAAAGCGCCGCAGACTCAGTGCCGCCGGAGAGCCGGGCCAGTTGCCGTTGATGTCCACGCGGAAGCGCTCACTGGTCACGCTGGGGGCGAAATCCCAGGCCTTGAGCACGTCGCCCAGGTTCTTGCCCTCCAGTTTGCCGACAAAGGTGCTGCGAGCGCTCGTGTCCACTCCGTCCCAGCGCAGGTTGCCCTTCACCGAGATGCCGCGCAGGTCCAGCGCCACGTTGTCGAAGCTGGTGCCGGTCGGGGTGGGGCGCAGGTTGAAACTCCAGGCGCCCACCGGCTGCCCGGCCTTGAGCACCTGGCGAATGGTCACGTCCATCGCCGGCAGCGAGCGCGGGTCGATCTTGGCCAGCGGGTCCGGGGCCTCGACCGCACGTTCCGAGTCGATGGCCTCGCCCTTGGGCAAGTCGATGCGGTCGAGGGCAATCACAATGGGCCGCGCCTTGTTGTCCGGCACGGTGACCTTGCCGGAAACCAGGGAACTGACCAGCCCAAGCTGCCAACTGCTGTCGACGCGCAAAAGGTCCACCGTGAGGTTCTCGAGCGTCTGGCCAAATCCCTTGAAGCGGCCAATCTGCAGGTCTGCGCCCCGCAGCAGCCCGGCGGCGCCCTCGACGCCTGAGTTGGAATACTTCTTCAGCACCGCCTGCCAGGCGTCGGCGTCCACCTCGTCGATCTTGCCGCGCACCTGTACGCCACTCCAGCTCGGCAGCACCGCGGGGTCGCCCCCCAGGCGCAGGACGCCGCGCCCGGCCAGTGGCTGGTCGGCCGGTGCGGCATAGGCGAGGCTGGCACGATCACCATAAATCGCCCAGTAACGCCGCTCGGCGCCATCCAGGGTCATGCGCCATTCGCTGTTACGGGTTTCCTGGGCAGCCTTGCCCAACGGCGCCGGCAGGTCGATGGTCACCCCCTGAAGATTGGAGGCGACCTGCAGCTGGCTGTCCTTGCCGGCAAGCAGCAGATTGAGCTGGAAGGGAATGCGGCCATCGACTGGCAGTTGCTTTTGCACCTTGGCCCAGTCAAGCAGGGACTTCACCGGCAACTGCCCGCCCACCAGCACGCGGGTACGCGAATCGCCATTGCGCCCTTCGGCGCGGATGCTGCCGGTGACGCGGGTGCCGAGGACCTGGGCGGCGACATTCTGCCCGCTCAGGCCGCTATCGGTGTCGAAGCGAAACTTGCCCTTGACCTGTTCGAGGTTCAGTTCGGGCTTGGCGATCTTCAGTCGCGCCTTGTCCGTGGCGAAGTCGACGATCACCCGCGCCTTGCTCGCCTCGCCCTTGGCCAGCGGGATATCCAGCTTCAGGTGACCATTCAGATCGCCCTCGCCCTCCCAGCCGGCGAAGGTGTGGGTCGCGCCGATGGGCGAATCCTGGAGAATCTTCAGGCCATCGACGAGATTGCTGTCGATGTCGCCGTCCACGTGCAGGTGGGCCACCTCGCCCGGCGCCGAATGAGGGATGTCCACCGACACATCGCGCACCTGGCTGTTGAGAATCCTGCCACTGCTGGCGTTGATGCTGACTCCGCTGTCCTCTACCCGCACTTCGCCCTCGGCCTTGCTCAGGCCCGGCCAGCCGGGTTGATAGTCGAGCACGCCGTCGTGGACCTTGAAGTACAGGCTCATGGCATGCGCCTCTGGCGCGGAACCCTTCTGCAACGATCCCTGCCAGAGGAAATAGCCCTGTTCGATGCGACCACTCTTGATCGAGCCCTTGAGCCAGGCGGCGAGGTCCTTGCTCATCTGCGGGATGACGGTGGGCAGGTACTTGCTGGTGAAGCGCGCGTCGCCGTTGCTCATGCCGACACGCAGGTCCATGTAGTCCTCCTGCGCCGGGTCGCGCATCAGGCGGATCAACATGTCGCCGGCGATGGTCCCCTCTTCGCCCTCTACCTGCATCAGGTGGCTGCCGAGGGTGAACGCCTCGTCGTTGAACTGGAAGAACATCCGCGTATGCGCGGTGCGGTAATGCCAAGGCTCCGGGAACAGGGTCGCCAGGTGCAGCATGAAGTCCTGGGCGTTGGCATCCAACTGGCCGCCGCCAAGGTTGCCGCGCAAGGTGCCGTCGACATTCGCCACGGCGGGTACGTCATGGAAGGCGCTGACCCCGACCTTCTCCAGGTTGGTGGCATACGCGACACGGTCGATATCTTCGCGTTGCGGCCAGTAGTCGAAATTGACGTTGTGCAGCACGCCATGCGGCTTCAGGCCGTCGAGCCACTCGATGACCTTGTCCGGCAACGGCGCCAGGGCGGTGATCGTCGGGCCCAGCGGCGTCAGGTCAAGACGATCGGCACGCAGTTGCCAATGCTCCTCGCCCTTCATGCGCCGGGTAAGCTCCAGCTCCACTTCGCCCCAGCGCGTTTCGCCGAGGTTGGCCGCCAGATCGGCGACGCGCAGGTCGAAATCGTCGCCGCTGCGCTTGAAGAACAGCCCCACGCCCAGGTCGCTCAGGCTGACCGGCGGGCGGTCGCCCAGCGCGGCCTCGATCTTCGGCGCATTCAGGCGCGCCACGGCGGCCACCGGCACGCCCTTGTCGATCGTGGCCCAGAACTCGCCGCCAGCCTTGGCCTGGGACAGCTTCCAGGCACCGGTCAGGCCCGCGGGCAACCACTGCGCCCAGTCCGCCTGCGGCAGGCTGAGGTACAGCTGTGCCGAACTCTTCGCCCAGTCATCCCGGTCCAGCCGGGTCTCCAGCCGCGCCGCCACCGGCTCGCCGCCGGGCAGGCTGAAGCGCGCTTCCAGGCGCTGCCGACTGCCGCTGTGCAACGTCATGCCCACATAGTTGAGCGATAGCGCCTTGGCCTGCTGTGGCAGGACAGTCAGTTGGCTATCCATCAGCGACAGTCGCCGCGGTGTGAGCAGCATGTCGATGAGCTTGCGCGGGTCGGTGTCGTTATTGCGGTTGGGCAGCCCGTCGGCGTGCCACTTGCCCGCTTCGTCCTCGCGCAACGTCAGGTGCAGGCCTTCCAGCTCCAGGCTGTCGATGCGCGGCTGGCGCGCCATCAGGCTGGCTAGGATATCCGGGGTCAGACGCACCCGTTCCAGGCGCAGCGAGTCATTGCCCTCGCCAAGCTGAATGTCGCGCACCACGATGATTGGACTGAATGCGTGCCAATGCCCCTCCAGCGCGCCGATGGTGACCGGCAGGCCGAGCTGGTCGCTCGCCTGTTGCGCCAGGTCGTCGCGGTACTCCGCCACCAGAGGGACCAGCTGCCGACCGAGGCTGACGTACAGCGCGAGCAGCACAAGGCCCAAGGCGAGCAGGCCCAGGACGGCGCGCAGCGCGGTGGCGAACAGGCTGCCGGCGCGCTCCATGTCAGGCAGACACCGGGAATGGATGGCGATGGGTCATCGAGCGGCCTCCGAGCCGATCAAGGTCGACGCTGATCCGACAGCCAGGGCCGGATAAAGCTCCATGAAAGCCCATTGCAGAGCGGTATGCCGCCAGAAATCCACGTACTGCGACCCGCCGCTCAAAGCAGGACAACGTCGTACTGCTCCTGGGAGTACATGGCCTCGACCTGGAACTTGATGGGGCGACCGATGAACAGTTCCAGATCGGCGACATTGCCCGACTCTTCGTCGAGCAGGCGATCGACCACCTTCTGGTTGGCCAGCACCAGGTAGGAATCGGCCTGGTAGGCCCGCGCTTCGCGGAGGATCTCGCGGAAGATCTCGTAGCAGATCGTCTCAGGGGTCTTCAGCATGCCGCGCCCCTGGCAGCTCGGGCAGGGCTCGCAGAGCACCTGCACCAGGCTTTCGCGGGTGCGCTTGCGGGTCATCTGCACCAGCCCCAACTCGGTGATGCCGATGATATTGGTCTTGGCATGGTCGCGTTCGAGCTGCTTCTCCAGGGTGCGCAGAACCTGGCGGCGGTGCTCTTCGTCTTCCATGTCGATGAAGTCGATGATGATGATCCCGCCCAGGTTGCGCAGGCGCAGTTGGCGGGCGATGGCGGTGGCGGCCTCGAGGTTGGTCTTGAAGATGGTCTCTTCGAGATTGCGGTGGCCGACGAAGGCGCCGGTGTTCACGTCGATGGTGGTCATCGCCTCGGTCGGGTCGATGATCAGGTAGCCGCCGGACTTGAGCAGGACCTTGCGCTCGAGCGCCTTCTGTACCTCATCCTCGACCCCGTAGAGGTCGAAGATCGGCCGCTCGCCCGGATAGTGCTCCAGGCGGTCGGCGATTTCCGGCATCAGCTCTTCGACGAACTGCGTGATTTTCTGGAAGTTCTCCCGGGAATCGACACGGATCTTCTCGATACGCGGGTTCACCAGGTCGCGCAGGGTGCGCAGCGCCAGGGACAGGTCTTCGTAGATCATCGTCGGCGCGCCGACGGTCTGGATCTGCGCATCGATCTGGTCCCAGAGGCGGCGCAGGTAGCGTATGTCGGCGAGGATCTCGTCCTCGCCGGCGCCTTCGGCAGCGGTGCGCAGGATGAAGCCGCCGCGCTCGACGATGCCTTCGGCCTCGACGCATTTGGCGACCACCTGCTTGAGGCGATCGCGCTCGTGTTCGTCCTCGATCTTGAGGGAAATGCCAACGTGGCTGGTACGCGGCATGTAGACCAGGTAGCGGGAAGGAATCGACAGGTGGGTGGTCAGGCGCGCGCCCTTGGTGCCGATGGGGTCCTTGGTGACCTGCACCACCAGGCTCTGGCCTTCGTGGACCAGCGCGCCGATGCTTTCCACGGCGCTGCCCTCGCGGGTGGAAATCTCGGCGGCATGAATGAAGGCTGCGCGTTCCAGGCCAATATCGACGAAGGCGGCCTGCATGCCCGGCAGCACCCGCACGACCTTGCCCTTGTAGATATTGCCGACGATCCCGCGACGCAGCGTGCGCTCGACGTGGACCTCCTGGAGGACGCCGTTCTCCACCACCGCCACGCGCGACTCCATCGGCGTGATATTGATCAGAATCTCTTCGCTCATGCGCCCTTCCTTATCGCGCCTGGGAGTTTCAGCGCTACTTCGTGATCAAGACTGCCAGCTAGGGATAGAGAAGTCAGCCAGCAATGCCGCGCTTTCGCACAAGGGCAGGCCGACCACGGCGCTGTAGCTACCTTCGACACGGCTGACGAAGACCGCCGCGAGCCCCTGGATAGCATAGCTACCCGCCTTGTCCTGCGGCTCGCCGGTTTCCCAGTAGCGTTCGGCTTCCTCGGCGGAAATCTCCCGGAAGGTCACACGGCTGCTGACCACGCGGGCCTCGCAGCGCTCGCGATCGGCAACCGCGACGGCGGTGAGCACCTCGTGTTCGCGGCCCGACAGCGCCCGCAGCATGGCCAGGGCATCGTCGCGATCCGCCGGTTTGCCGAGGATGCGGCCGTCCAGCACCACTGCGGTATCCGCACCGAGCACGCAGATGTCGGCGCGCTGGGCGAGGAAGTTCAGCCCGGCGAGCGCCTTGCCGCGCGCCAGGCGCTCCACATAGCCAGGTGCCGACTCGTCGGCCTCCGGCGTTTCATCGATGGATGCGGGCACTATGTGGAACGGCAGGCCGATCTGGGTGAGCAGCTCGCGGCGGCGCGGCGAACTGGAGGCTAGGTACAGCTGGGCCATCTGGAACTCCCGGGACGGGCCTGCGAGGCAGACCCGGTGACTCCCTCGAAAAGGGGCGATCAGTTGATGTTCAGGCGCAGCCGCAGGGCCCGCAGCAATGTGTAGACCCAAGGCCAGAGCAAGGCACTGACCAGCGCGGGCAGGAGGAACACCAGGGTCGGCGGGCGGTTGCCAGTCAGGGCGCTGATCCAGAGCTGGACCAGTTGGGCGAGACCGAAGACCACCAGCAACACCAGGCATTGCTGCCAGATGGGGAACATGCGCAGGCGCTGGTGCAAGGACAGCACCAGGAAAATGATCAGGCTGAGGATCAGGGCGTTCTGCCCCAGCAGGCTGCCATAGAGCACATCCTCGGCGACACCCAGCACCCACGCGCTGAGCATGCCGACCTTGTGCGGCAGGTAGAGCACCCAGTAGGTGAGGAACATGGCCAGCCAGAGCGGGCGGCCGATCTCCATGAAACCGGGCATTGGCGCCACCGAGAGCAGCAGCGCCAGAAGCAGTGTCAGCCAGATGGCCCAGCCGTTGTTCGAGCCTTGGCCGGCCATCAGTGGCGCGTCCTTGGCGCCGGGTGCGCAGCAGGCGCGGCGGGAGTACCACCAGCGGCCGGCTGCGCGGGATGACCGGCGGGAGCCGTCGCTGGCACGGCAGGCGCCGTCTCATGGGATTGGGTCGCTGGCGCGGGCTGCCCCGGGGCAGCGGACTCGGCGGCCTTGCGGTCGGCCTCTGCCTGGGCCTCGGCGGCGTCGGTGGCGCGCTGCTCGGGTGTGCGGCTATCAGTGAACACCAGCAGCACATAACGGCTGCGATTCATCTTCGCGGTCGGCACGGCACGGATAGTGGCGAATGGCCCGCCCGTATCATGCTGCACTTCCTTGACCGTCGCGACCGGATAGCCGGCGGGGAAACGCTGCCCCAGGCCGGAACTGACCAGCAGGTCGCCTTCCTTGATGTCAGCGGTATCGGCGACGTAGCGCAGCTCCAGGCGTTCCGGATTGCCGGTGCCCACGGCGATGGCGCGCAGGCCATTGCGGTTCACCTGCACCGGAATGCTGTGGGTGGTATCGGTCAGCAGCAGGACGCGAGCGGTGTACGGCATCACCTCGACCACCTGCCCCATCAGGCCGCTGGCATCGAGTACCGGCTGGCCCTGGAACACGCCGTCCTTCTCGCCCTTGTCGATCAGGATGCGTTGGGTAAAGGGGTTCGGGTCGACGCCGATCAGCTCGCCCACCAGCACCTTGTCATCGACCAGGGCGGAGGAATTGAGGAGTTCGCGCAGGCGTACGTTCTGTTCGGTCAGGGTGGCCAGCTTCTGCAGGCGACGCTGCATCAGCAATTGCTCGGCCTTGAGGCGCTCGTTCTCAGCCAGCAGCTCGCTGCGGCTGGTGAACTGGTCGCGCACGCCTTCCCAGGCGCGAACCGGAAAATCGGCGATGCCATAGAACGGGCTCAGCACCAGCCCCATCTGGCTACGTACCGGCTTGAGATAATCGAAGCGGGCATCGACCACCATCAAGGCGACCGACAGGACAGCGAGCACCAACAGGCGCGCGCCCAGCGAGGGCCCTTTGGAGAATATCGGTTTGATGACCGGCTCCTAGCTGTGCAAGGTCGGTTGAAGTTTCACCATGCACGATGAAACGTCAACCAACCTCCACTCCCATCTTATTCGGTGGAGAGCAGGTCCATCGAATGACGGTCCATCATTTCCAGCGCCTTGCCGCCGCCACGAGCCACGCAGGTCAGCGGGTCCTCGGCGACGATTACCGGCAGGCCGGTTTCCTGGGCCAGCAGCTTGTCCAGGTCACGCAACAGCGCGCCACCACCGGTCAGCACCAGGCCGCGCTCGGCGATGTCGGAAGCGAGTTCCGGCGGGGACTGCTCCAGCGCGCTCTTGACCGCCTGGACGATGGTCGCCAGGGATTCCTGCAGCGCTTCGAGCACTTCGTTGGAATTCAGGGTGAAGCTGCGCGGTACGCCTTCGGCCAGGTTGCGGCCACGGACGTCCACTTCGCGGACTTCGCCACCCGGGAAGGCGGTGCCGATTTCCTGTTTGATGCGCTCAGCGGTGGATTCGCCGATCAGGCTGCCGTAGTTGCGGCGCACGTAAGTGACGATGGCTTCGTCGAAGCGGTCGCCGCCGACGCGGACGGATTCGGCATAGACCACGCCGTTGAGGGAGATCAGCGCGATCTCGGTGGTGCCGCCGCCGATATCGACGACCATGGAACCACGGGCCTCTTCGACCGGCAGGCCGGCGCCGATGGCCGCGGCCATCGGTTCTTCGATCAGGTACACCTCACGGGCGCCAGCGCCCAGGGCCGATTCACGGATGGCGCGGCGTTCCACCTGGGTGGATTTGCACGGCACGCAGATCAGCACGCGAGGGCTGGGCTGCAGGAAGCTGTTCTCATGAACCTTGTTGATGAAGTACTGCAGCATCTTCTCGCAGACGCTGAAGTCGGCGATCACGCCGTCCTTCATCGGACGAATGGCGGCAATGTTGCCCGGGGTACGGCCGAGCATGCGCTTGGCCTCGGTGCCGACGGCGACCACGCTTTTCTGGCTGCCATGGCTACGGATGGCGACCACGGACGGTTCGTTCAGGACGATGCCGCGTTCGCGCACATAAATAAGGGTATTGGCAGTGCCCAGGTCGATCGACAGATCACTGGAGAACATGCCACGCAGTTTTTTGAACATTGGAAAGAAACCCATAGGTGGCGCGTGGGTGAAAAGTGCGCGGGTAAAAAAGTGCGGCAAACTCTAACAATGACGGGGATTTTGGGCAAGGCGGCAATTTATGCTAGATTCCTCGTTTTTCCGGGCCTGCGGGCCCATCCCAGCGGCCTTCGACCGTCTGCCGCGGGTTCTGTTCCCTGCCCTGCAAATTCCGTCCGGCCAGGCCCAGTTCGAGTCTGGCCGCTCTAGCTGGAGACCCCAATGGCGCTTGAACGCTCCGACGTGGAA
Source organism: Pseudomonas sp. PDNC002 (assembly GCF_016919445.1). NCBI lineage: Bacteria > Pseudomonadati > Pseudomonadota > Gammaproteobacteria > Pseudomonadales > Pseudomonadaceae > Pseudomonas > Pseudomonas sp. PDNC002. Next base: position 2,316,158 of record NZ_CP070356.1, on the reverse strand, counting down.
AAGATCGCCCACCTCGCCCGCCTGGGCCTGGAGGAAGCCGACATTTCGCGTACCACCGATACCCTCAACAACATCCTCGGCCTGATCGACGCCATGCAGGCGGTCGATACCGACGGCGTGGAGCCCCTGGCCCACCCGCTGGAGGCCACCCAGCGCCTGCGCGCGGACGCCGTCACCGAGGAGAACCGCCGCGAAGCCTACCAGGCCATCGCGCCGGCCGTGGAAGACGGCCTCTACCTCGTCCCGAAAGTCATCGAGTAAGCGAGAAGGACACGGACATATGCTGCATCAATTGACCCTCGCCGAAGTCGCTCGCGGACTCGCCGACAAGCAATTTTCCGCCCAGGAACTGGCCACTGCCCTGCTCGCGCGCATCAAGCAGCTCGACCCGCAGTTGAACAGCTTCATCACGATTACCGAAGAAAACGCCCTGGCCCAGGCCAAGGCCGCCGACGAACGGCGCGCCAAAGGCGACACCGGCGCCCTGCTCGGCGCGCCGATCGCCCACAAGGACCTGTTCTGCACCCAGGGCGTGCGCACCAGCTGCGGCTCGAAGATCCTCGACGCCTTCGTCTCGCCCTACGACGCCACCGTCGTCGAGCGCCTGGCCGATGCCGGCACCGTGAGCCTGGGCAAGCTGAACATGGACGAGTTCGCCATGGGCTCGGCCAACGAATCCAGCCACTACGGCCCGGTGAAGAACCCCTGGGATACCTCCCGCGTACCGGGCGGCTCCTCCGGCGGCTCCGCCGCTGCCGTGGCCGCGCGCCTGATTCCGGCCGCCACCGGCACCGACACCGGCGGTTCGATCCGCCAGCCCGCGGCACTGACCAACCTGACCGGCATCAAGCCGACCTACGGTCGCGTGTCCCGCTGGGGCATGATCGCCTACGCCTCCAGCCTCGACCAGGGCGGCCCGCTGGCCCGCACCGCCGAGGACTGCGCGCTGATGCTCGGCGCCATGGCCGGCTTCGACCCGAAGGACTCCACCTGCGTCGACCAGCCGGTAGACGATTACCTGGCCGCCCTGGCCAAGCCGCTCACCGGTCTGCGCATCGGCCTGCCGAAGGAATACTTCGGTGCCGGCCTGGACAGCCGCATCGCCGATGCGGTGATGAAAGTGGTCGAGCAGCTCAAGCAGCTCGGCGCGGTGGTCAAGGAGATCTCCCTGCCGAACATGCAGCATGCGATTCCTGCTTATTATGTGATAGCGCCCGCAGAAGCGAGCTCCAACCTGTCGCGCTTCGACGGCGTTCGCTACGGCTACCGCTGCGAGGACCCGAAGGACCTGCAGGACCTGTACAAGCGCTCCCGCGCCGAAGGCTTCGGCGCTGAAGTGAAGAACCGCATCATGGTCGGTACCTACGCGCTGTCCGCCGGTTACTACGATGCGTACTACCTGAAAGCCCAGAAGATTCGTCGCCTGATCAAGAACGACTTCACCAATGCCTTCGCGGAAGTCGACGTGATCCTCGGCCCGACCACGCCGAACCCGGCCTGGAAGCTCGGCGAGAAGAACAACGACCCGGTCGCCCAGTACCTGGAAGACATCTACACCATCACCGCCAACCTCGCCGGCATTCCGGGCCTGTCCATGCCCGCCGGCTTCGTCGACGGCCTGCCGGTGGGTGTCCAGCTGCTCGCGCCGTACTTCCAGGAAGGCCGCCTGCTCAACGTCGCGCACCAGTACCAACTGGCGACCGACTGGCACAAACAAGCACCGGCTGGATTCTGAGAGCCTGCTCAAGGTCTAGCCGAGCACAGCTCAGGCAAGGCGAAAACAGGCGAGAAAGCGCAGTTTGCGCGCTGTAAATGAGCATTTTGAGTCTGTTTTCAACGCCGCATGAGCAAGTGCAGGCAGACATTGAGCAGGCTCGGAGGACGACACACATGCAATGGGAAACGGTGATCGGGCTGGAAATCCACGCACAGCTCTCCACCCAATCGAAGATCTTCTCCGGTAGCGCCACCACCTTCGGCGCCGCCCCGAACACCCAGGCCAGCCTGATCGACCTGGCGATGCCCGGCACCCTGCCGGTGCTGAACCAGGAAGCCGTGCGCATGGCGTGCCAGTTCGGCCTGGCGATCAACGCCGAGATCGCCGAGCGCAACGTCTTCGCCCGGAAGAACTACTTCTACCCGGACCTGCCCAAGGGCTACCAGACCAGCCAGATGGACCACCCCATCGTCGGCAAGGGCTTCCTCGACATCACCCTGGAAGACGGCACCGTCAAGCGCGTCGGCATCACCCGCGCGCACCTGGAAGAAGACGCCGGCAAGAGCCTGCACGAAGACTTCCACGGCATGAGCGGCATCGACCTGAACCGCGCCGGCACCCCGCTGCTGGAGATCGTCTCCGAGCCGGAGATGCGCAGCGCCAAGGAAGCCGTGGCGTATGCCAAGGCGATCCATGCGCTGGTGCGCTACCTGGGCATCTGCGACGGCAACATGGCCGAAGGCTCGCTGCGTTGCGACTGCAACGTCTCAGTACGCCCCAAAGGCCAGGCTGAGTTCGGCACTCGCCGCGAGATCAAGAACGTCAACTCGTTCAAGTTCATCGAGCGGGCCATCAACACGGAGATTGCCTGGCAGATCGACGAGCTGGAATCCGGCCGCAAGATCGTCCAGGAAACAGTCCTGTATGACGTGGCTGCCAACGAAACGCGCTCCATGCGCAGCAAGGAAGAAGCCAACGACTACCGTTACTTCCCCTGTCCGGACCTGCTGCCGGTGGTGATCGAACAGAGCTTCCTCGACGACCTGCGCGGCCAACTGCCGGAACTGCCGGACCAGAAGCGCGAGCGCTTCGAGAGCCAGTACGGCCTGTCCGCCTACGACGCCAGCGTGCTGTCCGCCAGCCGCGAGATGGCCGACTACTTCGAGAAGGTCCAGACCATCTGCGGCGACGCCAAGCTGGCCGCCAACTGGGTGATGGGCGAGCTCTCCAGCCTGCTCAACAAGGACGGCCTGGAGATCGAGCAGTCGCCGGTTTCCGCCCAGCACCTGGGCGAGATGATCCTGCGCCTGAAGGACGGCACCATCAACGGCAAGGCCGCGAAGACCGTGTTCGCCGCCATGGCCGAGGGTGAAGGCTCGCCGGACGAGATCATCAAGGCCAAGGACCTGGTGCAGAACACCGACAGCGGCGCCGTCGAGAAGCTGCTGGACGATGTGCTGGCGGCCAACGCCGAGCAGGTCGAACAGTACCGCGCCAGCGATGAAGCCAAGCGCGGCAAGATGTTCGGCTTCTTCGTCGGCCAGGCCATGAAGGCCGCCAAGGGCAAGGCCAACCCGGCGCAAGTGAACGAACTGCTGAAGAAGAAGCTCGAAGGCTGAGCCCACACTTCAACGACGCCGGGCTTGCCCGGCGTTTTTTTCGTCCGGAGGTTCGATGCTACGACCCATGGCCCTCGTCGGTTGTCTGGCCCTGCTGGCCGGCTGTAGCACCACGTCTTACGACAGCGACTCGGAGGTCTCCGGCCGCGGCTACCGCGCCGAAGGCACCGCGTCCTATTACGGCAAGGCCCACCACGGCAAGCGTACCGCCAGCGGCGAGCGCTTCAACCAGAACGCCTTGACCGCCGCGCACCGCACCCTGGCCTTCGGCACCCGGGTAAAAGTCACCAACCTCGACAATGGCCGCAGCGTCGTCGTGCGCATCAACGACCGCGGGCCGTTCGGTCGCGGCCGCATCATCGACGTCTCGAAAGCCGCCGCCGAACAACTCAACATGCTGCGCTCCGGCACTGCCCGGGTGCGCCTGGAAGGTCTCTGAAGGAGCCAGAATGAGCAACGACAACCGCAAGGCCGGCGAGCAGGTTCGCCGCGAAGTGATGGGCGACGCCTTCGTCGACCGCGCCCTGGGCAATGCCACCGAGTTCACCCAGCCGCTGCAGGACTTCGTCAACGAACACGCCTGGGGTGGCGTCTGGAACCGCGAAGGCCTGCCGCGCAAGACCCGCAGCCTGATCACCCTGGCCGCACTGACTGCACTGAAATGCCCGCAGGAGCTGAAAGGCCACGTGCGCGGCGCTCTGAACAACGGCTGCACCGTGGAAGAGATTCGCGAGGCGTTGCTGCATTGCGCGGTGTATGCCGGCGTCCCGGCGGCCATCGATGCCTTCCGCGCTGCGCAGGAAGTGATCGACGCCTGGCAGGCCGATCAGAAAGCCTGATTCGGCCTTTGCGTAGGAGCGGACTCCGTCCGCGATAGGTCCGCATCGCGCCGGATACCATCGCGGACAGCCCGCTCCTACGAGAAACCTCTGCGCTCGGGGTGGCCCTCACCCTAACCCTCTCCCTGAGGGAGAGGGGACCGTTCGGTGCAAGTTGAAACCTTTGCGTCAGTCGGCTCGGACTGCCCCCTCTCCCTCTGGGAGAGGGCTGGGGTGAGGGGAATTCAGGGGCACGGATTTACCGAAGAAGACAGTTGCTCCTACGAGAACTTTAACCCCGCCGTTATGGATAACTGAACCGCTTCACCAGCGTCAGCTCGCCCGGCTGGCGCATCGGGATCAGGAAGGACTCCTGCTTCTCGTTCACTGTCCCTTCCTCCGTGACGATCGTCACCTGTGCCGTGGTCAGCGGCTTGGCTGCGTTGACGTCACCGGAGCTGTCATCCTCACTCCAACCCCCGCCGTAGTAGTTCACGTAGACCAGGTACTGGCCCTTGAGCGGCGTCGGGCTGGCGATGATCTCCGGACCATAGCCGGTGGTCACGTCGACGTCCTGGGCCGCGCCGTTGGGCAGCGAGCGGTTGCCGTACCAGACGTGCCCGCCATCGGGCGTCACCAGGTGCAGGTCGAGGTCGGTGTTGTCCGAATCCCAGGACAGCATGACCCGCAGCTTGGCCGCCACCTCGCCGCCACCGCCGCCGTGATAAAACTGCACGCGCTTGCGCTGCTGGCCGTCCGGGCTGATGACTTCGACGCTGTTGGACCCCGCCGGGAATGCGAAGGGGCGGTCGAACCTGCCATCGTTTTCGACCCGCATCGGCATGGCTACGCCGTTGACCACCAGACGTGCCGGCTCCTTGCTGTCCTTGGGCAGCCCACGGATTTCTCCACGGATACGCGCGGTATCGGACTGGTCCTCCCGCGAGTTCACCGAAGACGCCGGGTAGTTCACCGTCTGCCGGAAGTCGGCCTTGTCGCCATCGCCCGCGCGCCAGCCACCCAGCGGCGTGTCCAGGCTGATCGGCGATTCAGCGGCCTGCGCAGCCAACGGAATCAGGCTGGCGAGCAGGGACAGGCGGAGCACATGGGCGAATTTCATGGCGATCATTCCAGTATCAGGCGACGGGCCAGGCTTTCCACGTAGCCCTCGTCTTGTCCATTGGGGTGCGCCTGGAAAGCCAGGTGCAGGTATTCATGAGCCAGGTCGAGACGGTCCTGCTGGGAGTACAGGCCGCGCACGTAGATGCGCTGGCGTTCGCGATCGACGTAGGGCCGGCCGCTGCTCAGGCGGCATACCGCGAAGGACTGCAACTCTTCATAGCCCGGCTCGCTTTCCAGGCGTGGCCGCCAGTCGCGGCGCTGCGCCTTGAGCCAGCGCTCGGCCTCCGGCAGGGGCTGGCAGGCGGCGATCGGGTTGCTCCAGCGGCTGAGGCTGGTACGCGGGAATGCACGAGCGAGGATCGCATCGTAGCGCAGGCCCTTGGCGGCCTGGTCCTGGGCATCGCGCCAGGACAGTTTCGACTGCCCCGCCTCGTCAGAGTGATAGGTGACAGTGCCACCGGCCAATACCAGATCGGCGGTCCAGGCGGCGATGCCTCGCGCCGCGTCACTGGCCGGGCGCGGCGCCACGCGCTGGCGCTGGCTACTGTCGTCGATGCTCAGGCAGTCGCCGCGCGGAGCGCCGTTCTGCAACAGGTAGGTGCGGATGGTCACCGCCAGCGCCTTGGCCGCTTCCGCGGGCGTAACGGAGGCCTCGCGATCCAGCACCCGCGCCACATATTCCTCGCGGGACAGGCGCGCGGTCAGACGCGGCCCCTGGGCGCCGCGCTCGAGGAACAGATCGCCGCTGCTGTTCACATCGAGGCGAACCCCGTTGGCGAACAGCACATTCTGCCGACCCTCCAGCAAGCCTTCGGCGGCAAGTTGATTGCGCGCGTCGTAGACCTCCTTCAACGGATAGCGACTGAACAGGCTGACTTCCACGCAGCGCCCCGGATCACGCGGCCAGGGCGCGGGCAGCGCAGCACCAATGGCATTGCCGTACTTCGCCAGGACCGTCTTGCTGGTGCCCGGACCGCGCGCCCAGAGCGGCGTACCGTCCACCAGCCAGCCGGCAAAGCCGCCTTCGCGCTTGCCGTTCTCGTCCCAACTCCAGGTCTTTACCCGCAGGCGGCCACCCAACGCGGCCGGGGCACGGCCGTCATCGGCGGCGAGGCTGACGTCCAGCAGCACCTTCTGTGCCTGCTCCTGGGCGGGCAGGTGTTGAAGTTGATCGAGCAGTTCTTCGACCGGCACTTCGGTCTGCGGCGTTAGATGGTCGAGTTGCGTGATCCAGGCCGGCGCATGGCGCGCCTGCCAATACTGCTGCCAGACGGCGTCGTCGATTCCCAGGCGCTGCGGCTGGAAGTACAGGCCGCAGGACTTCACCAGCGCGGCATCACGCCCGATGCTCTGCCCCGCAGCGCAGCAGTAGACCTCTTCCTTGCTCTCGCCTCGGCATTGATAGGCCGGCTCCTGCTGGCCGGTATCGTTCAGCCAGGCATAGACGAAGAGCTTCCACAGGCTGCCCAACGGCGTCTTCTGGTCCGCTGGCAGCGGTTGACGGTCGAGCACCTGCTGCGGCCCGAGACGCAGCAGTTCGTCACCCTGTGCGGTGCGCCAGGCCAGTTGCGCCTGCTCCTGCGAGCCGGGCGCCGCCTGGGCGCACAGCGGCAACAGCAGGATCAGCCCGGCAAGGCGCACACGCATTTACTGGACCTTGATCTTCGCCAGGGCCGGCTGCTGCTCCAGCGCCTGTTCCTGCGGCGCATAGAGCCGCTGGTAGCGCGCCGGCGGCAGGACGAATTCGCCTTTCTGCGAGAAGCGGACCAGATGGCGGAAGCGCAGCTCGCCACCCAGGGTATCCACCGGCACGCCGTAGAACAGGTCACCCGGCTCGTTGCGCGCGCGTTCCAGGCTGGTCGCCTCGACGCCACCCAGGCCGCTGATCTGCAGGCCCCAGGTAGTGCGCTCGACATCAGCGCCCGGCGGCAGCGGCACTTCCAGCATGCCGTAGCGCAGGGCTTGCGCCTGATCGGTGGTCAGGGTCACTTCGTCCAGGTACAGCTCGTCGCTGGACAGCGGCTTGTCGCCCAGTTCCTCGGCCTTGAAGGCGAAGGCGTCATCACCCGGCACCAGGCGCAGCAGGCGGCGCTTGATGGTCACCGGCAGTTGGCTGGCCGGCGCTTCGGCGCTGCGGAAGGTCACGGAGGCGTTGAGCGGACGCGACGGCGCGGCACTCAGGTCCAGTTGTGCCGGAACGCCGTTGCCCTGCCATTGCCAGAAGGCATCGCCGGTGGTGCTGCGGCCTTCTTTCCACTCTGCCGCCGGCTTGGGCAGTTCGGCCGCCGGGGCCTCGGCCACGGCGCGCTGCATCCAGGTCAGCGCCAGGGCGCGTTCAACGGTCGACTGTTGCGGAGCCAGACTCAGCAGCAGTGCGCGGGCACGGCTGGCATCCACGGTACCGCTGTACAGCTGTACGGCACGAGCGAACGGCTGGTCGCTGGTGTTCAATTTCAGGCGTGCGCCATCCAGTTGCTTGGCGAAGCCCGACGGCAGCGCGACCTTGTTCTGCTCGGCCAGGCTGGCCGTCAGCACACGGGCCACCGCCAGACCCAGCTCGGAGTCCGGGCGGCCCATGACCAGGCTGTCGTCGCTGTCGAAGTCGTTGACGGACTTCGCTGCCTCGCCGTTGCCTGCGTTCTCCAGGTCGGCGAGCAGGCCGCTGACCAGGGTCTGTACCGGCAACTGCATGTCGCGGGCGAACGCCAGGATCAGCGCGCGCTGCAACAGGGGAGTCGCGCTGGCACGCGCGGAGTACAGCTCCAGCACGCGCTGCCAGTGGTCCGGCGGCAACTGGATTTCCAGCGCACGGCTGGCGTGCCAGTCGGCGTAGTAGGCGTAGGCGGTGAGGAAAGCGTCGTTGTCTTCGCCGCCCCACCAGGTGAAGTAGGCATCCGGGCCGGCCATCTGCACCAGGCGCAGGCGGCTGGTCTGCATGATCAGGCGCAGGCGGTCACGCACACGCGGTTCGCCATTGGCCAGCATCGGGTAGGCGACGCTCAGAGGCAGCAACTGGCTGGCGGTCTGCTCGACACCACCCCACGGATAATTCAGCAGCGAATCGAGGTTGCCGCGCAGCAATGCCTGGGCGCTGTCATCCAGGCGCAGGCTCACGTCGCGGGCATCCGCCGGCAGTTGCAGCGGGGTGTTCTGCGCGCTGACCTGCAGCGGTTTGGACTGCAGCACCTGCCAGCTATCGGCCACCAGGCTGAAGTGGACGCCGAGGCTATCGCGAACCTGTCCGTCCTGGCGCAGTTCCACGCTCCAGTCACCATCATTCAACGGCTGTTGCGGCAGGGCGATGTAGTTGACGCCGCGCTTGAGTTCCAGCGCCTGGGTCTTCTCTTCGCCATTGGCGCGGATCAGCAGTTCAGCCTTGGTGTCCTGTTCGCCCTGGTTGAAGACGAACAGACCAAGGTCCGGCGCATCGCCGGTGCGGAAGCGTTTCGGGCCGCTCCACTTCAGGTACAGCGGCTTCTCGGAGCGGATGAACTGCTTCTTCTGGCCGACCTGCCCCTCGTCATCCATGGCACGGGCGGTGATGCGCCAGCGGGTCAGGGAATCGGGCATGCGGAACTTGAACTGGGCCTTGCCGTTGGCGTCGGAGACCAGCTCCGGCTCCCAGGCGGCGGTGTCGACTTCCTCGCGGCGCGGGCGCTCCAGTACCTTCACGCCGCGCTCGCTGCGGTTGGCGCGGCCGGGGGCACTGGGTGTACCCGGCAAGGCGACGTCGTAGCTGATGAACGACAGGCTGGCGCTGGTGCGCACGTTGTTGCGGCGCGGGTGGTAGAAGAACTGGTCGATGCCCGGGGCGATCTCCGGCTGCAGTGCGTAGATCATCTCGTCCACCACGCTCACGGTGAGGTGGCTGGAAACGGGCTTGCCGGCATAGGTGGTGTCGAGGTTGACAGTGACCGTCTCGCCCGGCTCGTAGCGCTCCTTGTCGGTGCTGACGGCGATCTCCACCTGCGGCACCGCGACCTTGATGCCGGCGTTCTGGAAGCTGTAGTCGCCGCTGCGGGTGTAGAGCACGGAGAAGGTCAGGTTCGGCGAGAACTCGGCCTTCACCGGAATGCGCGCGCGGTACTGGGTCGGGTTGAGCTTCTCCAGCTTCAGCCAGTCGCCGCCCTTGGACAGCAGCGCGGTGGCCTCGACCTTGTCGCGCTCCAGCGAGAGCAGCGCATCGTCCACCGGCTCGGGGAAGGTGATCAGCGCCAGCGCTTCTTCACCGGCCTTGTACTCGGCCTTGTCGAGGACGATTTCCACGGTGCCCGGTACGGCCTTCACACCGTCGCCGCTGACCGAATGGCCAGTGCCGCCGAGCAGTTGGCCGGCCTTGTCGCGCAGCTCGACGCTGTAGGTGCCGGGCTTGTCGAAGGTGATGGCGAACTTGCCGTCGGCCACCGCGCCATCGCCGCTGCTGCGGTCTTCCAGGCGCAGCCAGCGGTAGGCGGTCGGCTGGATCGGCGTCTGCTGTTCTGCGGCGTAGCTGAACTCGACCTTGTCACCGGCGGCGCTGAAGCGCTGCGGCGCACTCACGCGGTAGCGCGCGGCGCCGCGCTCGATGAGGATTTCCTTGCTGGTCTTCACGCGGTACGCGGCGCCATCGCTGGCGAACACGGTGAGCATGTAGCGGCTGGGCCTCTCCGCCGCCGGCAGGTCCAGCGCGGCGCGGCCCTGGGCATCGGTGGTGATCTGCGCGCTGGACAGCTCCACGGGGAACTGACCGAGGTACTGTAGTTCGTTGTCCACCATGGACAGCTGCTGGGCGCGCAGGCTCAGTTCCAGGCGTGCGTTGGCCACCGGCTTGCCGTCCGGGTAGAGCAGGATCAGGTTGCCCTTCACCGGCTCGCCGGTCTTGAAGTCCGGCTTGGCGAGATCAAGGGAAATCTCGAAGTGCGGCTTGATGTACTCGGCGACGCGGAAGGCGCTGCTGTAGGTCTGGTCGCGGTAGTCGAAGCGCAGCTCGTAGCCGCCGGCCACGGCGTTGGCCGGCAGTTGGAAGCGGCCGTTGGTGCCACTCTTGGCGTCGTATTTCAGGTCCAGCGTCTGCAGCGTGGTGCCGGCGGCGTCGATCACCGACAGGCGCAGCGGGGCAGCTTGCGGAGCCTGCGACTCACGGGAGTTCTTGAACTCACGGCCGACGATCTTCAGCGATACCCAGTCGCCCGGACGGTACAGCGGGCGGTCAGTGAAGGCGTAGAGCTTGGTGTCGTAGATTTCGCTGTCGTAATAGAAGTTCTCGGAGACGAAGACACCGCCCTCCTCGTCCTCGCCGATCACGAAGGAGCGCTCGGGGCTGACGTGCTGCAGGCGCAACAGGCCATCGGCATCGCTGCTGCCGCTGCTCATCACGCCCAGGCCATCGGTCCACAGTACCTTGGCGCCGGCAACCGGCGTGCCCTCATGCTTGCGCGCGGTCCAGACCAGCAGCTCGTTGCCGGCGATCTTGCTCACCGCAACGCTGTTGGAGACGAACACCACGGTGGTGGCGCGGTATTTACCGACCAGCGCTTCGACCAGATAGAGGCCGGGCTTCAGCTTGCCCAGCGGCACGTAGACGTTGCCGGGAGCGACGTTGATGAACTCGCTGGAGGAGCCGGCCAGGGTGACTTCTTTCGGCGGCTGGATCGGCTTGGCGTCCCACAGCGGGTAGCGGAACTGGCTGACCATCGGCAGGCCGGGAATCGGCGCGTACTGCGGCTGGGCGTCGTACGGGGTGGGCGCGCGCATGGCATTGCCCATCTTCAGTTCGGGCACCACTTCGGTGACCTGCTGGCGCGACTCGTAGGAGAAGGTCCGCTGCATCACCCGACGCGACTTGCGGTACCAGTTGTCCCACAGGTAGGCCAGGGTGTTGGACAGGCCTTCGCCCTTGAACTGCCCTTCGGACAGCACGCGGTGCAGGTTCTTCTGGCGCTTGAGGAAGTCCAGCGGCTGGTCGATGCGGTAGACGCGGATGTCCGCGCCGCCGTAGGGCTCCATGCGATAGCGACGGTAGTCGCGGCCCGGCGCTTCCAGGCGCACCTTGGCCACCTCGTCGGAAGCGAAGCTGGAGTCGGCGAGCAGGAAGAACGACTCGCCGGCCATGGGCGTGTAGCCGCTCGCCGGGACGTCGTCGTCCGCCTGCACAAGCGCGGGGGCGGCGGCGAACAGGCCGACGCAGGCCAGGGCAGCGGCCACGCCGCGCAGCGCGTTCATCGGGTCAGGAAGGACAAGCGATAGACGCCGATAAAGTTGGGATTGGATTCGTCGGGTATCCATCGGGTGTCCTTCCATGTCATGAGTTGTTGCAGGCTGACCGAGCGCATGCCGTTGTCGGTCGCCGTACGAGTGCCGGTGTGATAAGCGATGTCGCGGCCCATCCAGATCATCAGATGCTGGTCATCGCCCTGGTCGAAGAACATCAGATCGCCGGGGCGCGCCTGGTTGAGGTCGCGGCCGACGAGCTGGCTGTTGTATTGAATGAGTTTGATCGCGTTGACGTAGGGGCCGGTCTTGCCGCCGCCCTGCTGCCAGGTCTGTGCGAGGTTGCGCTGCGCGTCGGACAATTCCAGCTCCGGCGGCAGATAGCGGTTGGACATGCCGTTGGCGCGCAGCCACTTGGCGTCGTGGACCTTCAGCGCCTCGTTGGCGGCGAAGCGCACCAGCCCCGCGCAGTCCTGCTGGTACCAGCGCGGGTTCGGCCCGCGGCGCAACTGCTCCTCGGCGATGCGCACGAACCAGGCGCGAAACACCTGGGTCTGCTGCGAGTCCAGCGCAGGCTCCGTCGCGTGCGCCAGCGTGGCGACAAGCAGACCGGCGAGCAGCGTGAGGGGAGCTCGAATCACAGCGCCTTCCATTCCAGCGGCAGCCACTCCCATTCGCCGCTCGGCTCGCTGCCGGCCGGCAGGGTCAGGGCGTAGGAGCCGTTGCCGGCGAGGGTCTTCAGGCGCGGCAGGAGCAGCGTGTCGGCGGCGTTGCGGAACACCGGCTCGATGTCCTGAGGCAGGCTGTCGAGGGTTTCACGCTTGAGGAGTTCGGACAGCGTCTTGGGCGCCAGGTAGGCGGGCACCAGGGCGTCCGTGGGCAGCACATCGGCCAGCGGCGGGTAGCGCTTGGCCAGGGTGTTGCGGGCCTTGTCCAGCAACTTGTCGTCGATGGAGAACAGCAGCGTGTTGCCATCGCGCAGCAGGCTGACGCGGAAGAAACCATTGCCGCTGACCTGGTCCGGGTTCTCCGCCTCGCTGGCCGGGTACTGGCCGAAACGCGAGCTGACCTGGCGCTGCCACAGGCGGCCGTCACCCTCGGCGCGGCTTTCCACCTCGAAGGCACCCGCCTCCACATTGGCCTCGTAAGCACCGATCATGCTGCCGAACAGCTTGCCCAGTTGCTCGTCCAGCTCAGGGCTAGCCGGGGCGTCGAGCTTCACCGCGAGCAGCGGCGAATGCAGGCGCGAATCCGGGTACCAGCAGAGGCCGGCAGCACCGGAGAGATGCTCGGAGAAGGCCGCGGCCATCTTCTGCTCGGCCCCCAGCTTCACCAGCATGTTGTCGTACAGGCCCGGCGTGACCGGCAGCGCAACGCAGGCGCTGGCGCCCATGGGCATGGCCTGCCAGACGGGGGTAAAGTCCAGGTCCGGCTGGCGCGCCACTTCATTGAGCGCCAGGTAGCTGTGCCAGCCGTCCTTTCCCTGTTCGAAGCGCACACCGGCAAACGTCGGGATGAAGCGTTGGTAGCCCATGGCGAGCACACCGGCACCCAGGGTGATGCGCTGCTTCAGCTCACCGCGCGGCTCCAGGGCGAAGTCCTTGGCGAACAGCGGTTCGCCTTCCAGCGCGGTTCCCAGGTCCTTGGCGATGGCCGCATCGGGCTCGCCCAGCTTGTCGTAGTCCGGGTTGGGGAAGAGCATCTTCGGGTTCGACAGCACCAGCATCTGGTCGCCACGGGAAACGAACAGCAGTGTCTTCTCGGCGCCGTAGCGCAGGCTGTAGACAGGCGTGGCACTGCCCTTCACCTGAATCTCCGAGACCTTCTTCAACTGGGTGTCATCAGCCGCGACCTTGGCCAGCGGCTCCAGTACCTTGGCCAGCCCGCCACGCTTGAGCACCACCATGAAGTCGCGCAGACGGCCATCGGCGCCGCGCCACAGGGCTACCTGGGCCGGCTGGTCGAGCAGTTCCTCGATCACGCTGTCCTTCAGCGTCAGGTCGTGCTCGTAGACGATGCGTCGCAGGGTGCCGGTCAGGCCCAGGCGGTCGGCGTTGTTCTCGTAGTAGAAGACGAAGTCCTCGGTGAGCACGTCGCGCAGCAGCGGTACTTCCAGCACGGCCTTGGGCAACTGGCTGAGGGAGGCGCTTTCGATCAGTGCATCCGGGCGTTTCAGGTCACGCACGACGTCCGGATTCTCCGGCGCCTCAAGGGAGCCCACCGGCGCCGAATGGAACGCGGGAATCAGGCCGAACGCCAGGGCCAGGCCGCCAGCGACCAGCGCGGCGGCCACTACACCGATTGCGATCAGCGGGCCGCGGCGTGGAGGCTGGGCGGCAGGCGGCGTGGGGATGCTGTCTTGGCTGCTGGAGGGGGTGTTGTCGCTCATGGATCGCTTGTCCCGTGTCATCCCTGCGAGGGGCGAATTCAGTAATTGAAGGTCTTCACCAGCACCAGATCACCGATGGTGCGCATGGGCACCACGAAGGTCTCGCGCTTCTCGTTGACGGTATTTTCGTTGAACACCAGGTTGATCTCGGCGGTGATCACGTCCTGCTCGTTGCTACCGGCCTGGAAGTTGTAACCCTGACTGTTCAGGTTGCCCCAGTAATTGACATAGACCAGGTAAGTGCCATGCAGCGGAGCCGCCATGGTGAACATTTCCGGACCGGGACCGTCGACGCCGTCCGGGTCGAGGCCGCCGCCGTTGCTCAGGCGCGGATTGGCCCAGAAGGCATGTTGGCCATCCGGGGTGACGATATGCAGATCGAGTTCGGCCTTGGGATCGTTCCAGCCCAGCACCAAGCGGATACGCGGCGGTATCCGGCTGTTGTTGGCCTCGTAGAACTGGATGCGCTTGAGGGACTTGCCCTCGGCGCTGGCGACTTCGACGCTGTTGCTGCCGGCGCCGAAGTTGTACGGACGGACGAACTTGCCTTCAGCATCGGTATAAAGCGGCAGGGGATTGCCATTGACGACCAGGCGCTGGGCGCGGTCCACGCCGGCCACTTCGCGCAGGTGGCCTTCGATCAGGCTGCGGCCACGGACCCCGCCACGATCGATGGGCGGGGTGGGATAGGCCACGCGGGGAATGCTGGGATCATCGTTGAGCCCCGAGTAACGCCAGCCAGCGCTGGGACTGGTGAGCTCCGCACCCGGTTCGGCAGCCACCGTCGCAGCCAGGAAACTGGCTGACAGATAGAGTGCGGCACGAATAATCCGGCGCGTGGGCTGCATGAACATTCCTTGATCCTGCAATGCGGGGGAGCCAAATGTAACCGGTCTTGTCGGTACGCGGAACGGCCTTCGCTCAGCGTTGGGATACAGGACGATCTTTCAGAAATATCCTACAAACCCGGTAGCCATTAACTCACCCTTATTGGAAGCAGATCGCCCCGATCAGGTCACATCCAGCCGCCCCATTGCAGGACGAAAATGCCGACGTTGGTCGTCACTGCCGCCACCAGCGTGGTGATGACGATGATCGATGCCGCCAGCTCGTGGTTGCCGTTGGCGGCGCGGGCCATCACATAGCTGGCCGCCGCCGTGGGGCTGGCGAAATAGAGGAAGAGGATGCCCAACTCGGCGCCGCGAAAACCCAGCATCCAGGCCGCGGAGGTACAGACCAGGGGCAACCACACCATCTTCATCAGGCTCGCGCTGAGGGCCAGGCCGCCGCTTTCCCTCAGCGAAGCCAGGGACAGCGTTCCCCCGATGCACACCAGCGCCAGCGGCAGGGTCATCTGGGCAAAGTAGTCGGCGGAGGTCAGCAGCCAGGCGGGCAGGCCGATGGCGAACCAGGAGAAAGGCAGCGCGGCCAGCACGCTGATGATCAGTGGGTTGCTGATGACATTCCTGGCGATGCTCAGCGGATCGGATTTCATGCTCGGGCTGTAGATCGCCAACACCACCGACGAGAGCGTGTTGTAGCAAAGGATCACCAGGGCGGCGAGCACCGAGCCCAGGGCCAGGCCATGGTCGCCATAGAGGCTGGTGGCCAGCGCCAGGCCGATGATGCCGTTGTTGCCGCGGAACGAGCCCTGCACGTAGACGCCGCGCTCCTCGCGCGGGACCCGCCACGCCGCCCAGCCCCAGGCCAGCAGGAAGCCCGCCAGGGTCGCCACGCAGAAGAACAGGAGGACCTCAGGACGTGCCGCGCTGTGCAGGTCGGAATGGTAGATGCCGAGGAATAGCATCGCCGGCATGGTGGCGTTGAACACCAGGGCCGACGCGGTCTTGATGAACTCCGGGTTGATCGCCCCGACGCGGCGCAGCAGCACTCCCAGAAACAGCATGGCGAAGACCGGTGCGGTGATGCTGAGGGTCTGGAGCAGGAGTGCGAGCATGGGAGGACGACATCAGGGCGGCGAAGCGCGAAATCATAGCAAGCTATGTACCCTCCGCCGAGGACGGATCAGGCCTCCGCGTCGGCCGTTTCGCTCCTGACCGGTGCCGGCAATTCCAGCGGTTTCGGCGCCTCGCCATCCGCCAGGCGGGTCAGCTTGCCGTCGACGGTGGCGCCATTTTCCATGCTCAGCTGGCGATACTGGATGTTGCCGATGACCCGCGCATTGGAGTGCAGTTCCAGCAGGTGCTCGACATACAGGTCGCCGATGATGGTGCCGTCGATCAGCGCGTCGTAGCTGCTCACGTTGCCCTCGATGCGCCCTTCCGCACTGAGTGCCAGCAGGCTCGCAGCGCCGGGCTTGTGGTTGACGTTGCCCTTCACGGTGCCAAGAATCTTCAGGCCGTCCTCGAACTGCACGTCACCGACCAGGGCGACGTTGCCCGACAGTAGGCTGGAGAACTTGTCCACCGATACCTGTGGGCCCTTTTTCTTGCTGTTGCTGAACATGACTTCTCCTCCGACGGCCTATTTCCCGGGTTTCTGCTGGCGATAGAACGCCTGCTCCGTCTTCAATTGCTTGATCTGGGCGGACATCGCGTCGATGCGGCGCATCAACTGATCGCGGTTCGCCTTCTCCTCGTTCACCTGCAGCCGCTCGCGTTCCAGGGCCTCGGTCAATTCCTGGTTGCGCGCTTCCAGTTCGGCGATGCGCTGCTGCGCCTGGTGTTGGTCGCCCTGGCGCATCCAGTACCAGCCCGCGAAGCCGCTCGCCAGGATCGCGACCAGCAGCGCGCCCCACACCAACCCGGCGTAACCACGAGGCACATGCGGGCGATGCTCGGCGTGCAGCAGTTGGCGCGTGTCGAGTCGTCTAGTCCGAAGCCATGCCATCGCTGTCTATTTCCATCCCGCCCAGCGAAAGGAAGTTCTGCGGATCGACGAACTCCCCCTTGAGCAACACTTCGAAATGCAGGTGCGCCCCGGTGGAGCGCCCCGTGGAGCCGACGGCGGCGATCTTCTGCTCGGGCAATACGACGTCGCCGACCTTCACGAAGATTTTCGAGGCATGGGCATACCGCGTGACCAGCCCATTGCCGTGGTCGATCTCGACCAGGTTGCCGTACGACGTATGCGGGCCGGCTGTGATGACCCGACCGCCCGCCGCCGCATGGATCGGCGTGCCGACCGGTGCGGAAAAATCCTGACCGGAGTGGAACGCCAGGCGGCGATTGAACGGATCGACACGATTGCCGAACGGCGAACCCAGCCGTGCCTGTTCCAGCGGACGGCGCGCGGGGATTGCCATGAAATCGGCATTGCGCCGGGCGACCTGATCCATCAGTTGATCGAAGACGCGGCGCAAACAGACGATGGATTGCTCGCTCTGCAGCAGGTCGCGGGCCGGCGTGCCGCTGCATCCGCGCGGCGGCAGCAGTATCCCGCCCTCTCCATCGGAGTGTGCGGGCCTGGCCTTGGGAATCAGCGCGGGATCGACCTGGCTGACCTTGCGGGTAATCTCCTGCTGGCTGTCCACCGCCTTGAGCAGATATTCCGCGTCCTTTTCCAGGACCTGCAGGCGGCCGGCCAGCTCTCCTACGCGCTCTGCGGTGAAGCGCTCCTCCGAGTCATCGGCAGCGGTGGCATCGGCTTGTGCCTCCGGCGGCTGCACGGCGGGAGCAGTCTGCCAGCGACCGATCCACACACCGCCGGCGAACGCCAGAGCGGCCAGCAGCAGCGACACGCAGACGGCAGCGAGCACGAGTCGACGGGGGTCGACCAGGCGCAGGTCCGAGCGAGTCAGTGCTTGCCGTGACGGTGAAAGGGACTTCATAGCAGTACCGTTGATCTGTAGCGAAACCGGCCGCTAGCCCGGCCGGGGTGCACAGGGTACCTGCTATTGAAATTTTCGCAGCGGCTAAACACTGAAAAATGTAAATAAATAAGAAGAAATCATCCTGTATGAGAATGCTTTCAGATGATTCCCACTAACGACATCACATTTAACCAGTGAATCAAACTGCCACTACGCCGGCAAAACGGCTTCGATCTCCTGCAAATGATGCTCTTCCAGACGCAACTGGCGCGGGTGGAAGCGTTTCAGGCTGGTGCGGTGGCCGATGCTGACGAGGGTGGTGTCGGGCAGTTGCTCCAGCAGCACCTGATAGAGCGCGGCCTCATCGGTCTCGTCCAGCGCGGAGGTTGCCTCATCGAGGAACAGCCACTGCGGTGCATAGAGCAGCGCGCGGGCAATGGCCAGCCGCTGCTGTTCGCCCGGCGAGAGAACCCGTTGCCAGTGATCGGCCTCGTCCAGGCGCGGTACCAGCGAATCCAGGCGACATAGCTGCAACACGTGCTTCAGGCGCTCAGCATCGTGGCTGTTGCCTGGGTCGGGATAGCAGAGCGCTTCCGCCAGGGTACCGATGGGCAGGTAGGGCTTCTGCGGGACGAACAGGCTGCGCGCCTGGGGCATCTGCACCACGCCGCTACCGTAGCGCCACAGGCCGCTCATGGCGCGCAACAGCGTGCTCTTGCCACTGCCGGACGGGCCGCCGATCAGCACGTGTTCGCCAGCGTTCACCGTCAGGCTGGTGGCCGCCAGCAGCTCACGACCATTCCCCAGGCTGAGGGCAAGGTCCTGCAGGTGCAGGCTGTCGCCGCTCTTGCGCACGTCGATGTTGGCCGACTCCTGGGAGGTCTCGGCCATGGCCGCGCGGAAGCTCAGCAGACGATCACAGGTGGCGCGCCAGCTGGCGAGTTCGGCGTAGGCGTCGATGAACCAGCTCATCGCCGACTGTACGTTGCCGAATGCCGAGTTGATCTGCATGAGTTCGCCCAGTTGGATCTGCCCGGCAAAGTAGCGAGGCGCAGCGACGATGAAGGGAAAGACCGTGGCGATCTGACCGTATCCCGCGGAAAAGAAGGTCAAGCGCTTCTGCACTTTCATCAGTTCCCAGAAATTGCCCCAGACATTGCGGAAGCGCGCCATCAGCCTGTCGTTTTCGTTCGCCTCGCCGTTGTACAGCGCGATGCTCTCGGCGTTCTCGCGCACCCGCACCAGGCCGAAACGCAGGTCCGCCTCGTAACGCTGCTGGCGGTTATTCAAACCGATCAGGCGGCGGGCGATCAGGTGGGTCAGCCAACTGCCGACCAAGGCGTAGACCAGAGCAGCCCAGAACATGTAGCCGGGGATAGTGACGCCAAATATCTCGATGCTGCCGGAAACGCCCCAGAGAATCACCGAAAAGGACACCAGGCTGACCACGTTGCTCAACAGGCCAAGGCTCAGGCCGAGGGTCGTGGTGGTAAAACTCTTCAGGTCGTCGGTCAGGCGTTGGTCAGGGTTATCGGTATGGCCGCCCTGCTCCATGCGGAAGTAGTTCTTGTGTTGCAGCCATGCGCCGAAGTGCCGTTCGGTCAGCCAGCGACGCCAGCGGATTGTCAGCATCTGAGTCAGATAAAGCCGGTACACGGCCGTCAGGATGAACACCGCGGCGATGCCGCTGAACATCAGCATTAGATGGACGAAGCTCTTCAGGTCCTTGTTCTGCAGGGCGTTGTAAAAGTCCCGGTACCAGCTGTTGAGCCAAACGTTCAGGGCAACACCCACCAGCGACAGGGCGATCACCACGATCAGCAGCAGCCAGGCCATGCCCTTTTCTTCGCTGCGCCAGTAGGGCGCGGTGAGTTGCCAGACTCGGTGGAAGAAGCGGCTGCGAACGGCATCGTTCGCGGCCCGGTATTCGGCGCTGTCGGTCATGGGGGCTGCTCGCACGGCTGTACATATAAAAAAGGAGCGCTCATTGGCGCTCCTTTGTGTTATCGATCGCTTAACGCCTCACCGGGCGCTTCTGCAGCTTACGTTGCAATGTGCGCCGGTGCATGCCCAGCGCTCGAGCGGTCGCGGAGATGTTGCCGTCATGTTCGGCAAGCACGCGCTGGATATGTTCCCACTGCAGGCGATCCACCGACATGGGGTTTTCCGGCACCAGGGTATCCAGGTTGGCATGCTGTGACAGCAGCGCCGTCAGCACGTCGTCGGCATCGGCGGGTTTGCACAGGTAGTTGGTGGCGCCACGCTTGATGGCCTCCACCGCGGTGGCGATGCTGGAGTAGCCGGTGAGGATCACCACGCGCATCTCGGCATCGAGTTCGAGCAGCTTGGGCAGCAGCACCAGGCCGGAGTCGCCGTCCATCTTCAGGTCGAGTACGGCGTAATCGGGCAGATCTTCCTTGGCCATGGCCAGGCCTTCCTCGGCGGAGCCGGCGACCGACACCCGCAACCCGCGACGGGTCATGGCGCGGGCCATGACGCGGGTAAAGGTGGCGTCATCGTCCACCAGCAGCAGGTGGGGCTGCTCTTCGCCTTCGAACAGGATCTCTTCGCTCATGGTACTTCCTCGCAGCGCGGCAATCAGGCCACGCCATAGCTTCTGGGCAGACGCAACTCGGTCAGAGTGCCGCCATCTTCATGGTTATACAACTTCACCGTGCCACCCGCGCGGGTCACGCTGGCCTGGCTGAGGAACAGCCCGAGGCCAAAACCCTTGCCCTTGGTGGTAAAGAACGGTTTGCCGAGCTGCTCGGCAATCGCCAGCGGTACACCCGCGCCCTGGTCGCGGATGCTCAGGCAGATTTCCCCGGCATCCCAGTCCAGACGGATATCCAGGTCGTCCGGACAAGCGTCGGTCGCATTGTTCAGCAGGTTGAGCAACGCCTGGCTCAGGTCAGTCGGCGGGATCATCCGCGGCGGCTTGCCCTTGCCCAGCGTCTGGTAGCGATAGCTCGCCTCCGGACGCATCAGGTGCCAGCGGCGCAGGACGGACTCGACCCACTCGCTGGCCCCCTGCTCTTCCACCGCCTGGCGACGATCCGCCTCGGCGGCGCGCACCAGGTGCTGCAGAGTGTCCTTGCACAGCTTCACCTGCTCCTGCAGCAGGGCGAGATCTTCCTGCAACATGGGCTGGTCCGCATTGGTCTGGCGCAATTCTTTGAGCAGTACGCTCATGGTCGCCAGCGGCGTACCCAGCTCGTGGGCGGCGCCGGCGGCCTGGGTGGCCACGGCCAGCAGTTGCTGGTCACGCATGCCTTCCTCGCGGCGCTGGGCCTGGAGCTGTTCCTGGCGGCGCAACGACTCGGACATGCGGGCGACGAAGAAGGTGATCAGCGCGGCGGCCAGTGCGAAGCTCAGCCACATGCCGTAGATCAGCAGGTTGTCGCGCTGCCCGGCGGCCATCTCCAGCGGGTGGAACCACACCAGCAGCACCGTGTAGCTGGCCAGCGCGAGGCCGGCCAGGGCGATGGTGTAGAGCCATGGCAAGGTCGCCGCGGCGATGGTCAACGGCACCAGGTAATAGGAGACGAAGGGATTGCTCGATCCGCCGGAGTAATACAGCAGCACGCTATGGATGATCAGGTCGCAGGCGAGCTGCACGGCGTATTCCAGCTCGGTCACCGGCCAGGGGCCGCGCAGGCGCAGGGCCGTGCCGAGGCAGAGCACGAGGGAGACACCGAGGGTTACGCCGAGCGCGAGCCAGGGCAGCTGGATCAGCTGCGCCTTGTAGGCGAGCCCGACCGAACCTGCCTGGGCGGCTAGAACGAGGATACGGATGAGCGTCAGATGCAGTAGGTTCTGACGACTGGCGGAAAGCTGGAAAACCGGTGGGCGCATGGTGAATTCCGGAATTTGCGCGAGTATAGCCAAGTGCCCCCTCCAACTTATGCGGCATAGCGCCACAGCATACTCCAGCGATCCCCCTGCTGGCCGCTTCGGGCCGAAACAATTAGTGACACCCGTCATTGACCCGGATCGGAACGAATCCTCGTCAAAGGGTCTGACAGTCCTCGCCACTGCCTCTACTAAGCTGTGGCCGGGACATACTTTCCGGAGCAAGGAGTCATCCATGTCTGTACTGAAGAAACCCTTCACCGCCATCGCCGCCGCCATCGCCCTGTGCGCCACCAGCCTGGGTGCGCTGGCAGACGAGCCTCGCTACAACCAGGTCTCGCTGCGCGCCGAAGTCAGCCAGGAGGTCGCCCACGATCTGATGCACGTGACCCTGTTCACCGAAGGGCAAGCCACCGACCCGGCCAAGCTCGCCGGCGAGACCACCACCACGCTGAATGCCGCCGTCGAGCAGGCACGCAAGGTCAAGGGCATCACCGTCAGCCTGGGCAGCCGCAACAGCTACCCGGTGTATGACGACAAAGGCCAGAAGATCACCGCCTGGCGCGAACGCGCGCAAGTGCGTCTGGAAAGCACCGACTTCGCCGCGCTCTCCCAGCTCACCGCCGACCTGCTGGGCAAGCTGAAGATGGGCAGCATGGACTTCAGCATCGCCGACGCCACCCGCGCGAAGAACGAGGATGCAATGATGAAAGGCGCCGTGGACGCCTTCAAGGCACGCGCCCAGGTCCTCACCGATGCCCTCGGCGGCAAGGGTTACAAGCTGGTCAGCCTGAACCTGAATACCTCCGGCGCGCCGCGCCCGATGCCGGTGATGCGCATGGCGGCGATGAAGGCCGATAGCTACGGCGGCGCCCCGGCGCAGGAGATCGAGGCCGGCACCAGCCAGGTCACCGTCAGCGCCGACGGTACCATCGAGGTGCAGATGCCGTAACACTCGCGGCCACGTCCAGCGCGGCGCCCTGGGGAATCGGGGCGCCGCTGCGCGACCGCCCGGTTCCCATTGTCGAAATTGCGACATTCACTTGCACCCGCGTCACAACTTCTACACTCATCCCGGTCAGCAGCTTGCGCCCGGCATGTGCCGTGCATAGCTTCACGCAACGCAGCCCACAAGGCTGTTCCTCGATGACAACCAGAATAACCAGAGGTCCGTATGCGTAAGAACGCCGTCATCCGCTCCATGATTGCCGCTGGGCTGATCGCCAGCGCCCCGCTCGCCCACGCCGCCAACAACCTGGTCTACTGCTCCGAAGGCAGCCCCGCGGGCTTCGACCCCGGCCAGTACACCACCGGCACCGACTTCGATGCCTCGGCGGAAACCGTGTTCAACCGCCTCACCCAGTTCGAGCGCGGCGGCACCCAGGTCATCCCGGGCCTGGCGGAAAAGTGGGACGTTTCCGATGACGGCAAGACCTATACCTTCCATCTGCGTTCCGGCGTGAAGTTCCACACCACCGACTACTTCAAGCCCACCCGCGAATTCAACGCCGACGACGTGCTGTTCACCTTCAACCGCATGCTCGACAAGAACCATCCGTTCCGTAAGGCGTACCAGACCGAATTCCCCTACTTCACCGACATGGGCATGGACGCGAACATCGCCAAGGTGGAGAAGGTCGACGACAAGACCGTCAAGTTCACCCTCAACGAAGTCGACGCCGCGTTCATCCAGAACCTGGCCATGAGCTTCGCCTCGATCCAGTCCGCCGAGTACGCCGACCAGTTGCTCAAGCAGGGCAAGGCCAGCGACATCAACCAGAAGCCCATCGGCACCGGTCCGTTCGTTTTCAATCGCTACCAGAAGGACGCGATGATCCGCTTCAAGGCCAACCCGGACTACTGGAACAAGGGCGAGGTGAAGATCGACAACCTGATCTTCGCCATCAACACCGACGCCTCGGTGCGCATGCAGAAGCTCAAGGCCAACGAGTGCCAGATCACCCTCTTCCCGCGCCCGGCCGACCTGGAAGCGCTGAAGAAAGACCCGAACCTGAACATGCCGTCGCAGCCGGGCTTCAACCTCGGCTACATCGCGTACAACGTCCTGCACAAGCCGTTCGACAAGCTCGAAGTGCGCGAGGCGCTGGACATGGCGGTGAACAAGAAGGCGATCATCGACGCCGTCTACCAGGGCGCCGGCCAGCTCGCCGTGAATGGCATGCCGCCGACCCAGTGGTCCTACGACGACACCATCAAGGACGCCGGCTACAACCCGGAGAAAGCCAAGGAACTGCTGAAGAAGGCCGGCGTCGCCGAAGGCACCGAGATCACCCTGTGGGCCATGCCGGTGCAGCGCCCGTATAACCCCAACGCCAAGCTGATGGCCGAGATGCTGCAGTCCGACTGGGCCAAGGTCGGCATCAAGGCGAAGATCGTCACCTATGAGTGGGGCGAGTACATCAAGCGCGCCAAGGGCGGCGAGCACGATGCCATGCTGATCGGCTGGAGCGGCGACAACGGTGACCCGGACAACTGGCTGGGCACCCTCTACGGCTGCGACGCCGTGGACGGCAACAACTTCTCCAAATGGTGCGACCCGGCGTACGACAAGCTGATCAAGGATGCCAAGCGCACCCCGGACCAGGCCAAGCGTACCGAGCTGTACAAGCAGGCCCAGCACATCCTCAAGGAGCAGGTGCCGATCACGCCGATCGCCCACTCCACCGTGTACCAACCGATGCGTAAATCGGTGCAGGACTTCAAGATCAGTCCATTCGCGCTGAACTCCTTCTACGGCGTCAGCGTAGGCAAGTAAGGCCAGAGGCCGCCGCTCACACCGGCGGCCTTTTTTCTTTTCGAGTCCAGTCCGTGCCCAAGACCCTCGCCCGCTATTGCCTGCTCGGCCTGCTCGGCTGCGCGCCGGCGTTCGGCCAATCCCTGGTGGTCTGTACCGAGGCCAGCCCGGAAGGCTTCGACATCACCCAGTACACCGCCGCCACCACCGCCGACGCCTCCGCCGAGACGGTGTTCGAGCGCCTGGTCCAGTTCGCCGCCGGCAGCACCCGCGTGGTGCCCGCCCTGGCCGAAAGCTGGGAGATCAGCGACGACGGCCTGCAGTACACCTTCACCCTGCGCCAGGGTGTGAAATTCCACAGCACCGACTACTTCACCCCGACCCGCGAATTCAACGCCGATGACGTGCTCTGGAGCTTCCAGCGCCAGCTCGACCCGCAGCATCCGTGGAACAAGCTCGCGCCCCGCGGCTTTCCCTATGCCGAAGCGATGGGCCTGCCCAGCCTGATCAGCGCGGTGGAAAAACTCGACGACCACCATGTGCGCTTCACCCTGAAACATCCCGAGGCGCCCTTCCTCGCCGACCTGGCGATGGGCTTCGCCTCCCTCTATTCCGCCGAGTACGGCGACCTGCTGCTGGCCGCCGGCAAGGCCGAGCAACTGAACAACCTGCCCATCGGCACCGGGCCCTTTGTCTTCCAGCGCTACCAGAAGGACGCCCAGGTCCGATTCATCGCCAATCCGGACTACTGGGGCGGCAAGCCGAAGATCGAGCGCCTGCTGTTGGCGATCACCCCGGATCCGAACGTGCGCATTCAGAAGGTCAAGGCCGGCGACTGCCAGATCGCCGTCTACCCAAAGCCCACCGACGTGCCCGCTCTACGCCAGGATCCGAAGCTGAAGATCGAGGAACTGGACTCCCTGCTGGTCGCGTATGTCGGCATCAATACGCGCCACAAGCCACTGGACGACGTGCGCGTGCGCCAGGCGATCAACCTCGCCTTCGACCGCAACGCCTACCTGCGCGCCCAGTTCGGCGAAGGTGCCGCAACCCTGGCCGTGGCGCCGTACCCGCCGACGCTGTGGGGTTCCGATCCGCAGCTCAAGATCTGGCCCCATGATCCGGCGCGGGCGAAACAACTGCTGGAGGAAGCCGGCATCAAACCCGGCCTCAAGCTGTCGATCTGGACGCGGCCGGGCGGCGGGCCGACCAATCCCAACCCCGGCATCGGCGCGCAGATGCTGCAGAACGACCTAGGGCAGATCGGCATCCAGGCAGACATCCGCGTGTTCGAATGGGGCGAGCTGATCAAGCGCGCCAAGCAGGGCGAGCACGACCTGATCTTCATGGGCTGGGCCGGCGACAATGGCGATCCGGACAACTTCCTCACGCCGAACCTGTCCTGCGCCGCCGCCAAGAGCGGCGAGAACCAGGCCGGCTGGTGCAATGCGGAGTTCGACGAACTGCTGCGCCAGGCCCGCGCCATCACCGACCAGGACACCCGCGCCGGGCTGTACCGCCAGGCGCTGGCGATCTACCAGCGCGAGGCGCCGTGGATCGCCCTGGCCTATCCGAAACAGTTCGCGGTGGTGCGTCCCGGGGTGAGTGGATTCACCCTGAGCCCGCTGGGTTCGAACAACTTTTCGCGCGTTGAAGTCAAGCCCTGAGATTCATCTGGAGGAGCCAATGAGTTCTCGCCTGCGCGCTTGCCATCACCCCAATCCTCTCCCCCTGGTAAAGGGTGGCATCTCGTAGGAGCGGACTCCGTCCGCGATGTCTCCCAGCCGCTGATGAGCATCGCGGACGAAGTCCGCTCCTACAAAAAGCGCTCAGGCGTTCAGGCCGAACGGATCGTCCACCGAATGGCTCGGCTGGGTGAACCAGCGCGGCCCACCTGCCGTCATGTAGAAGTGATCCTCCAGACGGATGCCGAACTCCCCCGGCACGCAGATCATCGGCTCGTTGCTGAAGCACATGCCGACGTCCAGCGGCGTGCTGTCACCGCGCACCAGATACGGACCTTCGTGGATATCCAGGCCGATACCGTGACCGGTGCGATGCGGCAGCCCCGGCAACGCATAGTTCGGACCGAGACCACCGGCCTCCAGGCAACGCCGTGCAGCGGCGTCCACCTGCTCGCAGGCGGCGCCGGGCATCGCGGCATCAAACGCGGCCTGCTGCGCCGCCTTCTCCAGGTTCCACAGCTCACGCTGGCGCGCGCTCGGCGTGCCGAACACATAGCTGCGGGTGATATCCGAGTTGTAGCCGTACAACTGGCAACCCGTGTCGATCAGCACCATGTCGCCTTCGCGCAGCGGGCGCGGCTGGCGCACGCCATGGGGGAAGGCGCTGTCCTCGCCAAACAGCACGATGCAGAAGGTCGAACCCGGCGCACCGACCTGACGATGCGCCGCCTCGATGAAGCGAACCACCTCGGTGGTGGTGATGCCTTCGCGCAGGATGCTCGCGGCGGCCTTGTGAACTTCCAGCGTCATGTCCTTCGCCCGCTGCATCAGCGCCAGCTCTGCCGATGACTTGCTGCGCCGGCACTGTTCGATCAGGGCGCCGGCATCCACCAGCTGGAACCTGCCCGCCGCCTGGCGCAGACGCTCCGCCATCCCGAACGGCAGGCTGTGGGAAAGGCCGACCCGTGCGCCGCCGCCGACCTCGATTTCCGACAGCATCTCGACCAGCAGGGTGAACGGGCTTTCATGCTCGGCCCACACGCAGATACTGCCGGGCAGCACCTGCAAGTCACGTACCGTGCCTTCCTCGAACGCCGGAGCGATGTAGCGCACGTCGCCGCGCGCGGGCACCAGCGCGCCGACCATCCGTTCGCTCGGACTCCACTTCAGGCCGGTGAAATACAACAGCGAGCTGCCGGCATCGACGAACACCGCCGCGATTTCCCGGGCCTGCATCAGGCGCTGAAGCTGCGCGATCCGCTGCTGGTACTCCTCAAGTGCGATAGGGCGTGCGCCGGCCGTCATGACCTGCAACTTCGCCAGCGCCTGATCGGGGCTTGCGCCCCCTACACCCAGTGTCATGCGACTCTCCCTGAGGCAATGGAAAACAGCCCGAAATTTAAGCAGCACTAAAATTATCGGTCAAAGACTTTTCTTCACCGCCCCCGTTTCCAGCCGATTCTCCGCGCCATCGTGGCAAGGTGCTTTCAGCGGCCGACGACGCTGGTATGCTGCCCGCCTCCCACAAGAGCCTAGACAATGTCCGCAGATCGCATCGGAGAACGCCTGCGCCGCTTCCGGCGTGCAGCGAAAAAGACCCTTAATCAGGTAGCCGCCGAGTCCGGCCTCACGGCCAGTTTCCTGTCCCAGGCCGAACGCAACCTGACCGGTGTCTCGCTGTCGTCCCTGGCCAGCATCGCCAAGGCCCTGGACGTCCCGCTCAATGCGCTCTTCGACTCGCCGCAGCAGATTCCGCCGGACTCCCACCAGGGCGAGCGCGTGCGCTACACCATCGAAGGCCAGCCGCTGAGCTACGAGCGCCTGTCCAGCAGCTTCCCCGGTAACCAGCTGAATGCAGTGAAAGTCACCGTTCCGGTGGGCTACGAATCGGAACTGATCACCCATGACGGTGCCGAGTTCGCCTATGTCCTCAGCGGACGCATCGCCTACGACATCGACGGCCACACCTATCCGCTGGGCCCCGGCGACTCCGTGCACTTCGACTCTGGCAAACGCCACTGCCTGCGCAACACCGGCGACAGCATCGCGGAAATGCTGACAGTCACCACGCTCCCGCTTTTCGGCGACCATCCCGCAACCTGAATCACAGACTGGTAGATTTTTCAGTCCCACTGAATTTTGAGTTGATCTTAATTTCAGCCTGACTTAACTTCGGCGGCGGCATGGCCGGGCACAGCCCGGCCATGCGTGGACGGGCTCTATCCGATCCCGCCCGACCAGGCCGGCTAAAAACCTCATCGGTCCGCCGGCCTCCTCAGAAGAACAAGAACGAGGTCAGGCAATGCGCAAGATGCGACGTAATTCCCTGCACGCACTCGCCTTCGGCGGGCTGCTGCTCGCCGGCTCCACAGCCCAGGCCGCCTCCAGCCTGGTGTACTGCTCCGAAGGCAGCCCCGCGGGTTTCGACCCCAGCCAATACACCGCCGGCACCGATTACGACGCCACCTCGGAAACCCTGTTCAATCGCCTGGTGCAGTTCCAGCGTGGCGGCACCGAAGCCCAGCCCGCACTCGCCGAGCACTGGGAAACTTCCGCCGACGGCAAGACCTGGACCTTTCACCTGCGTGCAGGCGTGAAGTTCCACACCACCGACTACTTCAAGCCCACCCGCGAATTCAACGCCGACGACGTGCTGTTCACCTTCAACCGCATGCTCGACAAGGACCAACCCTTCCGCAAGGCGTATCCCTCCGAGTTCCCCTACTTCACCGACATGGGCCTGGACCGCAACATCGCCAAGGTGAGCAAGGTCGACGAGCACACCGTGACCTTCACCCTCAACGAAGTGGACGCGGCCTTCGTGCAGAACCTGGCGATGAACTTCGCCGTCATCCAGTCCGCCGAGTACGCCGACCAGTTGCTCAAGCAGGGCAATCCCGCGCAGATCAACCAGAAGCCCATCGGCACCGGACCGTTCGTGTTCAGCCGGTACCAGAAGGACGCGATGATCCGCTTCAAGGGCAACAAGGACTACTGGAAACCCGATGACGTGAAGGTCGACAACCTGGTCTTCGCCATCAATACCGACGCCTCGGTGCGCATGCAGAAGCTCAAGGCCGGCGAATGCCAGATCACCCTGAACCCGCGCCCGGCCGACCTGGAAGCACTGAAGAAAGACCCGGACCTGAACATGCCGTCGCAGCCGGGCTTCAACCTCGGCTTCCTGGCCTACAACGTCACCCACGCGCCGCTGGACAAGGTGGATGTGCGCCGCGCGCTGGACATGGCGGTGAACAAGCCGGCGATCATCGACGCGATCTACCAGGGCTCCGGCCAGTTGGCGGTGAACGCCATGCCGCCAACCCAGTGGTCGTACGACACGTCGATCAAGGGGCAGGCCTACGATCCCGAGCAGGCCAAGGCGCTGCTGAAGAAGGCAGGCATCCCGGACGGTACCGAGATCACCCTCTGGGCCATGCCCGTGCAGCGCCCCTACAACCCCAACGCCAAGCTGATGGCCGAGATGATCCAGGCCGACTGGGCCAAGGTCGGCATCAAGGCGAAGATCGTTACCTACGAATGGGGTGAATACATCAAGCGCGCCCATGCCGGCGAACACGACGCGATGCTCTTCGGCTGGACCGGTGACAACGGTGACCCGGACACCTGGCTCGGCACCCTCTATGGCTGCGACTCGGTGAGCGGCAACAACGTCTCCAAATGGTGTGACGCGGACTACGACAAGCTGGTGCGACAGGCCAAGGCCACGACGGACCACGACCAACGCGTCAGTCTCTACCAGCAGGCCCAGCGGCTGCTGGCGCAACAGGTCCCGATCAGCCCCATCGCCCACTCCACCGTCTACCAGCCCATGCGCAAGTCGGTGCAGGGCTTCCTGATCAGCCCCTTCGGGCGCAACTCCTTCTACGGCGTGTCCAACCAACCCTGACCGCCATGAGTCACTGGCGGCCTCGGCCGTCTGAACGCCAGCCCGGCAAAGACCGGGCGGCATTTTCCGCTCTCTCCTCCGCCTGTCGGCTCCCCCATCTGCACGATGGGTGGAGGAGATGCATTCGTTGCTAGGAAGACCGATAACAACAAGGAGCAACTCATGCAGCGTTACGTACTCAGCCGATCCCTTCTGGCCTTGGCCATCGGTGTCGCCGGCCTGGGCCAGGCCTGGGCCGACGGCGAAGACCTCCCGCCAGACGAAATCCGCCGCGACACCGAAGTGGTGGTCAAGGGCCAGGCCGGCGCCAAGGGTTTCATCGAAGGCCAGCAACTCACCTTCAGCACCCGCAATTTCGCCTCCCGCGAGCAAAAGAAAGACAGCTTCCACTTCAACATCAAGAAGGACGGCTACACCGAGCCGACCCACAGCCGCTACACCTGGACCCAGGGAAGCCAGCTCAAGTACAGCTCCGGCTACACCCAGGGCACCGTGGGTGTAGGCGTGGACGCCGCCGCCTTCAATGAAATCGCCCTGGAGCGCGGGCACGGGCGCATCGCCGGCGGCGGCACCCGCACCCTGGCGGACAGCGACGGCGACGCCGTGGACCAGTGGTCGAAGATGGGGCTGGCCAACGTGAAGCTGCGCGCCTCCAATACCGAGCTGCGCGCCGGCCGCCAGCAGACCGAGAACCCGGTATTCAACATCAATGACAACCGCGCCCTGCCCTCGTCCTTCGACGGCATCAGCCTGCTCAGCGAAGAACTCGAAGGCCTGCAGGTGCAGGCCGGCAGCTTCACCCGCGGCAGCCCGCGCACCGGCTCCGGCCATCAAGGGCTCACCACCGAATACGGCTCGATGGACTTCACCGGAAGCCATTTCAGCTACCTCGGTGGTAGCTACCAGGTGCAGAAGAGCCTGAAGCTGACCGCCTACGGCGCGCACTTCGAAGACATCTGGAACCAGTATTACTTCGGCGCCTCCCACGACCTGGGCGACCCGGCCAGCCTGGCGCTGAACACCAGCCTCAACTACTACGGCACCCACGACACTGGCGAGCGCAAGGCCGGCTACATCGACAACAACGCCTACAGCCTGGCCTTCACCCTGACCCACGGCGCCCATGCCGTACTGCTTGGCTGGCAGCAGATCGATGGCAACGAATACTTCGACTACGTGCACGAGACCGCCGCCATCTACCTGGCCAACTCGCTGCTGTCCGACTACAACGGCCCCAACGAAAAATCCCTCCAGCTACGCTACTCCACCGACTGGGCGACATTCGGCGTTCCCGGCCTCACCACCATGGCGTGGTATGCGAAGGGCTGGGGGATCGACGGCACGCACTATGACGGCGACCGCAACGGTGTGACCGGCTACGACGTGCGCAACATGGACAACGAGAAGCACCATGAGCTCGGCCTTTCCACCGGCTATACGCTGCAGGATGGTCCGCTCAAGAGCAGCAGCTTCCGTCTCTCCTACATGAAGCACCTGGCCAGCCAGAACCAGGCCGACGGCAGCATCAACGAGATCCGTCTGGTCAGCAATTTCCCCTTCAACCTGCTGTAAAGGAGAACCGGCATGCCCATCTCGCGCGTTATTCCCCTGCTGCTGGCCCTGGCCAGCGGCACCGCCCTGGCGCAGAACCTGGTGGTCTGCACCGAAGCGAGCCCGGAAGGTTTCGATGTGGTCCAGTACACCGGCGCGGTCACCAACGACGCCACCTCGGAAACCATCTTCAACCGCCTGGTGGGCTTCCGGCCCGGTACCACCGAGCTCGAGCCATCTCTGGCGCAGAGCTGGGAAATCAGCCCGGATGGGCTGACCTACACCTTCCACCTGCGCCCGGACGTGAAATTCCATAGCACCGACTACTTCAAGCCCACCCGCGCCTTCAACGCCGACGACGTGCTCTGGACCTTCCAGCGCGCGCTGGACCCGAAGCATCCCTGGCACGAATCGGCCAATCGCGGTTACGCCTACTTCGACGCCATGGGCATGCGCGAGCTGATCAAGTCGGTGGACAAGGTCGACGAACACACCGTGCGCTTCACCCTCAACCACCCCGAAGCGCCGTTCCTCGCCGACATGGCCATGGGCTTCGCCTCGATCTATTCCGCGGAATACGGCGACCAATTGCTGGCAGCCGGCAAGCAGGGCCAGATCAACAACCTGCCCATCGGCACCGGTCCTTTCGTCTTCAACCGCTACGCCAAGGACGCCCAGGTGCGCTACCGCGCCAACCCCGACTATTTCGGCGGCAAGCCGGCAATCGACAACCTGGTGTTCGCCATCACCCTCGACCCGAACGTGCGCATGCAGAAGGTGCGGCGCAACGAATGCCAGATCGCCCTGTGTCCCAAGCCCTCGGACGCACCCGCCCTGCAGCAGGACAAGAACCTTGCGGTGGACAGCATCGATGCGCTGATGACCACCTACGTGGCCATCAACACCCAACACAAGCCGCTGGACGACGTGCGCGTGCGCCAGGCGATCAACCTCGCCATCGACAAGAAGGCCCTGATCGACGCCGTGTTCGGCGCCAACGCCGCGAGCCCGGCGATCAATCCGTATCCATCGACGCTGCTCGGCTACAACAAGGACCTGCAGGACTGGCCCCATGACCCGGAACGGGCCAAGGCGTTACTGAAGGAAGCCGGTGCGGAGAACCTCAAGCTGACGCTCTTCATCCGCAACGGCAGCTCGCCGACCATCCCCAATCCAGCGCTGGCGGCACAGATGATGCAGGCCGATCTGGCCAAAGCCGGCATCGACCTGCAGATCCGCTCCCTGGAGTGGGGCGAGCTGCTCAAGCGCTCCAAGGCCGGCGAACACGACCTGTCGTTGCTGGGCTGGGCCGGCGACAACGGCGACCCGGACAACTTCGTCAGCCCGAACCTGAGCTGCGCCGCCGCGAAATCCGGCGAAAACCAGGCGTTCTGGTGCAATCAGGAGTTCGAAGCGCTGATACAGGAAGGCCGTCAGACGAATGACCCCACAAAACGGGCGGAACTTTATAGAAAGGCGACATCCATATTCCACGAGCAATCCCCGTGGATTCCCCTGGCGCATCCTAAACTGTTCAATGTGCGCCGCAGCAATATCTCGGGTTACACCATCAACCCGATGACCAATAACAACTTCGCCGCTGTTCGAATCCAATAGCCGGCAAAGTGATAAGAAACCGGCGCCCGTCATCACCCCCGACGGGTAGCTGCTCGGTGAGGAGCCCCCAAACACCATGCTCAGTTTCATCGCACGCCGATTCGGTCTGCTGATCCCGACCTTCTTCGGCGTCACCCTGCTTACCTTCGCGCTGATCCGCCTGATTCCGGGCGACCCCGTGGAAGTGATGATGGGTGAACGCCGCGTCGATCCGCAGATGCATGCCGAGGCCATGCACCGCCTGGGGCTCGACAAGCCCCTCTACCAGCAGTACCTCGACTACATCGGCAACCTCGCCCAGGGCAACCTCGGCGAATCGCTGACCACCCGCGACAGCGTCTGGCACGAATTCCTCACCCTGTTCCCCGCCACCCTCGAACTGTCACTGGCGGCCCTGCTGTTCGCCGGCGTCTTCGGCCTGCTCGCCGGGGTGATCGCGGCGCTCAAGCGCGGCTCGCTGTTCGACCACGGAGTGATGACCATTTCCCTGGCCGGCTACTCGATGCCGATCTTCTGGTGGGGCCTGATCCTCATCATGCTGTTCTCCGTGAGCCTGGGCTGGACGCCGGTCTCCGGGCGCTTGGACCTGCTCTACGACATCGAGCCGAAGACCGGCTTCATGCTCATCGACACCCTGCTGTCCGATGAGGAAGGCGCCTTCATGGACGCCGTGCGCCACTTGATCCTGCCCGCCATCGTGCTGGGCACCATCCCGTTGGCGGTGATCGCCCGGATGACCCGTTCCTCAATGCTCGAAGTGCTGCGCGAGGACTACGTGCGCACTGCCCGGGCCAAGGGCCTCTCGCCGGCCCGCGTGGTGTTCGTACACGCCCTGCGCAACGCCATGATCCCGGTGCTCACCGTGTTCGGCCTGCAGGTCGGCACGCTGCTGGCCGGCGCGGTCCTGACCGAAACCATCTTCTCCTGGCCCGGCATCGGCAAATGGCTGATCGACGCCATCGGCCGCCGCGACTACCCGGTGGTGCAGAACGGCATCCTGCTGGTGGCGACCCTGGTGATCCTGGTGAACTTCATCGTGGACATCCTCTACGGCCTCGCCAACCCGCGCATCCGTCACCAGCGCTAAGGAGTCGACGACATGAGCAACGTTTCCCCAGCTCCCGCCAGCGACCCGAGCCTGGTCTACCCGTCACCGTTGAAAGAATTCTGGCACGCCTTCTCGCGCAACAAGGGCGCGGTCGGTGGCCTGCTGTTCATGCTGGTCATCGTGTTCTGCGCACTGTTCGCGCCCTGGGTCGCGCCGCACGATCCGAGCGAGCAGTTCCGCGACTTCCTGCTCACCCCGCCAGTCTGGCTCGAAGGTGGCCAGTGGCAGTTCCTGCTGGGCACCGACGAGCTGGGCCGCGACCTGCTCTCGCGCCTGATGCATGGCGCGCGGCTGTCGCTGATGATCGGCCTGACCTCGGTGCTGATCTCGATGATCCCCGGCATCTTCCTCGGCCTGCTCGCCGGCTTCTCGCCGACGCGCCTGGGCCCGGTGATCATGCGCCTGATGGACATCATGCTGGCCCTGCCCTCGCTGCTGCTGGCGGTGGCCATCGTCGCCATCCTCGGCCCAGGCCTGATCAACACCGTGATCGCCATCGCCATCGTCTCGCTGCCGGCCTACGTGCGCCTGACCCGCGCCGCCGTGATGGGCGAACTGAACCGTGACTACGTCACCGCCTCGCGCCTGGCCGGCGCCGGCACCCTGCGCCTGATGTTCGTCACCGTGCTGCCCAACTGCATGGCGCCGCTGATCGTGCAGGGCACGCTGAGCTTCTCCTCGGCCATCCTCGACGCCGCCGCCCTGGGCTTCCTCGGCCTCGGCGTGCAACCGCCAACCCCTGAGTGGGGCACCATGCTGGCCTCCGCGCGCGACTACATCGAGCGCGCCTGGTGGGTCGTCTCGCTACCCGGCCTGACCATCCTGCTCAGCGTCCTGGCGATCAACCTGATGGGCGACGGCCTGCGCGACGCGCTGGATCCGAAGCTGAAGAACGCGGCGTGAGGACAGTGACCATGCACAGCCTCAAGATCGCCAACGACAACAAGAAAAGCCTGATGGAGACCGCCGTATGAGCCTCCTCGACCTGCGCAATCTCTCGGTCCGCTTCGGCGACCGCAATGCCATCCCGGTGGTGGATGGCCTCGACCTCTCGGTGGACAAGGGCGAAGTCCTGGCCATCGTCGGCGAATCCGGCTCCGGCAAGTCAGTGACCATGATGGCCCTGATGGGCTTGATCGACGCCCCCGGCATCATCACCGCCGACACCATGCAGTTCGATGGCACCGACATGCTGCGCCTGAAGGGCCGTGAGCGTCGGCGCATCGTCGGCAAGGACATCGCCATGGTCTTCCAGGACCCGATGACCGCCCTCAACCCCAGCTTCACCGTCGGCTACCAGATCGAGGAAGTGCTCAAGCTGCACCTCGGCCTGCGCGGCAAGGCCCTGCGCCAGCGCGCCCTGGAACTGCTCGAACGGGTGGAAATCCCTGGCGCCGCCCAGCGCCTGGACGCCTACCCGCACCAGCTCTCCGGCGGCATGAGCCAACGCGTCGCCATCGCCATGGCGATTGCCGGCGAGCCCAAGCTGCTGATCGCCGACGAACCCACCACCGCGCTGGACGTGACCATCCAGGCGCAGATCATGGAGCTGCTGCTGAACCTGCAGCGCGACCAGGGCATGGCGCTGATCCTGATCACCCACGACCTCGCCGTGGTCGCCGAGACCGCCCAGCGCGTCTGCGTGATGTACGCGGGCCAGGCGGTGGAAATCGGCCAGGTGCCGGCGCTGTTCGACCTGCCGACCCATCCGTATACCGAAGCGCTGCTCAAGGCGATCCCCGAGCACAGCGCCGGCGAGGAACGCCTGGCCACCCTGCCCGGCATCGTGCCCGGCAAGTACGACCGGCCGCAGGGCTGCCTGCTGTCGCCGCGCTGCCCTTACGTGCGGGACAACTGCCGCACGGTGCGTCCGGCCCTGGAACCCCATGAGCGCGGCGCCGTGCGCTGCTTCTACCCGCTCAACCTGAACACCGAGGTGGCCCGATGAACGCCGTTCTGACCGCCCGCGACCTGACCCGTCACTATGAAATTTCCCAGGGCCTGTTCAAGCCGCACGCCCTGGTCCGCGCACTGAACGGCGTGTCCTTCGAGCTGCAGGCCGGCAAGACCCTCGCCGTGGTCGGCGAATCCGGCTGCGGCAAGTCCACCCTCGCCCGCGCCCTGACCCTGATCGAAGAACCCACCTCCGGCTCGCTGCAGATTGCCGGCCAGGAGGTGAAAGGCGCCAACCACGAGCAGCGCAAGCAGTTGCGCCGCGACGTGCAGATGGTCTTCCAGAACCCCTACGCCTCGCTCAACCCGCGGCAGAAGATCGGTGACCAGTTGGCCGAACCGCTGCTGATCAACACCAGCCTGTCCCGTGCGGAACGCCGCGAGCGGGTGCAGACGATGATGAAGCAGGTCGGCCTGCGCCCCGAGCACTACCAGCGCTATCCGCACATGTTCTCCGGCGGCCAGCGCCAGCGCATTGCCCTGGCCCGCGCCATGATGCTGCGACCCAAGGTGCTGGTGGCGGACGAGCCGACCTCGGCGCTGGACGTGTCGATCCAGGCCCAGGTGCTCAACCTGTTCATGGATTTGCAGGAAGAGTTCGGCACTGCCTATGTGTTCATCTCCCACAACCTCGCCGTGGTCCGCCACGTAGCCGACGACGTGCTGGTGATGTACCTCGGCCGCCCAGCGGAAATGGGCCCGGCGGACAAGCTCTACGCGCGCCCGCTGCACCCCTACACCCAGGCCCTGCTCTCGGCGACGCCGGCAATCCACCCCGATCCGACCAAGCCGAAGATCAAGATCCAGGGCGAACTGCCCAACCCGCTCAACCCGCCCAGCGGCTGCGCCTTCCACAAGCGCTGCCCTTACGCGACCGAGCGCTGCAAGACCGAGGTGCCGGAACTGCGTTTGCTGGATGAACGCCAGGTCGCCTGTCACCACGCCGAGCAGTTCCTGAACTGATGCGAAAAGGGCCGGTCATAGGCCGGCCCCTCTTTCGGTAACAGTCGCGCATTACGACAGTATCGGAACAGTCCTACCCCCTGTTCCCGATAGTCCCGCTAGGGTTGCGTCCCGCCACTGTCCTGCACCGCAGTGGCCGTTATCCACAGGGCCACGATCTTCATGCTGCTGTTTTTCCTCCTGCTCATCCTCGCTACCGCCATCATCGCCAATGTGCAGCTCCACAAATGGAAGCGGCAACGGCGGATGGATGTCCGCGCAGCGGTGAAATCGCGGAAGAAGCCCACGCCGCAGAAGAACACCAGTGAAGAAGTCGACCTCGACGAGATCGACTGGGACGGACTTGCCTCGGATGAGCTGGATGTCGCTCCGCCGCCGCCAACTCCGGTAGCACGCCCCAGACCGGCACCAGTGAAGGCC
This sequence comes from Pseudomonas sp. PDNC002, assembly GCF_016919445.1. Lineage (NCBI taxonomy): Bacteria > Pseudomonadati > Pseudomonadota > Gammaproteobacteria > Pseudomonadales > Pseudomonadaceae > Pseudomonas > Pseudomonas sp. PDNC002. The sequence continues at coordinate 2,278,718 of NZ_CP070356.1, read as the reverse complement.
GAGCCGCCGGCTCCGCCATCTCCCACGAAACCGACAGCGGCGCCCGGGGGAGACTTCCTGCCACTGGAGCGTGCGCTGCAGGAACGGATGTCGACAACGCAGCGCAGCGAAGCCCTGGCGCATCTGCTCAAGGCCAACCTCCACGTCCCCGCACCGGATGCCGGCGAGCAGCACGTTGTGCTGGACATGGACGACGGCAGCTACGTGCCGGTCGCCACCCACCCAGCCGCGGCCGTCATCGCCCTCGGGCATCTCGCCGAGAACCTACAGCCACGCCAGGGCGCGCAGTTGCTGCGCGAGTTGCGCGGCAAGGAATTGGGGCTGCTGGTGGTCGCACGTAATCCGCAGAAGCCGTCCATGGCACGGCTGTGGAAAATCCTCCCAGAAGACCTGTAGGAGCCGTTTGCGCTGTTCTCCAACTTGCTCACCACCGCACCGAAACTGTCCCTACAGATCGCGGATCAGCGCGAGGCGCACGCCGAAGCCCAGCAGGATGCCGCCGAAGCCCCACTGCTGCACCCGCTGCATCGTCCTGTGGCGCGCCAGCCAGCGCCCCATGCGTTCGCCGCTGAGCGCATAGAAACTGTCGAAACCCAACCCGACCACCACCAGTACAGCGCCCAGCAACGCGAACTGCATGAGCAGAGGTCCGTTCTGCGGATGAATGAACTGCGGCAACAGCACCGAACAGAACAGCAGCGCCTTGGGGTTGAGCAGATTGGTCAGCAGGCCGCGACGAAAGGCACGGCGGTAGCTCACTGTGGATAACCCAGCGGTCCCTTCCGCCACCGGCACACCCACCGGCGCACGGAGCAATTGCAGGCCGATCCACGCCAGGTAAAGGCCCCCGCCGATGCGCACCACATCGAAGGTCCAGGGCGCGGTGCGGAACAGCAGCGCCAGCCCGGTCGCCGCCAGCGCCACATGGCAGGCGCGCGCCAGGCCCAGGCCGAGCGCGGTTGCCAATGCTGCGCGGTATCCATCGCGAGCGCCGGTATGCAGCAGGAGAATCATGTCCGGCCCGGGCAGCAGGTAGACCATCGCCAGGGCCAGCAGGAAGACACCGATATCCACAAGAGCCACTCCTAAGAATTCATTGTGGATAAGGATTCTATGCCTGAAGGTCGACGCAGGTGCTTGCGTATTCGACCAGCATGGAGCACATGATTGGCATATCCTGCCAACCTAATTTAGCTGAGTAGCCAATCATGCCAACCCCAAAGCTGGACGCGTACGACCACCGCATCCTCGCTGCCTTGCAGCGCGATGGACGCCTGACCAACGTGCAGCTCGCCGAGGAAATAGGCCTCTCCCCCTCTCCCTGCCTGCGCCGGGTGCGCCTACTGGAAGAGGCCGGGATGATCCGTGGCTACCACGCCGAACTGGGCCGCGACGAGGTCGGTTTGGGGCTGACCGTGTTCGTCGGCGTCAAAGTCGAACGCCACAGCGACTCCAGCGCTGCCGCCTTCCGCCAGGCGGTGATCGACCTGCCGGAAGTCATCTCGGTGCACCTGGTCAGCGGCGAATCGGACTTCCTCCTGCAAGTCGTCCTGCCCGACCTGCGCGCCTACGAGCAGTTCCTCACCGGCACCCTGCTCAAGCTGCCGGGCGTCAGCGACATCCGCAGCAACTTCGCCATCCAGACGGTGAAGGAGTCGGCACCGCTGCCGCTGCGGCACCTGCCAAAATAGCGAGGATTGCGCGCGGGCGGCCGCGCGCCTATCATTCGCCACCTTCCATCCACCGACAGCAAAGGAGAGACATCATGCAAGCACTGATCACCCTTTGCAGGTCGCGTCTGGCGTAATCGCTTCCCCGCCGCCCCGTTGGCGGCATCGCATTGCCCGGCTCCGGCCTGCCCCCATCCTCTTTTTTCGTTTCATTCCTCATGGGATTGGACAATGGGCAATTGCATCAAAAATCTGTCCGACGGCATCACCCTGATAGCCGCGGACGACACCTGGATCGAAGGCAAAGCGATCCAGCAACTGGAAACCACCGCCCGCCTGCCGGGCATGCAGCAGGTCGCCGGCATGCCGGACCTGCACCCAGGACGTGGCTATCCGATCGGCGCCGCGTTCTTCTCCACCGGCCGCCTGTATCCGGCACTGGTAGGCAACGACATCGGCTGCGGCATGGCGCTGTGGCGCACCGATATCGCCAGCGCCAAGCTCAACCTGGACAAGCTGGAAAAGCGCCTGGGCAACCTCGACGGCCCGCTGGACGAAGACTGGAGCGAGCGCATCGCCAGTTTCGGTCTGCCACCGTGCGGCCACGAGCATTCGCTGGGCACCATCGGCGGCGGCAACCACTTCGCGGAACTGCAGCAACTCGACCAGGTGTATGACGCCGAAGCCGTGGAAGCGCTCGCACTCGACCGTCGTCACCTGCTCCTGCTGGTGCACAGCGGCTCGCGCGGGCTGGGCGAAGCAATCCTGCGCGAGCAGGTGGATCGCTTCAGCCACCAGGGCCTCGAAGAAGGCAGCGAAGACTGCGCGCATTACCTGGCCCGTCATGACGGCGCCCTGCGCTTCGCCGAAGCCAACCGCCAGCTGATCGCCCTGCGCATGCTCGACCGCCTGCGCGCCGACGGTTCGCAGGTGCTGGACGTGAACCACAACCTGGTTAGCCCGGCGCAGGTCGAAGGCATCGACGGCTGGCTGCACCGCAAGGGCGCGACGCCGGCGGACCGCGGGGTGATGGTCATCCCCGGCTCGCGCGGCGACTACAGCTACCTGGTGGAGCCGGTCGCCGACCCGCGCAGCCTCTTCTCCCTCGCCCACGGCGCGGGGCGCAAGTGGATGCGCAGCGAGTGCAAGGACCGTCTCTCGACGCGCTACCGCGTCGAACAACTGGCCCGCACCGCACTGGGCAGCCGGGTGATCTGCGGTGATCGCGGGCTGATCTACGAGGAGGCGCCGGAAGCCTACAAGGCCATCGACTCGGTGGTCGGCGCGCTGCGCGAAGCGGGACTGCTGCGGGTACTGGCGCGGCTGAAGCCGGTGCTGACCTACAAGACCCGCGGGGAGTGCTGCTGATGATTCTGCTGCAACTTTCCGCGGCCCAGGGGCCGGATGAATGCGCCTTGGCCGTGGCCAAGGCGCTGCAACGCCTGCTGCGCGAGGCTGAAACCCTCGGGGCCGAGGTTCGCGTGATCGAGGAAGAAGCCGGACCGCGCCGGGGCACCCTGCTCTCGGTGCTGCTGGCGCTGGAGGGCGACTCGGCGGTCGTGCTGGCCGAGAGCTGGAGTGGCACCCTGCAATGGGTCTGCGCCAGCCCTTACCGGCCCAACCACGGGCGCAAGAACTGGTACTTCGGCGGCGCGCAGTTCAGCGCGCCACCGGCCAGCCTCGAAGGCGAAGTACGCTTCGAGACGCTGCGCTCCTCCGGTCCCGGCGGCCAGCACGTCAACACCACTGACTCCGCCGTGCGCGCCACCCACGTCGCCTCCGGCCTTAGCGTCAAGGTCCAGAGCGAGCGCAGCCAGCACGCCAACAAACGCCTGGCGCTGCTGCTGATCGCCCGCAAGCTGGAGGAACGCGCGGAGCAGGCAGACAGCGAGCTGCGTGCCGAGCGCCGACTGGTGCATCACCAGTTGGAGCGTGGCAATCCACGGCGAGTGTTTCGTGGTGAACGCTTCGAAGGCTGAGTTTAGCCGGAGAAGAACCTCAGGAATGCGCGCAGGTCCGCCTGCGCCTGTTCCACGTCAGCCTCGACAAAACTCACCTCGCTATGCGCCGGGCATTGCCCCAGGCGCCCGATGTCCAGCGGGTGCAGCATACCCAGCAACGGGTAGCCGCCCATGGTCTGCCGGTCGGCCAGCAGGATGATCGGCTGGCCATCCGGCGGCACCTGGATGGCGCCTTCCACGACTCCCAACGACCATTGCCGACGAGGTGCGCCCAGCGCCTCGCCGCGCAGTCGCACGCCCATGCGATCGGATTGCGGACTGATCTGCCAGGGCTGGGTGAAGAAAGCCCGGCGCTGTTCGGCGGTGAAGGCGTCCGGACCTGGCAAGACGCGCAGGACAGCGGGTTCCCGGTAGTCCGGCCGATAGGGCCAGGGTACCTCGGTGCCACGGGAGAAATGCTCGCCCGCAGCGGCGCATTCCAGCACATCCCCCACGGCCAGGGGCTCACCATTACCGGTAAGACCCCCGAGCTTCTCCCGCACCTGGGTCGAAACGCTGCCCAGCACCGGCACCCCACGAAACCCGTCGACGGCAGCGAGATAGGCGCGCTGCCCGGCACGGGCGAAGCCCAGTTTCAGGCGCTGCCCGGCACGGACGTGAAAGCGCGACCAGGCCGGAAGCGGTTCGCCATCGAGCTGCGCGGGCAGCTCGGCACCGGTCAGCGCGAGCCAGGTATCGTCCTGCACCTCCAGCTCCAAGCCGCCCAGCGCAATCTCCAACACTGCTGTGCCATAAAGATTGCCGAGCAGGCGATTGGCCCAGGCCGCGGCGTGTTTATCCACAGGTCCGCCAGGAGAAACGCCGAGCCGTTGCCAGCCCTGGCGACCGGCATCCTGCAGCAGGCACAGCGGGCCACAGGCGATGATCGTCAGGCTCATGCTTCACCACCGGTGGCGCGAAAAGCGGCTTCGTCGATGGGCACGAAGCGCACCCGATCGCCCACGGCCAGCGGACAAGGCGGCTCCCGATGCGCATCGAACAAGCGCTGGGCGGTACGCCCCAGCAGATGCCAACCACCGGGCGAGGCCTGTGGGTAAACCGCCGTCTGCCGTTCGGCGATCGCCAGGCTGCCAGCGGGCACGCGGGTGCGCGGCGTAGCGCGGCGCGGCAGAGCGAGGCGTTCATCGAGCTCGCCGAGGTAGGCGAAGCCCGGGGCGAAACCGATGGCGCCGACGCGGTAGTCGCGACTGGCGTGCAGATCGATCACCTGCGCAGCGGTGAGGCCACAGAGACGAGCGACCTCAGCGAGGTCTTCGCCGGCATACCAGACGCCGATCTCGTGCAGGCGTCCGGCGTGAAGTTCGCCGCACTCTGCAGGCCAGTTGGCCAGCGCGGCCTGCACCCGGCGTTGCAGTTGCGCCGGGTCGATGCGCAGCAGGTCATAGTGCAGCAAGAGCGTGGTCCAGCCCGGCACGCAATCGGTCAGCGCCGCGCCCAGTTCACTCTGCAGGCGCTCGGCCAGGCGTGCGATGCGCAAGGGCAGCGCAGCGTCGGCCTGCTCGGCGAGGGTAATCAGCAGCGCCGTGGCGCCGAAGGGCTCGAGGCGAATCATGCCTGGTCCAGCAGGCCACGCAGGCGCCGCAGCACCGCCAGGGATTCCGGATTGTCGCCATGCACGCAGAGGCTGTCGGCGCGTAGCCGCAGCGGGTTGCCGTCGATGTCCGGGAAAGGCTCGCCACGGGCGATGGCCAGGGCCTGGTCGAGAATGCGTTGCGGCTCGTGGTGCACGGCGTTGCACAGCCGGCGCGGGGCGAGCTGGCCGTCGGGCAGGTAGGCGCGGTCGGCGAAGGCTTCGAACATCAGCGGCACGTCGGCGGCATCGGCCAGTTGCAGCTCGCGGCTGTTGTCGGCCAGGGCCAGTACCATCAGCGGCAGGCGCTTGCGGTAGGCGGCGCAGGCATCGAGCACCGCCGACAGCAGCGCATCGTCGCGCACCAGATCGTTGTACAGCGCGCCGTGGGGCTTCACATAAGCCACCTGGGTGCCGGCGGCGCGGCAGAAGGCATCCAGCGCGCCGATCTGGTAGAGCACCAGGGCGTGGACTTCCTCGGGCGAGCAGCTCATGTGGCGGCGGCCGAAACCGGCGAGGTCCGGGTAGGCCGGGTGCGCCCCGATACTGACGCCCTGCTCCACCGCCAGGCGCACGGTCCGCTGCATGGTCAGCGGGTCACCCGCGTGGTAGCCGCAGGCGAGGTTGGCCTGGTCGACCAGCGGCATGGCGTGGACGTCGTCGCCCATGCGCCAGGCGCCGAAGCTTTCGCCCATGTCGCAGTTGAGCAGGATTCGCGGGGTGGGCTCGGTCATCGATGTCGCCGTCCTTCCATATTTCCTACAGGTTAAAGCAGCGAGTGGCCTTTGGCCTTCGGAGAATACTCAGTCACGTTCAGGAGGAGTAACATTCTTCCTCTAGACCCGTGGAAACCTTCCCCCGAATGATTAAAGCCGCCATCCTGGCCGCCTTCGGCCTGAGCATCGTTTATGTCCACCTGCGTGGGCGGGTGCGCCACAAGTTCACGCGCCAGCTGAGTGACCACTCCAGCTTCCTGGCGCCGATCAACTGCCTGATGTATATGTTCTCCAAGGTACCGAGCCGTCCCTATCTTGCGACCGACGAATTCCCCGAGATGCGCCTGCTTTCCGAAAACTGGGAAGCCATCCGCAGCGAGGCCCTGCACCTGCGCGACGCCGGCAGCATCAAGCGCTCCGAGCAGCTCAACGACGTGGGCTTCAACTCCTTCTTCAAGACCGGCTGGAAGCGCTTCTACCTGAAATGGTACGACGATAGCCATCCGTCCGCCGACGCCCTGTGCCCGAAGACCACCGAACTGCTGCGGCAGATTCCGTCGGTGAAGGCCGCGATGTTCGCCGAACTGCCGCCCGGCTCGCGCCTGGTGCGCCACCGCGACCCGTACGCCGGTTCGTTGCGCTATCACCTGGGCCTGCTGACGCCGAACGATCCGGGCTGCTTCATCGAGGTCGACGGCGAGCGCTACCACTGGCGCGACGGCGAGGCAGTGGTGTTCGACGAGACCTATATCCACTACGCCGAGAACACCACGGAGCATGACCGGGTGATTCTGTTCTGCGACATCGAGCGCCCGCTGAAGTACGGCTGGGTGACGGCCTTCAACCGCTGGTTCAGTCGTAACGTGATGGCTGCGGCGGCCTCGCCCAACGACGCGGGCGACAAGACCGGTGGCATCAACCGCGCTTTCGCCTCGCTGTACAAGATCCGCCTGCAGGGCAAGGCCCTGAAGAAGCGCAATCGCAAGCTGTATTACTTGCAGAAGTGGGGATTCTTCGCGGCGGTGCTGGCGGTTTTCCTGTGGATTTGAGTGGCTGGATCTGAAGACCACGCAGACAAAAAGGCCTCCGCTTTCGCGGGGGCCTTTTTGTTTGCGGACAACGGAAGAGCGTCGCGGGTCCAGTCCGTTTCCGGGTGAAATCTGGCGTTTGGCTTGCCCTCACCCCAGCCCTCTCCCAGAGGGAGAGGGAGCAGTACGTGCCGGCTGACGCCACGGTTCCACCCTATACCGAACTGTCCCCTCACCCACTTGAGGAGCGGAGCGTGCAGCCAGGGTTAGCGTGAGGCGCATTTGATCCTGGAGGAGCGAGCTTGCTCGCGCGCGCCCAGCGCTAGAGCCGCCGGCAAATCCGTTCGCGAGCAAGCTCGCTCCTACAACATGCAACGCGCGCAGCCTCGTAGGGCGTACAACCGTTCGCGGTTGTACGCCGTCGCACCGGTTGGACGGCGCATAACGTCGAACGTTATGCGTCCTACGACTTGGCTCGGCGCTCTCGCTCAATAAACGTCGCGCCGATAACGCCCGCTCTCCAGCAACTCCTCGACCTCGGCATCGCCAAGTATCTCGCGCAAGGCACGGTCGACACCTTCGGCCATGCCTTGCAGGCTGCCGCAAACGTAGATCGCTGCGCCCTGGTCCAGCCACTGGACAAGGGTTTCGCCATTGGCGCGCAGGCGGTCCTGCACGTAGACCTTCTGGGCCTGGTCGCGGGAGAAGGCGACGTCCAGGCGCTGCAGCTCGCCACGCGCCAGCATCCGGTCCAATTCGTCGCGGCAATAGAAGTCGTGGGCAATGTTGCGCTCGCCGAACATCAGCCAGTTGCGCGTGCGGCCCTCGGCGACGCTGGCGTGCAGCAGCGCGCGCAGACCGGCGATGCCGGTGCCATTGCCGATCAGGATCAGCGGGCGATCATCCTCGCTCAGGTGGAAGCTGCGGTTACGGCGCAGGCGCAGCAGCAGGCTGCCGCCTTCGGGCAGATACTCGGTCAGCCAGCCGGAGCAGATGCCCAGCGAACCGTCGGCGTGCTGTTCCTGGCGCACGATCAGCTCCATCGCGCCTTCGCTGCGCAGCGAGGCGATGGAGTACTGGCGCACAGAAAGTTTGATCAGCGCATCGACCACCGCCTGGCCGTGCAGGCCGACCAGGTGTTCGAGGTTGCCCGGCAGCAGGCAGCCGGCCAGGGCATCCTTGAGCGGCATGGCCAGGCCATCCAGCTGCACACTAGCGGCACCTTCCAGGCCGAGGCGTTCGAGCCAGCGGGCGACCAGGAACTCTGGTTGGCGCGGGACGATTTCCACCAGGTCGCCAGCGGCCCAGTCGATCTGCGAATCGTTCGGTGCGGTCAGACGCAGCAGCCAGGTGGATTCGCCCTGGCTGCCGGGATTGAGGTGCTCACGGCCGCTCAGTGTCCAGACCTCGAAGGCCGGCGCGGTGAAGGCCACTTGCGGCGCGGCGCCGGAGAGCTCGGCCAGGCGCACCTGCCAGTCGTGCAGCGCGGCGGCGTCGCCATTGTCCACTTCCACGCCGTCGAACAGCGGGCGCGCGCCCTGCCCTTGCAGCCAGCCCTGCATGCGCCGGGCGAAGCCGCAGAAGTGTTCGTACTGGCGATCGCCCAGGGCGAGCACGGCAAAGCGCAGGTCATTGAGGCCGAGGGTCTGGCCGAGCACCTGGCGCTCGAAGCCACGAGCGCTGTCCGGCGCCTCGCCCTCGCCGAAGGTGCTGACCACGAACAGCGCGTTGCGGGTCTGTTCCAGTTGCACGCGGTCCAGCTTGCTCAGCGGTTCCACGCGCACCGGCAGGCCGGCGGCCTGCAACTGACCGGCGCTCTGCCAGGCCAGTTGCTCGGCGAAGCCGCTCTGGCTGGCATAGCCGATCAGCCAGGAGTCGGCGCCACCTGCGGTGTTGCCCAGCTCGCCACGGGCGGCCAGCGCTGCGCGCTTCTTGCGGCGGCGGTCGAGGTACAGCAGCCAGCCGGTGACGAAGAACAGCGGCATGGTCAGGCTGGCAAGCATCATCAGGATGCGCCCGGTCAGCCCGAAGTAACTGCCCACGTGCAGCGCGTAGACGCTGGTGAGCAGTTGCTTGCCGGTGCTGCTGTCGTTGTAGCGGCGGTCCTTGAGCAGCTTGCCGCTGGCCGGGTCGATGGTCATCTCGTTGAAGGCGCGCTCGTGGGCGGCGTCATCGAGGAGGTAGAACACGGTGGCCGGCTGGCCCTTCACCGGCGGCAGGCGCAGGTTGTAGGCGGTCATGGCGGAGCCACCGGTCTGCTGGATGGTGTTCCAGATGGCCGTGGCATCGACCACCGGCGGCGGGCCTTCCGGCGCGGGGCCACGTTTGCCGCCGCCGCGCTGGCCACCCTTGGCCTGCCCGGCGGGGGCGTCGTCCAGCAGCTTGAACAGGCCGTTGCGGTACCACTCGTAGGACCAGTAGAGGCCGGTCAATGAGGCCAGGAGATAGAACACCAGGCACCAGGTGCCGGCCACGGCGTGCAGGTCCCAGTTGAAGGCGCGGCCCTTCTTGGCCCAGTCGAAGGTCAGCCAGGTGCGCCAGTTCAGCGCGTTGCGCGGCCAGCGCAGGTACAGGCCGGAGAGGCAGAAGAAGATCAGGATCAGGGTGCAGGCGCCCGTGACCTTCTGACCGGTCTCGCCGGCGGCGAGGAAGCGGTGCAGTTGCATGATGAACATGAAGGCGCCCTCGCCCACGGGCGCGGGCAGGAAGCGGCCATCATAAGGGTCGACATAGCGCGACTCGCCACGACGCTCACCCGGCTTGGGGGTGTAGAACACGCGCGCGGCATCGTCGCTGTCGACCTTCACCCAGACGAAGGCGACTTTCTTGCCCGGTTCGGCGCTTTCCACCCGGTGGATCAGTTCGTCCATTGGCAGCACGCCCTCGGCGCGCTTTTCCACCACGAGGCTGTCGGGGTTCATGGCACGCAGGATTTCATCCTGGAACGACAGCATCGCTCCGGTGAGGCCCATCAGCGCCAGCACCAGGCCTGCGCTGATACCGAACACCCAATGCAACTGGAACAGGACTTTCTTCAACACCGCGGCTTCACCTTCGGACACCCATCACGCAGGGCGGCATTTTATTGAGAATGGCTCGCAAACGCAGCCGATTTAACAAACTTTACCCAGGCCTTACGTCCGCCCCGGGCTCGACCCGGACAAAGAAACGCCCCGGCCGAGGAGCATCGGCCGGGGCGGGTCGCCAGAGGTGCGCGACCTTAGAAGTGGAAGTTGGTGGACAGCAGCACGGTGCGGCCGGCCGCCTGCGACGCGTAGTGCGCGGCGTAGGCCTTGTCGAAGTACTTCTTGTCGAAGACGTTCTGCACGTTGAGTTGGAAGTCGACGTTCTTGCTCAGCTTGTAGGCAGCCATCGCGTCGTAGCGCCAGTAGTCCGGCACGTACATGGTGTTGGCCACGTCGCCATAGACCTTGTCGACGTAGAAGGTGCCGCCGCCGATGGTGGCGTTGGGCAGGACGTCGTAGGTGGTCCACAGGCTGAAGCTGTTTTCCGGGGTGTTAGGCATCTTGTTGCCGTCGTTGGACGGTGCGGTGGCATTCACCGTGCCGGTACGACCCGCCTTGCCCGCCTTGACCAGCTCGCTGTCGAGGTAGCTGTAGCCGGCGAAGACCTTCCACTTGTCGGTCAGCTTGCCGCTGGCGGACAGCTCGATGCCGTCGACGCGGGACTGGCCGGCGTTGTCGTAGGTCTGGTTGGCTACCAGTACGCGGGCGTTGTCCTTGTCGGTGCGGAAGATCGCCGCGGTCAGCTCCAGGCGCTCGTCGAGGAAGTTCCACTTGGTGCCGATTTCGTAGTTGGTGGTTTCTTCCGGCTCCAGGTTGTTCTTCACCGCGAAGGTATCCACGGCGTTGCCGGTGTCACCGTTGTCCAGCATGGAGCCAGGCGGGGTCGCGGAAGTGGCGTAGGAGGCGTAGATGCTGCCGTTGGGCGCCGGCTTGTAGACCACACCGGCCTGCCAGTTCCAGAAGCTGGAGCTGTCCTCGAACTTGGTGTTCGGAGTCACGCCGTGGTTCTTCGCGGTGGTCTCGAAGCTGTCGAAACGCGCGCCGACGTTGACCTGCCATTGCTCGTTCAGGTCGATGGTGTCGAAGCCGTAGATCGCCTTGGTGGTGGCCACGGTGTTCAGCGGCTTGTAGTTGCGGACGATGCTGCCATTCCACGGATCGTGCGGATTGGGATTTTCCAGGCTGGTGCAGTTGTAGCCGCTGGGTGCGCCGATGATGGCCGGGCGGCACTTGTTGGCGCCGGCGCTGGAACCGGTATTGGTGTTCACCGTGTAGCCGTCGCGCTTGCTGTCTTCGCGGGTGAATTCCAGGCCGGTGGTGAAGCTGTTCTTGAAGCCGGCCAGGTAGAACTCGCCGAACAGGTCGGTCTGGTTGGTCGCGGTGGTGGTGGTGCTGACGCGGTTGTTGTTGCGGCGCCACACGCTCCCGTTGTTGATGTTGCCCTGGCTGTCGTCGGGCTGGGTCCAGATGTAGTCCTGGTGCGCGGTGCCGTAGCGCAGGGTGTTGCGCAGGCCCAGGGCATCGTTGAAGTCGTGCTCGAAGGTGAGGGTGCTGGTGTCGATACGGCTCTTCTGGAAGTCGCGATCCTCCAGGCCGTAGTAGTTGTCGCGGTCGACGTTCACCGGCTTGTCGGGGTTGTGCTTGCTGCGGTCGGCGCTCTTGGCGTACGGGATGCCCGAGTCCGGGGTGTCGTCGCTTTCCAGGTGGTAATGGCTGACGGTGATACGGGTCGGGCCGTTGAGGCCGAAGGTCAGGGATGGCGCGATACCCCAGCGGCTGGCGTCCACCGCCTGGCGACCGGCGACGTTCTGGTCGTGGGTCATCAGGTTCAGGCGGAACGCGGCGTTGCCGTCGAGGAACTCCTGGTTGGTGTCGAGGGTGTAGCGGCGGGTCTGGTCGGAACCGTAGGTGAAGCTGCCGTCGGTGAAGTTGCCGGCCTTGGCCTGCTTGCTGATCAGGTTCAGGCTGCCACCGGCCGAGCCGCGGCCACCGAAGGCCGAGTTCGGGCCCTTGCTGACTTCGATCTGCTCGAGGTTGAAGACCTCGCGGGATTGGGCTCCGGTGTCACGGACGCCGTCGACGTAGGTGTCGCTCTGCGCGTCGAAGCCACGGATGAACGGACGGTCACCCGTCGGGTTGCCACCCTCGCCGGCGCCGAAGGTAATGCCCGGCACGGTACGCAGCGCGTCCTGCAGGGTCAGCGCGCCGGTGTCCTTGATCACCTGCTGCGGCACCACGGTCACCGAGCGCGGCGTGTCCAGCAGCGGCGCGGTGTACTTCTTCGAGGCGGACTTCTCGACGTTGTAGGTGGTCGGGTCCTGCTGCTGGCTACCGACGACAGTGTCGGCATCCAGGGACAGCACGTCCTGGCCAGACTTCTTCTCGGACGCCTCGGCGGCGTGGGCCAGATGGGTACCGGACATGGCGGTGATCGCCACGCCGACAGCGCTGACTAGAAGGCGCGGCTTGCTGCCGGCGAACTCGGTGGATTGACGCGACATCGAGACTCCCTCCCCAGGGGTTCATGAAGGCCGCGCAATTTATTGCAAATAAGAATTTGTATCAATTCACATTCATTACCATACGCATATGATTTACAACTTTTACACTTTCTCCCTGTCGGAAGTAGGGGTATGCCGGTTGTACCGACATGTTGCAAATCATTATCATTGGCAAATTATCGAACCTGATGGAACCGGCCCATGCTGCTGCACATTCCCGGCGTCTTCACCCGTGATGAGGTGACGCGCATCCGCGCCGCCCTGGAACAGGCCGAGTGGGCCGACGGCAAGGTCACCGCCGGCTACCAGTCATCCCGCGCCAAGCACAACCTGCAACTGCCGCAGGACCATCCCCTGGCCCGCGAAATCGGCGAAGCCATGCTGCAGCGCCTGTGGAGCAACCCGCTGTTCCAGTCCGCCGCGCTGCCGAGCAAGGTCTTCCCGCCGCTGTTCAACTGCTACACCGGCGGCGGTTCGTTCGACTTCCACATCGACAACGCCGTGCGCGACACCCAGGGTGGCCGCGAGCGGGTGCGTACCGACGTGTCCTCGACGCTGTTCTTCAGCGACCCGGAGGATTACGACGGCGGTGAACTAGTGATCCAGGACACCTACGGCACCCAACAGGTGAAACTGCCGGCCGGCGACCTGGTGCTCTACCCCGCCACCAGCCTGCACAAGGTCAACCCGGTGACCCGTGGCGCGCGCATCGCCTCGTTCTTCTGGACCCAGAGCCTGGTGCGCGAGGACAGCCAGCGCGCCCTGCTGTTCCAGATGGACCAGTCGATCCAGGCGCTGACCCGCGATGTGCCGGAACACCCGGCACTGATCGAACTGACCGGCACCTACCACAACCTGCTGCGCCGCTGGGTGGACGTCTGAGACATCATGAGTTTCGTCCTGCGTCGCACTGAAGAAATCAACGTCGAAGACCTCACCGGCCAGCTCGCCGACAACCCGCGCCAGGCCGCCCGGCTGATCCTCGCCGGCGCCCGCGACGGCGACCTGGAAGCCCAGGCGCTGCTCGGGCAGATCCTCCTCGACGGCCACGGCATCGAACAGGACATCGGCCTCGCCCTGACCTGGTTCGGCATCGCCGCCGAGCGCGGCCACGCCATGGCGCGCAACATGCTCGGCCGCTGTCTGGAACATGGCTGGGGCTGCGAAAAGGATGAGGCCGGTGCCGCCCGTCATTACGCGATAGCCGCGCAGCAGAAGCTCGACTGGGCCATGTACAACCTCGCCAACCTGCTCTCCACCGGGCGCGGCGTGGCGCGCGACGATTCCCGCGCCCTGGCGCTCTACCAGAGCGCAGCCGCGCTGGGTCATGCCAAGTCGATGAACCTGGTCGGGCGCTTCCATGAGGAGGGGTTGGTGGTCCCGTGTGACCTGGACCTTGCCCGCCAGTGGTACCGCCGCTCCGCCGAAGCGGGTGACTTCCGTGGGCAGTTCAGCCACGCCTCGGTGCTGGCCGAACGCGGCGACTTGCCGGCCGCCCGCATCTGGCTCGAACGGGCGCTGGAAGGTGGCAACCTCAATTTCCTGCGCGTTGCACGCGAACAGCTCGCCGCCTCGATGCCGCCGAGCCTGAGCGAACTGACCCTGGCCTACTTCCAGCGCGCCGCCGAACTGGGTGACGACACGGACCTTGCACGACTCGCGCAAGCGCTGGAAGTGGCCTGACAGCAAAACTCTGTTTCAATTTGACGTATTTTTCACGACTGTACTGCTAGCCTCGCAGCCTCTCTGGCTGCCGAACGATTCGGCAGTGTCACGAAATGACGAGGCGCGCGTGTCTACCTCTACTCCACCTTCCATCCGCAAAGGCGTGGACTGGGCCGGCCTGGGCTGGCTCCTGCTGTTCTTCTGGTACTTCTCCGGCGTCACCCAGGCCTTGATCCTGTTCAGTGGCACCACTGGCTTCGCCGGCTTCCGCGACGCCTTCTTCCTCAGCAGCCTGTGGCTCGCTCCGGCGCTGCTGCTGCCGCGCTTCACCAAAGGCATCGCCGCGGTCATCGGCCTGGTGCTCTGGGGCGCCTCGCTGGTGGGCCTGAGCTACTTCGGCATCTACAAGCAGGAGTTCTCGCAGAGCGTCATCTTCGTGATGTTCGAGTCGAACACCGCCGAAGCCGGCGAGTACTTCAGCCAGTATTTCAGCCTCTGGCTGTGCCTGGCGCTGCTGGCCTACACCGTGGTCGCCGTGCTGCTGTGGAAGCGCATCCGCCCGGTCACCCTGCCGCTGTATGCCCGCGTGCCGGTAGCCGTGCTGCTGGTGGCGATGAACCTCGTGTATCCGTTCTACAAGCAGATGGTCACCCAGGAGCGCACCTTCGCTCAGGCGCTGGAGAAGGTGCAATCGCGCATGGAACCGGCGGTGCCGTGGCAGTTGGTGGTGGGCTATGTCCAGTACCGCCAGCAACTGGACAACATGCAGAAGCTGCTGCAGCAGAACGCCTCGCTGCCGCCCCTGCAGAACCTCCAGGACAGCAGCGGCGAAGCCCCGCGCACCCTGGTGCTGGTGCTGGGTGAATCCACTACCCGCCAACACATGCACCTGTACGGCTACGGCCGCGACACCACGCCGAACCTCGATGCCCTCGCCGCCCAAGGCAAGGGACTGACCGTGTTCCAGAACGTCGTCGCGCCGCGCCCCTACACCATCGAGGTGATGCAGCAGATCCTCACCTTCGGCGATGAGCAGAACCCGGACCGCTTCCTCACCGATCCGTCGCTGATCAACCTGATGAAACAGGCGGGCTACAAGACCTTCTGGATCACCAACCAGCAGACGATGACCAAGCGCAACACCATGCTCACCACCTTCTCCCAGCAGACGGACGAGCAGGCGTACCTGAACAACCAGCGCAACCAGAACGCCAGCCAGTACGACGGCGTGGTGCTGGCGCCATTCGAAAAGGCCCTGAAGGACCCGGCGCAGAAGAAGTTCATCGTGATCCACCTGCTGGGCACGCACATGGACTACCGCTATCGCTATCCTGAGGAGTTCGCCTACTTCAAGGACCGCCAGGGCGCGCCCTCGGCGTTGTCGGATGACCAGGTGGAGACCTACAACTTCTACGACAACGCGGTGCGCTACAACGACTTCGTGGTGTCGAGCCTGATCAAGCGTTACTCCGACGCGAACGCCAACGGCTTCATGCTCTACCTCTCCGACCACGGCGAAGACGTCTACAGCTCCGGCAACCATGACCGCCTGGGCCGCAACGAAATGGACCCGACCCGGCCGATGTACACCATTCCGTTCATGGTCTGGACCTCGCCGAGCTGGCAGGCCGCCCACCCGCGCGACCTGCAGGCGGTGGCCGATCGCTCCTACAGCAGCTCGCACCTGATCCACACCCTGTCGGACCTCGCCGGCCTGAGCTACGACCGCTACGAGCCGGCCAAGAGCCTGGTGAACCAGCAGTTCGCCACCGCACCGCGCTGGATCGGCGACCCGTACAAGAAGGACGGCCTGCACGAGTTCGACAAGCTGCCGATGGACAAGGCCGAGCAGGAGATTGCCACCGATGGCAAGGCCCCTGCCACGGCGCAGGCTCCGGCCAAGGTACTGCCCAAAGAGGGCTGATACGCACCCGATGCCGTGAAGAGCGCCCCGCCAATGCGGGGCGTTTTTCATTCTGCTGCGCGCGGTGGCTCGCCTTTGGGAGCAACTGCCTTTATCTGGGGCAGCTGATCTGGGCGTTCCCCTCACCCCAGCCCTCTCCCTGAACGGAGAGGGGGCTGTTCGTGCCGGCTGTCATTGCGGTTTCCCCCTGCTCCGAACGATCCCCTCTGCCGCTTGAGGAGCGGGGCGCGCAGCCAGGGTGAGGGTTTTTTGATTTCGTAGGAGCGGACTCCGTCCGCGATTTGCCGGCAATCCTCGTTGCCTGGGTTCGCGAGCAAGTACTGAGCGCAGCCTTGACTTGCTTCTACGCCAATGGATTCCGCCGCGATGGATTTCGCGGACAAGGTCCGCTCCTACGAAGAGCCAGCTCCCTACCGATGACGGAAAAGAAAAAGCCCCGCATCAGCGGGGCTTTTTCGTGGAAGCAAGCCTTACAGGTAGAACGCCTTCAGCGGCGGGAAGCCGTTGAACTCCACCGCGCTGTAGCTGGTGGTGTAGGCACCGGTGGACAGCCAGTACAGGCGGTCGCCAGCGGCCAGGTTCAGCGGCAGGCCGTACTTGTAGTGCTCGTACATGATGTCCGCGCTGTCGCAGGTCGGGCCTGCGATCACCACTTCTTCCAGCTCGCCCGCCTTCTCAACATGGATCGGGAACTTGATGGACTCGTCCATGGTTTCGATCAGGCCGGAGAACTTGCCCACGTCGGTGAACACCCAGCGCTCCACCGCGGTGCGCGACTTGCGCGCCACCAGCACGACTTCGCTGACCAGGATGCCGGCGTTGGCGATCAGCGAACGGCCCGGCTCCAGGATGATTTCCGGCAGCTCGTCGCCGAAGTCTTCCTTGAGGAAGCGGATGATCTCTTCGGCGTAGGTTTCCAGGCTGTTGGTCTTGGCGATGTAGTTGGCCGGGAAGCCGCCGCCCATGTTGATCAGCTTCAGCTCGATGCCGTCTTCTTCTTTCAGGCGTTCGAAGATGACCTTCACCTTGGCGATGGCCGCGTCCCAGACGCCGATGTCACGCTGTTGCGAACCGACGTGGAAGGATACGCCGTAAGGCACCAGGCCCAGGTCGCGGGCCAGCACCAGCAGGTCCATGGCCATGTCGGACTGGCAGCCGAACTTGCGCGACAGCGGCCAGTCGGCCGAGGTGGAGCCTTCGGTGAGGATGCGCACGTAGACCTTGGAGCCCGGCGCGGCCTTGGCGATGTTGCGCAGGTCGGCTTCGGAGTCGGTGGCGAACAGGCGCACGCCCTTCTCGTAGAAGTAGCGAATGTCGCGGGCTTTCTTGATGGTGTTGCCGTAGCTGATCTGCTCGGCGCGCACGCCGGTCTTCATCACCTTGTCCAGCTCATAGATGGAGGCGATATCGAAGTTCGAACCCTTGTCGCGCAGCAGCTCGGTGATCTCGGTGGCCGGGTTGGCCTTCACCGCGTAGTAGATCTTGGCGAACGGGAAGCAGCCTGTCAGCTGGTCGTAGGCATCGGCGATGGTCTGCTTGTCGATGACGACGAAGGGGGTTTCCTGCTTGTCGGCAAACGCCTTCATGCGCTGGAAGGTTTCGGGGGCGAAGTAATCCTCGACCTTGATGGACATGGTTGGGACTCCAAATGGCAGAACAGGTTATTCGTAGGGGTGAAGCTGAACGTCGAATCCGTTTCCCCACTTTGGTTCGCCTACTTCCCAAGGCATGTCGCCGAGCATTACCGATACCGGGGCAAGGCACCGGCTATCTCTCGTCGTCAGTACTTGAGCCGGATGGATCGTTTCCAGCATGGACGTTCGGGCGCGAACTTTAGGACCTGAAGTTCGTGAGTTCAACCCTGAATTGCCGCTTTTTTACATCCCTTTGTCGCTATGCCGGTTGACTGTTTTGGATACTCAACAAAATGCACGGAATACCGCACAGCACGGGGCTTTCGACGGGTTTCTGCATCATCGTCCTACTGAGTTAACGACCGGTGACAGAGGGGGGAGTTCAGCGATTGGGGATGGGTGGTGCGGGAGGGAGTTATTCTGGAATCTCGGAGCGAGGACCATCCCCTCACCCCTGCCCTCTCCCAGAGGGAGAGGGGGTAATCCGAGCAGGCTGGAAGTGCGTCCCGGATGGGTAGGCTGACGCCAGCCTGGCAGCAAACTCCGGACGGTCCCCTCTCCCTCCGGGAGAGGGTTAGGGTGAGGGGCGCGCGTCCACAGGAAGCATCAGGAAGCCTGCGCCACCTCCGCCGGCGACACGATATTGGTCTTGCGCCCACGCGAGCGACCGGAGCTCAGGTAATCCGCGATGGACTCCTGCGTCACCTCACCGAGGAACTGCCCGTCCGCATCGAGCACCGGCAGCCACGAACTGTTGAACTCGTACATGCGCGACAACAGGATCCGCAGGTGTTCGTCATGGCTCGCGGTCACGCGGAACTCGTTGAGGAAGTCGCTGCACACGCCTTCCTTGCGGCGCATGTCCTTGCGACGCACGTAGCCCAGGCCCTTGCCGTTGGCGTCCACCACGACCAGGTAGCGGCGGTCGTCTTCTTCCATCTTTTCCAGCGCCTCAGCCACCGTGGTCTGCGGGCTGGCGGTGACGATGCTGCTGTCGGCGGCATCCTCGGCGCGCACCAGCAGCAGACGCTTGAGGGTGCTGTCCTGACCGGTGAAGGCGCTGACGAACTCGTCCGCCGGGTGCGCCAGCAAGGTGTCCGGATGGTCGAACTGAAGCAGACGGCCGCTCTTGAACACCGCCACCTTGTCGCCCAGCTTGATCGCTTCGTCGATGTCGTGGCTGACCATGATCACGGTCATGCCCAGCTTGCGCTGCAACTCGAAGAACTCGTTCTGGATCGACTCGCGGTTGATCGGGTCCACCGCGCCGAACGGCTCGTCCATCAGCAGCAACGGCGCATCCGCGGCCAACGCGCGGATCACGCCGATGCGCTGTTGCTGCCCACCGGACAGCTCGCGCGGGTAGCGCGACAGGTACTGCTTGGGTTCGAGCTTGACCATGGCCATCAGCTCGCGCGCCTTGTCCTTGCACTTCTGCTTGTCCCAGCCGAGCAGGCGCGGCACGACCATGATGTTTTCCTCGATGGTCATGTTGGGAAACAGGCCGATCTGCTGGATCACATAACCGATGTGGCGGCGCAGCGTCACTTCGTCCAGCTCGCGGGTGTCCTGGCCGTCGATCAGCACGCGCCCGGAAGTGGGCTGGATGATGCGGTTGATCATCTTCAGCGTGGTGGTCTTGCCACAGCCGGAGGGGCCGAGGAACACGCAGATCTCGCCCTTCTCCACGGTCAGGCTGACCTTGTCCACGGCGCGGAATTCCTTGCCGTCCTTGAGGGTGAAGGTCTTGGTCAGTTGGTCGAGTTCGATCATGTTCAGTCTCCTGTCTGCGGGCGCAGGCCCTTCGGGGTGAGCGCACGCTGCAGCCACTGCAGCAGCAGGTCGGCGGCGATGGCGAGCAGGCTCACCAGGACCGCGCCGACCACCAGCATGGGCATGTTGGATTGGCTGATGGAATTGAGGATGAGCACGCCCAGGCCGCCGGCGCCAATCACCGCAGCGATGGTCATCACGCCGATGTTCATCACCACGGCGGTGCGCACGCCGGCGAGGATCACCGGGACGGCGATGGGGATATCGACCATCCGCAGGCGCTGCCAGAAGGTCATGCCGATGCCCTTGCCGGCTTCGCGAATGCCAGGCTCGACATTGGTCAGCGCGAGGTAGGTGTTGCGCAGGATCGGCAGCAGCGAATAGAGGAACACCGCGGTGATCGCCGGCAGCGGGCCAAGGCCCTGTCCGATCTTCGAGTACAGCGGCAGCATCAGGCCGAACAGCGCGATGGACGGGATGGTCAGCACCACGGTGGCGGCGCCCTGCAACGGCCCGGCGAGCCACTTGAAGCGCGTCATCAGCACGCCCAGTGGCACACCGACGACGATAGCCAGGCCCACGGCGATGGATACCAGCATCAGGTGCTGCAGCGTCAGCTGGCCGACCTGCACCCAGTCGAGGCGGGAAATCACGGTCATGAAGTCCATGTCAGTTCTCCTCCTTTATGGGCTGGTCCTGTGCCGGCCGGGCCTTGTCGCCCAGCAGGTCGTGGTCGCGCAGGAATTTCTGCGCCACGCGCTGCACTGGCTCCTGCTGGATGTCGACCTGGGCGTTGAGCGCCTGCATGGTCTTGTCGTCGAGCAGATTGGCGATGGGGTCGAACAGCGTCTTCAGCTCCGGGTGCTTCTCCAGCAGATCGGCACGCATCACCGGCGCGGCGTTGTAGAACGGGAAGAACTGCTTGTCGTCTTCCAGCACGCGCAGCTTGAAGTCCTTCAGGCGGCCATCGGTGGTGTAGACGAGGCCGACGAACACCTGGCGATTCTTCAGCGCGGTGTAGACCAGCCCGGCATCCATCTGCCGCACGTCGTCGCGAGTGAAGTGGAAGCCGTACAGCTCGCTCATCGGCGCGAGACCGTCCGGACGGCCGGCGAATTCCGGATCCATGGCGAACAGGTGGGTCTTCTTGTCGCCCTGCTCCTTCATCACCCGGGCCAGGTCACTGAGGGTGCGCACCCCGAGCTGTTCGGCCTGCTCCTCGGGCATCGCCAGCGCATAGGTATTGTTGAACGGCGCGGGCGTAGGCCAGACCAGCCCCTTCTTGCCGTCCAGCTCGCGAACCTTGGCCAGCGATTGCTCGGCGTTGAGCTTGTCCTTGACCTTGTTGTAGACGATCAGCGACGAGCCGGTGTACTCCCAGACCAGGTCCAGCTGGCCGCTCTGTTGCGCGCTGCGCGCAAGGGTGCTGCCCAGGCCGTTGGTGACCTTCACCTCGTAGCCCTTGCTCTGCAGGTACTGCGCGGTGATGGCGGTGAGCAGGCGTTGTTCGGTGAACGGTTTGCCGCCGATGCGGATCACATCGGCCGCCTGCGCGAGACCGGTTGTGGCGGCGAGCACGAGGCCCAGCGCGCCAAGCAGACGTCGTGTCATGCGGGCTCCTTTCAAACAACTCCCTTTCATTTCGCCAGCCCCCGTTCCAGGAAACCGCGGCTGAACAGCACCACCAGGCCATCGAGCACCAGCGCCAGCAGCGCAGTGCACACGGCGCCGAGCAGCAGCTTGGACTGGTCGTCCAGGGCGATGCCGGGGAAGATCAGGCTGCCCAGGCTGTTGGCGCCGATCAGGAAGGCCAGCGGCGCTGAACCGACGTTGAGCGCCAGCGCGATGCGCACACCGCCCATGATCAGCGGCACCGCATTGGGCAGTTCGACGCGCAGCAGCACCTGCCGTGGCGTCATGCCGATGCCGGTGGCCGCTTCCTTGAGCGACGCCGGCACGGCGCGCAGGCCCTCGTAGGTATTGCGCACGATGGGCAGCAGCGAAGCGAGGAACAGCGCGAGGATCGCCGGGCCGTTGCCGATCCCGACGATCGCCAGGGCGATGGCCAGCACGGCCAGTGGCGGGATGGTGTTGCCGACGTTGAATATCTGCATCAGGCGCTCGGCCTGTCCTTGCAGGGCGGGCCGGCTGAGCAGCATGCCGGCGGGGATGCCGACCACGATGGCGGCGAACATGGATGCGAACACCAGGATCAGGTGCGCCTGCAGGTAGAACAGCAGGTCTTCGCGGTACTGCCACAGAGTGGCGGGGGTGATCCAATGGATCAGCAAAGCCAGCACAACGACTGCGAAGCAGACGCCGAACAGGGCCTTGCCCGTGGTGGTTTTCACCATGGTTGGGGGACTCCCTTCGGGTGCGCGGCGACTGGCATCGCCGCGCTCACGTGACGCTCGATCCCGTCCTGAGACTTACCTGGGACCTCGATTAAACGCGACGAGAATCAAGTACTTGCGAAAGCGCCTACGGATTGTCGTCGCGAAGGGGTGGACCCCCGTGCGTGCCGTTACGTTCAATAAAATTGCCATCCTTGTGCCATCGCGCGGCCGCGCATTCGGCTTCAGCCCCCATGGTCCGGGGGCTGCGGCGGACAAAAAAACTTTCGAAAAAACTTCCGATCCGGCTGAACCATCGCCCTCCTCCACTTGCCCAACGGCGGATGCGCCCGGCGAAAACGTACGCAGATTCGCTCAGCGGTTATCATCGGGATTCTTTCGCGTGCCCCCGACCCATGGATAGGTCACTCGGGGCCGGCGTTCTTGCCTACCACGGAGATCCATCGCCATGCTTGATCTGGCCGCGGCGTTCATTGCGCTGACCACCCTGCTCACCTACGTCAACTACCGCTTCATCCGCCTGCCGCCGACCATCGGCGTCATGGCCACCGCGCTGATCTTTTCCTTCATCGCCCAGGGCATGTCGCTGCTCGGCTACCCGGTGCTGGAAGTCGAGATGCAGCAGATCATCAGCCGCATCGACTTCTCCGACGTGCTGATGACCTGGTTCCTCCCCGCGCTGCTGTTCGCCGGCGCCCTGCACGTGAACCTCGCCGACCTGCGCAACTACAAGTGGCCCATCGGCCTGCTCGCCACCTTCGGCGTGCTGATCGCCACCACGGTGATCGGCTACCTGGCCTACTACACCTTCGCCCTCTTCGGCTGGCACGTGGACTTCATCTACTGCCTGCTGTTCGGCGCGCTGATCTCGCCCACCGACCCCATCGCGGTGCTGGGCATCCTCAAGTCCGCCGGCGCGCCCAAGCCGCTGGCCACCACCATCGTCGGCGAGTCGCTGTTCAACGACGGCACCGCCGTGGTGGTCTTCACCATCCTGCTGGGCATCCTGCTGGCCGGCGAAACGCCCACCGCCTCGACGATTGCCTGGCTGTTCGTGCAGGAAGCCATCGGCGGCATCCTGTTCGGCGCGGCGCTGGGCTACGGCGTGTTCCTGATGATGCGCGGCATCGACCAGTACCAGGTGGAAGTCATGCTCACCCTGGCCCTGGTGATCGGCGGCGCTGCGCTGGCGGCGCGGCTGCACGTGTCGGCGCCCATCGCCATGGTGGTGGCCGGCCTGATCATCGGCAACCAGGCGCGCCACTACGCGATGTCCGACGAAACGCGGCGCTACATCGACAAGTTCTGGGAGCTGATCGACGAGATCCTCAACGCCCTGCTGTTCGCCCTGATCGGCCTGGAGCTGCTCCTGCTGCCGTTCAACTGGCTGCACGTGGTGGCGGCGTTCACCCTGGGCGGCGCGGTACTGATCTCGCGCCTGCTCACCGTCGCACCGGCCATCGTCGTGCTGCGCCAGACCGAGAACGGCCGCCGCCAGGTGCCCGCCGGGACCATCCGCATCCTCGTCTGGGGCGGCCTGCGCGGCGGAGTGTCGGTGGCCCTGGCGCTGTCCCTGCCGCTGGGCGAGCAGCGCGACCTGATCCTCAGCCTGACCTACGTGGTGGTGCTGGTGTCGATCCTGCTCCAGGGCCTGTCCATCGGCCCGCTGGTGCGGCGCATCTACAAGGGCGCCGAGCCGGTCGCCGACAGCGACCACTGACAGCGCCCTCCAGGGTCCTTGAGCCTTGCGTCGCCGGGTCTGCCGGCGACGCCACGATTCAGGCTATAATCCCGCGTTTTTCGGGCCGCTCGCTGCCCGTCTTCACCGAATCGACCAGGCACCCATCCATGAGCATCCAAGCCGCCGAAGTCGCGAAGCGCCGCACGTTCGCGATCATTTCCCACCCCGACGCCGGTAAGACCACCATTACCGAGAAGCTCCTGCTGATGGGCAAGGCGATTGCCGTCGCCGGTACCGTGAAGTCGCGCAAGTCCGACCGCCACGCCACCTCCGACTGGATGGAGATGGAGAAGCAGCGCGGCATCTCCATCACCACCTCGGTGATGCAGTTCCCCTACCGCGAGCACATGATCAACCTGCTCGACACCCCCGGCCACGAAGACTTCTCCGAAGACACCTACCGCACCCTGACCGCGGTGGACTCGGCGCTGATGGTCCTCGACGGCGGTAAGGGTGTAGAGCCGCGCACCATCGCCCTGATGGAAGTCTGCCGCCTGCGCGACACGCCCATCGTCAGCTTCATCAACAAACTCGACCGCGACATCCGCGACCCCATCGAGCTGCTCGACGAGATCGAAGCCGTCCTGAAGATCAAGGCCGCGCCGATCACCTGGCCGATCGGCTGCTACCGCGACTTCAAGGGCGTGTACCACCTCGCCCAGGACAAGATCATCGTCTACGTGCCGGGCCACGGCCACGAGCGTATCGAGACCCAGGTCATCGACAAGCTCGACTCGGACGAGGCCCGCGCGCACCTGGGCGACCTCTACGACAACTTCCTCGAAGAGCTGGAACTGGTGCAGGGCGCCTGCCACGAGTTCGACAAGGACGCCTTCCTCAAGGGCGAGATGACCCCGGTATTCTTCGGTACCGCGCTGGGCAACTTCGGTGTCGACCAGGTGCTGGACTGCATCGTCGACTGGGCCCCGCAACCGCTGGAGCGTGGCGCCCACGAGCGCACCGTGGCGCCGACCGAAGAGAAGTTCTCCGGCTTCGTGTTCAAGATCCAGGCGAACATGGACCCGAAACACCGCGACCGCATCGCCTTCATGCGCATCTGCTCGGGCAAGTACGAGAAGGGCATGAAGATGCGCCACGTGCGCCTGGGCAAGGACGTGAAGATCGCCGACGCGCTGACCTTCTTCTCCAGCGAGCGTGAGCAGCTGGAAGAGGCCTTCGCCGGCGACATCATCGGCCTGCACAACCACGGCACCATCCAGATCGGCGACACCTTCACCGAAGGCGAGGCGCTGGGCTTCACCGGTATCCCGCATTTCGCCCCGGAACTGTTCCGCCGCGTGCGCCTGAAGGACCCGCTGAAATCCAAGCAGCTGCGCCAGGGCCTGCAGGAACTGGCCGAGGAAGGCGCCACTCAGGTGTTCTTCCCCGAACGCAACAACGACATCATCCTCGGCGCCGTCGGTGTGCTGCAGTTCGACGTCGTCGCCAGCCGCCTGAAGGAGGAATACAAGGTCGAGTGCGCCTACGAGCAGATCAACGTCTGGTCCGCGCGCTGGATCGAGTGCAAGGACGAGAAGAAGCTCAAGGAGTTCAAGGACAAGGCCTTCGAAAACCTGTCCGTGGACGGCGGCGGCCACCTCACCTACCTGGCCCCGACCCGCGTCAACCTGAGCCTGATGGAAGAGCGCTGGCCGGACATCACCTTCCGCGCTACCCGCGAACACCACTGAGTTCGCCGCTCACGAAAACGCCCGCCTTGTGCGGGCGTTTTTGTTCTTCCTTGTTTGCTTTTGGGTCGAGATGCGCGGGTAAGAGCCCCTCACCCTAACCCTGGCTGCGCGCCCCGCTCCTCAAGCGGGAGAGGGGACCGTTCGGTGCAGGATGAAACCACAGCGTCAGGCGGCACAATCTGCCCCCTCTCCCTCTGGGAGAGGGTTGGGGTGAGGGATGCCCCGTACAGAAACCGATTACGGATCAAGCGCCCCCGAGCTCCAGGTGCTCGACTGCGCTGTACCAGTGAACTTGCCCGCGATGGCCCCCTGGGGAATCAACCGGTCACGGTAACGGGTGGCGAACAATCCGCTCTGCGGCGCCCGCAGGATGTGTTCGCTACTGGCGTCGCCAGGGCGCGAAATGATGCGTGCGAAGCGCTCGCCCGCCTCGAGATACTCGCCCAGCTCACGCTCGAACACCAGCACGCCGGCGGCCGGGGCGAACACCGTCTCCATGAAGCCCATCGGGGTCGCGACTCCTTTCCACTCTGGCAGCGGCCCAGCGTCGTCCACCACGCCGCGGGCACCGAGGAAGCGGTAAAGGCCGTCGACGTCCTGCTGCGCCAGCGCATCGCTTACATCACCCTGGCCACGCAGCTCGACGGTGGCCACCAGGCGCCCGTCGAAGCGCTGCTCGGCGAGCCATGGCGCGATCACCACTTCCTCGAAAGCGCCGTCGCCATCGCCCTCCCAGATAATCGCCAACTCCGCACCGAGGGCCGCGGCGAGGTCCTGCGCGCCGGGCCAGAAGCACTCGTGGACATAGACGTATTGCAGCGCCTCGTCGTCGGTGTGCAGGTCGAGCACGATATCCGCCGGCGCCGCCAATTCGGCCAGGCGCTTCTGCCACAACGAAAGGTTGTCCAGCGTCCCCGTGGCCGCCGCCGAGGCGAGGAAGCCCCGGTTGAAATTGCGCGACGTGGAGTCGTGGTTGCGACCGAGAATCCGCCCCTGGCGGAACTGCCCGATGCCGATGGAATTAGCCTGCGGCACCACAGTCACGCTGCCATTGAGCGCCCCGCGCTCGGCGGCCTCGCGCAGGCGCGGCAATAGTTCGTGGAGCACCAGCATCCCGGCGATCTCGTCGGCATGCACACCGGCCTGCAGGTGCACCCTGGGCCCCGGTTTGCCACCATCGATACGCCACGCCAGAACGCGTAGCTCTGCGCCCGAGTCACCGGGTACGCTGAAGGACACATCCTCGATCATCAAGTCCTCTCCTCTGTCCGAATCGCCCATGGAAATCTTCGTCGGCGCCTCCTAGTATCGAAGCCAGTCGCCGGTTTCCGGCACGCCGCAAAAGGACGTCGCACCGTGGATATGCCCCGCCAGAAAGCCCAGCGCGCCACCTCCGAGGAACGTCGCGACCACCTGGTACGCGCCTGCCTCAAGTGCCTGGTCGCCGATGGCCACGCGGGCATTTCCGTGCGCCGCATTGCCAAGGAAGCCGGCGTCGCCGTGGGCCTGGTGAACCATCACTTCGGCAGCATCGACGCGCTGGTCGCCCAGGCTTACGAAACCCTCGCCGGCGAAGTGACCCAGGCGCTCTACCAGCAGGTCGACGCCGTCGGCAGCGATCCCGCCGCACGCATGGAAGCCTTCCTCACCGGCTCCTTCTCGCCCCAGGTGCTGGACCCCGACCTGCTCAGTCCCTGGGTGGTGTTCTGGAGCCTGATCCGCCACTCGCCGCCGGTGAACGAAGCCCACGAGCGCGGCTACCACACGTACCTCGGGATCCTGGAAAAACTCATCAGCGACCTCGCCAGCGCCGAGGGCTTCACGGTGGCGCGTCCGCGCCTGGCCGCCATCGGCCTCTCCGCCATGCTCGACGGGCTGTGGCTGGAGTGGTGTCTGAATCCCACCACCTTCAGCGCCGCGGACGGCCTGGAACTCAGCCGCTGCTGGGTAGAGGGCCTGCGTCGCGGCGCCTACGCCTGAAGTGCGGCAACGATCTGCTGCGCGTCGGCTGGATGTCGTTGGGCGCCGCTCTCAGATACTCATTTGCTGGCGTAAACGCCGCTCTTCGAGCGACGCCCGCCTAATCCAGCGCTAGCTCGCAAGATCGTCAGGCGAGCAGTGAATGTTCAAACCGCCGTTCTCGCACGACGTTTACCGAACCATGATCGCTGCACCGGCTTCTGCGTTTCGCGGCGAACCGGCGTGGTGCGTTCCAGCACGGCGAACAGCGCCTCGATGATGAAGGTCAGGCAGATATAGATCGCCGCCACCAGCAACAGCGGCTCGTACACCTGGAAGGTCTGCGCGCGCACCACGTTGGCGGCGCCCAGCAGGTCGACCACGGCAATGGTGGAGGCCAGTGCGGTGGACTTGAGCAGCATCACGGTCTCCCCCGCCAGGGTCGGCAACAGCAGGCGGATCGCACGTGGCAGCCAGACGCGGTAGAGCACCAGCGTGCGGTTCATGCCGAACGCCGAAGCGGCCTCCAGCTCACCACGCGGCACCGCCTTCAGGCCGCCGCGCACCACCTCGCCGACGTAGGCGCCCACCGAGAGAATCAGGGCGATGACGATGTACCAGAAGCCATCGCGCAGGTACGGCCAGAGGAAGCTGCCGCGAATCAGCGGGAACTGCGCGAACAGGCTGCCCAGGCCGTAGTAGAAGATGTAGATCTGCACCAGCAGCGGTGTACCGCGGATCACGCTGGTGTACGCCAGCGCCAGCCGTGAGACCAGGAAGTTGCGCGACATCCGCGCCAGCGCCACGACCAGTGCCAGGGCAAAGCCGAGGATGGCGGAAATCAGCAGGATCACCAGGGTGGTGCCCAGGCCTTTCAGCAACAGAGCCCCGTAGACGAATAGCCAGTGTTCGTTCATCGCCGCGCCTCGCTCAGACCGCCGGAATCCAGCGACGGAAACGCCGCTCCAGGTAGCCCGCGAACAGGTTGGAAAGCACGGTGAGCACGTAGTACAGCGCCGCCGCGGTGAGGTAGAAGGTCAGGTAGTGCCGGGTCGATCCGGCGGCTTGCTTGGCGGTGTAGAGCAGCTCGTTGGTGCCGACCACGCTGATCAGCGCACTGTCCTTGATCAGGTTGACCCACAGGTTGGCCATGCCGGCCAGCGCGTTGGGCGCCATCATCGGCAAGGTCACGCGACGAAACAGGCCGAAACCGTGCATGCCATAGGCGCGCGCCGCTTCGATCTGCCCGAAGGGAATCGACTGGATCGCGCCACGGAAGATTTCCGAGGCGTAGGCACCCTGCACCAGGCCGAGCACGACGATGGCCACCATCATGCCGTTGAGCTTCACCTCGCCGTAGCCCAGCCAGGCGAAGAACTGGTTCAGGCCCATGGAGCCGACGTAGAACAGCAGCAGGATCAGCAACAGTTCCGGCACCGCCCGGCACAGCGTGGTGTAGCCGCGCGCGAGCATCGCCAGCGGCCAGGGCCCGCCGATCTTGGCGCTCGCCGCGCCCAGGCCGATCAGCATGCCAACCAGGAAGGCGCCGACGGAAATCTGCAGGGTGACCAGCAGCCCTTTGAGCAGCGCCGGGCCCCAGCCCGTGGCGCCGAATCCGATCAGGTCGAAGATGCTTTGCATGGCGTTCTCCATGGCAAAACCTTGCTCTCAGGCCCGCGCCCGAACGGGCGCGGGAATGCACGGAGTTACTGCTTGGGCGCGACGCTCATGCCGAAATACTTGTCCGACAATGCCTTGTAGTCGTCGCTGGCGAGCAGCTTGCCGATGGCATCATCGAGCTTCGCCTTGAGCGCGGTGTCGTCCTTGCGCAGGCCGGCGCCGACGCCACGGCCGAAGATCGGGTCGTACTTCACCTCGCCCTTGTTGACGATGCCGGCGGCCTGGGCGTCCGGCGACTTGACGAAGGAAGCCACGGCGATACCGTCGGCCATCATCAGGTCGATGCGCCCGGCCACCAGGTCGGCGTTCACCGAGTCCTGGGTGTCGTAGTAGCGCACGTCGGCGATCTTCTCGTAGTACTTCTTCAGGTAGTTGGAACTGACGGTGGAGATCTGCACGCCGATGGCCTTGCCCTTGAGGCCCTCGGGGGTGACCTGCACGTCCACCGCCTGTGGCGCGGCGACGGCCACCGGGGTGTCGTAGTAGGGGCGACTGAAGGCGATCTGCTTCTCGCGCTCATCGGTGATCGACATGGAGTTGAAGATCACGTCGATCTTCTTCGCCAGCAGCGAGGGGATGATGCCGTCCCAGGCCACTTCGTCGATCTCGCACTGGGCTTTCATCTCGGCGCAGACCTTGTGGATCAGGTCCGGCTCGAAGCCGGTCCAGCTGCCATCGGGCTGCTTCTGCGAGAACGGCGGATAGGGCTCGGCGGCCAGGGCGAAGCGGATCGTCTCGGCCTGCGCGCTCACCGCGCCGGCCATCAGCATCGCCGCACCCACCATCAGTTTGCACAGACCTTTCTTGCTCATCGTGATCCCCTGCTTTGTTTTATTTAGTGTTGGGTCACGCTCATCGATGCGCCGACAACGCGGCATCGGTCAGCGATTCTGGTGCGCGTTGACGAACTGCCGGCAGCGCTCGCTGCGCGGCCGCGAGAACACCTCTTCGGGAGTCCCCTCCTCTTCGATCAGTCCTTTGTGAAGGAACGCCACGTGGCTGGACACATCGCGGGCGAAGGCCATTTCGTGGGTGACCAGGATCATGGTCCGCCCCTCTTCCGCCAGCGAACGGATCACCCGCAGCACTTCGCCCACCAGTTCCGGGTCGAGCGCCGAGGTCGGTTCGTCGAACAACATCACTTTAGGCCGCACGGCGAGGGCGCGCGCGATGGCCACGCGCTGCTGCTGGCCGCCGGAGAGGAAGGCCGGATACTCGTGACGCTTCTCGGCCAGGCCGACGCGTTCCAGCAGCGCCTCGGCACGCTCGCGGGCCTCGGCCTTGCTCTCGTGGAGAACGAAGGTCGGCGCCTCGATGAGGTTTTCCAGCACGGTGCGGTGCGGCCACAGGTTGAAACTCTGGAACACCATGCCCAGCTGCGAGCGGATACGGGTGAGTTGCCGCTGGTCGGCCACCATCGGTTCGCCCTGGCGATTACGGGTGAGGCCGATGGTCTCGCCGCTGACGGTGACGGAGCCCTGGTTGGGAATCTCCAGCATGTTGATGCAGCGCAGCAGCGTGCTCTTGCCCGAGCCGCTGGCGCCGATCAGCGAGATCACCTCGCCCTCGCGGGCCGACAGCGACACACCCTTGAGCACTTCGAAATCGCCGAAGCGCTTGTGGATATCTCGCACCTCGATCACCGGCTTGGTCGCGGCAGGCTCTAGTAGGAGCGGACCTTGTCCGCGATCAGCCGCCACGCCGGGATTGGTTTCGCGGACAAGGTCCGCTCCTACCGTTGCTGCCTTGGCGGGGAGCGACTCGACGAAGCGAATGATCCGCGCACAGGCCTCGGCCATGCTCTCGTCGCTCAGGCCGAATGACAGCCGCACGAAGCCTTCCGCCTGCGGACCGAAGGCCGCCGCGTCGAGCACCGAAACGCCGGTGGCGTGGAACAGTTGCCAGGAGAAGTCCAGCGAACTCAGGCCGGTGTCGCGCACGTCCACCATCACGAACATGCCGGCCTCGGGGCTGAGCACCTTCACCCGCGGACAGTCGCTGAGCGCGGCTACCACCAGGTCACGCCGGCGGCGATAGATCTCGCGCATCGACGCCACCACCTCATCGTGGCGCTCAACGGCGACGCGCGCAGCCTCCTGGATGAAGCCCGGCAGGCCGTAGAACATGTTCAGCGCGAGGTTTTCCAGGTGCCCGACCAGCGTCGGGTTGGCGATGATCCAGCCGGTGCGCCAGCCGGTCATCGCATGGGATTTCGACAGGCTGCCGATGCTCAGGGTGCGTTCGGCCATGCCCGGCAGCGCGGCGAAGCTCTGGTGCTCGCGCTCGAAGGTCAGCCCTTCGTAGACCTCGTCCACCACCACCCAGAGATCGTGGGCGTGCGCCAGCTCGGCGATGGTCAGCAGCTCCTCGCGATCGAGTACGACGCCGGTGGGATTGTTCGGGTTGGCGAGGAAGATGGCCTTGGTGCGCGGGGTGATCGCAGCGGCCAGGTCGGCGGCCTGCGGGCGGAAGCCGGTGTCAGGACGGGTTGGAACGGTAACCAGCGTGGCGCCAGTGGACTTCAGGGTGGCTTCGTACGTGACGTAGACAGGGTCGAACACGATGACTTCGTCGCCCTTCTCGAGCAGGCACATCGCGGCGGCGAACAGCCCGTTCTGTGCCCCGGCGACGACGATGACGCTCTCCGGCGCCACCGTCTGCCCGCATCGTCGTTCGTGCAGCGCGGCGATGGCCTGGCGCAGCTCGGGCTTGCCGGCCACGTCGCTGTAGTGCGTGTCGCCGGCGCGCAGCGACGTGACGGCGGCTTCGGTGATGAAGTCCGGCGTGGCGAAGTCCGGATCGCCAACACTCAGCACGATCACATCCCGCCCCGCGCGCTGCGCGGCGATCGCGGCATAGTGAATGTCCCAGGCGGCAACGCCGGGTCCGACCATCCTGTCCACAAGCGACGAATAACGCATGCAAGGGCCTCATCCGAATGACGGAGTGCCTACGGTCATGTCCGCAGGAGCTTGGGGCCACCATAGCCAAGGATGAACGAGTGTTCAACAGAGTTTTCCGACATCGCCCATGTCGTTTTCAGAACGTCCCACAACCAGGCGCCTTCGCCCGTGTACGAAGGCGCAGTACGGCAGAAAGATCGCCGACCAACGGAATCCTCACATCCACTTAACGGGTTCTTAACGAACTCAGCCGTAGCGTTCGCTCACCTTGTGACAGAGCGGCCACGGCCGTTGGAACCCAAATGGAAACCTCTTTCCTCCCCTTTTCGCGCCCGAGTATCGGCGAAGAGGAAATCCAGGCAGTCAACGACGTACTGCGCTCCGGCTGGATCACCACCGGGCCGAAGAACCAGGAGCTGGAGCAGCGCTTCGCCCAATCCATCGGCTGCCGCCACGCCATCGCGCTGTCTTCCGCCACCGGCGGCATGCACCTGGCGCTGCTGGCCCTGGGCATCGGCCCTGGCGATGAAGTGATCACCCCGTCGCAGACCTGGGTGTCCACCGCCAACATGATCTGCCTGCTGGGCGCCACCCCCGTATTCGTCGACGTCGACCGCGACACCCTGATGACCGACGCCGCGCGCATCGAAGCCGCGATTACACCGCGCACCCGCGCCATCATCCCGGTGCACTACGCCGGCGCCGCCTGCGACATGGACCCGATCAATGAGCTCGCCCGGCGTCACGGCATCGCCGTGATCGAAGACGCGGCTCACGCTGCCGGCACCTTCTACCGCGGCCGCCCGGTGGGCTCGCGCGGTACGGCGATCTTCTCGTTCCACGCGATCAAGAACCTCACCTGCGCCGAAGGCGCCATGTTCGTCACCGACGACGAGGCCCTGGCCAACCGCGTGCGCACGCTGAAATTCCACGGCCTGGGCGTCGACGCCTACGACCGCCTGACCCATGGCCGCAAGCCACAGGCGCAGGTGGTGGAGCCCGGCTTCAAGTACAACCTCACCGACATCAACGCCGCCATCGCCCTGGTCCAGCTGCCCAAGCTCGAAGCGATCAACGCCCGCCGTGCCGAACTGGCCGCCGGTTACGCCGAACGCCTGGCGAAGCTGCCGGTACAACCGCTGACGCTGCCGGATTACCCGCAGCACCACGCCTGGCACCTGTACGTCCTGCGCATCGACCAGGAGCGCTGCGGTATCGACCGCGACGCCTTCATGCAGGGCCTGCAGCAACGCGGCATCGGCACCGGCATCCACTTCATCGGCAGCCACCTGCACAGCTACTACCGCCAACGCTACCCGGATGTGCAGCTGCCCAACACCGAGTGGAACTCCTCGCGGATCGTCTCCATCCCGCTGTTCCCCGACATGACCCAGGCCGACCAGGACCGCGTGGTCGACGCCATCGAAACCCTGATCCGGTAACGCCACCGTGAAACCCTATCCGATCCACCGCGTATCCATCGTCATCCCGGTGTACAACGAAGAGGCGAGCCTCCCCGAGCTGCTGCGCCGTACCACCGCCGCCTGCGATCAGCTGGGCCGCGACTACGAGATCGTGCTGATCGACGACGGCAGCCGCGACAGCTCCGCCGACTTGCTGCAGGAAGCCGCCGAGGCGCCGGGCAGCCATGTGGTCGCGGTGATCCTCAACCGCAACTACGGCCAGCACGCCGCGATCATGGCCGGCTTCGAGCAATGCCAGGGCGACCTGGTGATCACCCTCGATGCCGACCTGCAGAACCCGCCGGAAGAAATCCCGCGCCTGGTCAGCGAGGCCGCCAAGGGCTACGACGTGGTCGGCAGCGTGCGCCAGCAACGCCAGGACTCCGCCCTGCGCCGCTGGCCGTCGAAGCTGATCAACCTCGCCGTGCAGCGCTCCACCGGCGTCGCGATGAACGACTACGGCTGCATGCTGCGCGCTTATCGCGCGAGCATCGTCAAGGCGATGCTGGCCTGCCGCGAGCGCAGCACCTTCATCCCGATCCTGGCCAACAGCTTCGCCCGCCACACCAGCGAGATCCTCGTGGCCCACGCCGAGCGCGAGCACGGTGAGTCGAAGTACGACTTCCTGCGCCTGATCAACCTGATGTTCGACCTGGTCACCTGCATGACCACCTCGCCGCTGCGCCTGCTGTCCTTCGTCGGCGGCGGCATGGCGGTGGCCGGCTTCGCCTTCGCCCTGCTGCTGCTGGTGCTGCGCCTGCTGTTCGGCGCCGCCTGGGCCGGCCACGGGGTATTCGTGCTGTTCGCCGTGCTGTTCATGTTCACCGGCGTGCAACTGGTCGGTATGGGTCTGCTCGGCGAGTACCTGGGCCGCATGTACAACGACGTGCGCGCCCGCCCCCGCTTCTTCATCGAGCGCATTGTCCGCGCCGATGCACCGCGCCCCCAGATTTCCTCTTCCTCCCCTTCTTTCGAGTCCATCCAGCCATGACCCAGCAGACCATCGTCTTCGCCTACCACGACTTCGGCTGCGCCGGCATCGAAGCACTGCTCGCCGCCGGTTACCAGATCGACGCCGTCTTCACCCACGCCGACGATCCCAAGGAAAACCGCTTCTACGGCTCGGTAGCGCAGCTCTGCGCACGCCTGGGCATCCCCGTGCACGCTCCGGACGATGTCAATCACCCGCTGTGGGTCGCGCGCATCCGTGAGCTGCAACCGCAGTACATCTTCTCCTTCTACTACCGCCACCTGCTCAGCGACGAGC
This sequence comes from Pseudomonas sp. PDNC002, assembly GCF_016919445.1. NCBI lineage: Bacteria > Pseudomonadati > Pseudomonadota > Gammaproteobacteria > Pseudomonadales > Pseudomonadaceae > Pseudomonas > Pseudomonas sp. PDNC002. The sequence goes on along the minus strand of NZ_CP070356.1, from coordinate 2,244,132 downwards.
TGCTGGCCTGCGCCACCAAGGGCGCCTACAACCTGCACGGCTCGCTGCTGCCGCGCTACCGTGGCCGCGCCCCGGCCAACTGGGTGCTGGTCAACGGCGAGACCGAGACCGGCGTGACCCTGCACCGCATGGTCAAGCGCGCCGATGCCGGCGGCATCCTCGCCCAGCTGAGCGTCTCCATCGGCGCCGACGACACCGCGCTGGTGCTGCACGGCAAGCTGCGCGAAGCCACCCGCGAGCTGCTCGCCGACGCCCTGCCGCGTCTGGCCCGTGGTGAGTTGCAGGAAGTCGCCCAGGACGAATCCCGCGCCAGCTACTTCGGTCGCCGCACTCCGGCGGACGGCCTGATCGACTGGAAGCGCCCGGCCCGCGAACTGCACAACCTGGTGCGCGCCGTGACCCAGCCCTACCCGGGCGCCTTCGCCCCCGTGGGTGATCGCAAGCTGATCGTCTGGAGTTCGCGCGTCGCCGCCGGCAACAACGGCAAGGCGCCCGGCTCGGTGCTGAGTGTCGATCCGCTGCGCATCGCCTGCGGCGAAGATTCGCTGGAAATCCTCTCCGGCCAGCAGGGCGACAGCGGCCTGTTCCTCGCCGGTCCGCAACTGGCCCGCGAGATGGGCCTGGTGGATGGCTCGCGCCTGCACGGCGCTGCCGGCAAACCCAAGCGCAAGACTCGCGTGCTGATCCTCGGCGTCAACGGCTTCATCGGCAACCACCTCTCCGAGCGCCTGCTGCGCGACGGCAACTACGAGGTCTACGGCCTGGACATCGGCTCCGACGCCATCGAGCGCCTGAAGGGCAATCCGGACTTCCACTTCGTCGAAGGCGACATCAGCATCCACACCGAGTGGATCGAGTACCACATCAAGAAGTGCGACGTCGTGCTGCCGTTGGTGGCCATCGCCACCCCCATCGAATACACGCGCAATCCGCTGCGGGTGTTCGAGCTAGACTTCGAGGAAAACCTCAAGCTGGTGCGCTACTGCGTGAAGTACAACAAACGTGTGATCTTCCCCTCCACCTCCGAGGTGTACGGCATGTGCACCGATGCCAACTTCGACGAGGACACCTCCAACCTGATCGTCGGCCCGATCAACAAGCAGCGCTGGATCTACTCGGTATCCAAGCAACTGCTCGACCGCGTCATCTGGGCCTACGGCCAGAAGGGCCTGAAGTTCACCCTGTTCCGTCCGTTCAACTGGATGGGCCCGCGCCTGGACCGCCTGGACTCGGCGCGTATCGGCAGCTCCCGAGCCATCACCCAGCTGATCCTGCACCTCGTGGAAGGCACCCCGATCCGCCTGGTGGACGGCGGCGAGCAGAAGCGTTGCTTCACCGACGTGGACGACGGCATCGAAGCGCTGGCACGCATCATCGACAACGAAGGCAGTCGCTGTGACGGGCAGATCGTCAACATCGGCAACCCGGACAACGAAGCCAGCATCCGCCAGCTGGGCGAAGAACTGCTGCGCCAGTTCGAGGCCCATCCGCTGCGCGACCAGTTCCCGCCCTTCGCCGGCTTCCGCGAAGTGGAGAGCCGCAGCTTCTACGGCGACGGCTACCAGGATGTGTCGCACCGCAAGCCGAGCATCGACAACGCCCGCCGCCTGCTGAACTGGCAACCGAGCGTGGAGCTGGCTGAAACCATCGGCAAGACGCTGGACTTCTTCCTCCGTGAAGCCCTGGCCGAACGCGCCGGTGGCCAGCCGCATGCCTTTCCGCTGAAAAGCATCGCCTGATGAGAGCAGGACTGCGCATCGACGTAGACACCTACCGTGGTACCCGTGATGGGGTGCCACGGTTGCTGGACATGCTCGACGAGGCCGGCGTGAAGGCGACCTTCTTTTTCAGCGTCGGGCCCGACAACATGGGCCGTCACCTGTGGCGGCTGGTACGCCCGCAGTTCCTGTGGAAGATGCTGCGCTCCAACGCCGCCGGGCTCTACGGCTGGGACATCCTGCTGGCCGGCACCGCCTGGCCGGGCAAGCTGATCGGTCGCGATCTCGGCCATCTCATGCGTCGCGCGCGCTACGCCGGCCACGAGGTCGGCCTGCACGCCTGGGACCACCATGGCTGGCAGGCCAACGCCGGCAACTGGAGCGCGGGCCAACTGACGGAGCAGATTCGCCAGGGCGTGGACACCCTCGCCGACATCCTCGGTGAACCGGTGCAATGCTCGGCGGTGGCCGGCTGGCGCGCGGACGAGCGGGTGATCGAGGCCAAGGAAAGCTTCGGCTTCCGCTACAACAGCGATTGCCGCGGCCGCGCACCATTCCGCCCGCGCCTGAGCGATGGGCGCGCCGGTACACCGCAGATTCCGGTGGACCTGCCGACCTTCGACGAAGTGGTCGGTCCGCAGATACCGCCCTCCGCGTTCAACGACTTCATCCTGTCGCGCTTCAGCCCCGATGCCACCAACGTGTACACGGTGCACGCCGAAGTCGAAGGCATCCTCATGGCCCACGACTTCCGCCGCCTGCTGGCCGAAGCCCAACATCGCGGCATCCGTTTCGGCACGCTGGGCCGGCTGCTGCCCGACGATCCGACGACTCTGCCGGTGGCCGGCCTCGGCCGCGGCGAGCTCCCAGGCCGCGAAGGCTGGCTGGGGGTACAATTGCCGTGAAGCGCCTGGCATACCCGGCGCTGATTGCCGCTTTTCTCCTCTGCATCCTGTTGCCGCTGGCCTTTCATGGCCTGTGGATACCCGATGAGACACGCAACGCGCAGATCAGCCAGGCCATGCTGCAGAGCGGCGACTGGGTGTCGCCGCGGCTGCTCGGCCTGCGCTACTTCGAGAAACCCAGCGGCGGTTACTGGCTGATCGCCGCCAGCCAGGCGGTGTTCGGCCAGAACCTGTTCGGCGTGCGCGCCGCTTCCGCCCTGGTCACCGCGCTGAGCACCCTGCTGGTGCTGCTGATGGCCCGCCGGCTGTGGAACGACCCACGGCGCACCTGGGCCGCCGCTGCGCTGTACGCCAGCTTCGGCCTGATCGCCGGGCAAGCTGGCTACGCCAACCTGGATCCGCAATTCACCCTGTGCGTAAACCTCAGCCTCGCCGCGCTCTGGTTCGCCTTCGACGCCCTTACGCTGCGTGCCCGCCTCGCCGCCTGGAGCACGCTGGGCGTCGCCTGTGCGCTGGGCTTCATGACCAAGGGCTTTCTCGCGCTGCTGCTGCCGGTGATCGTCGCGCTACCCTTTGCGGTACTGCGCCGGCGTATCGGTGACCTGCTGCGCTACGGCCCGCTGGCGGTGCTGGTGGCAGTGCTGGTCTGCGCCCCCTGGGCACTGGCGATCCATGCCCGCGAGCCGGACTTCTGGAACTTCTTCTTCTGGCACGAGCACATCCGTCGCTTCGCCGGGGACGACGCCCAGCACGACCGGCCGTTCTGGTTCTTCGTCCCGTTGTTGCTGGCCAGCGCGCTGCCCTGGGCGGTGCTGACCCTGTCCGCCCTGGGCGCGGGCAGCCGGCGCTGGCGCGAGCCGAAAACGCTATTCCTGCTACTGTGGTTCGCCCTGCCTTTCCTGTTCTTCAGCCTGGCCCGCGGCAAGCTGCCGACCTACATCATGCCCTGCTTCGCTCCGCTGGCGTTGCTGATGGCCGATGCCCTGGCCAACGCCCTGCAGCAGCGCCGCCTGCTCGGCCTGAAACTCAATGGACTGCTCAACCTGCTGCTCGGCGCCGCCGCGCTGGTAGCGCTGATCGTGGTCCAGCTGAGGCATCCGCTCTACCAGAGCGAAACGCCCAGCGTGCTGATGGTCGCGCTGGTCTGCGTCGCCTGGATGATCGGCGGCCTGCTGCAGTGGCTGCGGCCGGAGCAGCTGTGGGCTGCACCGGCGTTCGCCGTGTGGTTGCTCGTGGCGCTGCTGCCGTCGGCGATGCCCAACCGCCTGGTCAACAGCAAGATGCCCGACCAGTTCATCCTCGAGCACCTCGCCGACCTGCGCGGCTCCGCCAGCCTGTTGAGCAACGACCTGGGCGCCGCCACCGCGCTGGCCTGGCGCACCCGGCGTGACGACATCACCCTGCTCAACACCGAGGGCGAGCTGAAGTACGGCCTGGCCTGGCCGGAAGGCGCCGGGCGCAGCCTCCCGCTGCGGGAGGTCCGCACCTGGATCGACCGTGCCCGAGCCGAGGGTTCGATCGGTGTGGTGCTGCGGGTGAATAGCCCCAGCGACGAGGCCGACCTGGCGCGAATGCCGCAGGACGCCATCAGCTTCCGGCAGAACCACCTGGTGGTCCTGCTGATCCCGCAGGCCACGCTATGACCGCCCTGCTGCTCGCCGCCGTCTGCCTGCTGACCTGCCTGGGCCAGATCGCCCAGAAGTTCGCCGTGGAAAGCTGGCGAGGCCAGGACAGCGGCATCGCCGCGAAGCTGCTGTCGCCCTGGCTGCTGCTGGCCGTCGCCTGCCTCGGCGGCGGTCTCCTGCTCTGGCTGGGCGTGCTGCGCAGGCTCGAAGTGGGCGTGGCCTATCCGATGCTGAGCCTGAATTTCGTGCTGGTGACGCTGGTGGCCAGCCGATTGTTCGGCGAGCGCATCGATACCCGCCATTGGCTGGGCGTGGCGCTCATCGTCGGCGGCGTGGCACTGCTGGGGCTGCACGCATGAAGCACGGCATCGCTTTCGCGCTGGGCAGCGTGCTGCTGGTCAGCGGCGCCCAACTGGGCATGCGCTGGTGCATGGCGCGCCTGCGCCTGGACTGGCCCCTCGATGTGGCGGCGCTCGACCCGGTGGCACTCGCGGCGCTGGCCGCTGCCGTGTGCGCCTACGCCCTGTCGATGCTCTGCTGGCTGCTGGCCCTGAAATCCCTGCCGCTGAGCCGCGCCTACTCGCTGCTCAGCCTCAGCTACGCCCTGGTCTACCTCGGCGCCGCCTGGCTGCCGGGCTTCGGCGAGCCGCTGAGCCTGCCGCGCACCCTGGGCGTCGCACTGGTGATCGCCGGGGTCGTCTGCATCAACGCGCCACGACGCCAGCCCCGCGCCGCGCCTCCCGAACAGAGCGCTCCGCGCAGCGAGCAGGCCTGACGCGCGCCTAATCGATTACTCCCCTTTACCGAGAGATCTCAACATGAAAATCAGCGTATTCGGAATCGGCTATGTGGGCCTGGTGCAGGCCGCCGTCATGGCGGAAGTCGGCCACGACGTGCTGTGCATGGATATCGACAAGGAAAAGATCGCCAAGCTCAAGCGCGGCCAGATCAGCATCTTCGAACCGGGCCTGGCCGAACTGGTGAAGGACAACCTCGAAGCCGGCCGCCTGCACTTCACCACCGACGTCGCCGAAGCCGCCGCCCACGGTCGCGTGCAGTTCATCGCCGTGGGCACGCCACCGCAGGCCGACGGCTCGGCTGACCTGCGCGCCGTGCTGGCGGTGGCCGAAGGCATTGCCGCGCACCGCAAGCAGCCGGTGATCATCGTCGAGAAATCCACCGTACCGGTGGGCACCGGCGACCGCGTCCGCGCGCGCATCCAGCAGGTGCTGGCGGACAGCGGCCGCACGCTGGACTTCGATATCGTTTCAAACCCCGAATTCCTCAAGGAAGGCTCGGCCCTGGCCGACTGCCGCAAGCCCGACCGCATCGTCATCGGCTGCGACCGCCCGGAAGTGCTCGACGTGATGCGCGAGATCTACGAGCCCTTCAACCGCAACCACGACCGCATCATCAGCATGAACCTGCGCAGCGCCGAGCTGACCAAGTACGCGGCCAACTGCATGCTGGCAACCAAGATCAGCTTCATCAACCAGATCGCCGAACTAGCCGAACACCTGGGTGCCGACATCGAGGCGGTGCGCCAGGGCATGGGCGCCGACCCGCGCATCGGCTACCACTTCATCTACCCCGGGTGCGGCTACGGCGGCTCGTGCTTCCCCAAGGACGTCCAGGCGCTGATCCAGAGCGCCGAGGAAGCGCACTGCTCCAGTGACCTGCTGCGCGCCGTGGAAGCGGTGAACCAGCGGCAGAAGAACAAGCTGTTCGAGCGTATCGACAGCTACTACGGCGGCCAGCTCAAGGGGCGTACCTTCGCGCTCTGGGGCCTGTCGTTCAAACCCAACACCGACGACATGCGCGACGCCCCGAGCCGCGTGCTGATGGAAGCGCTCTGGGCCGCCGGCGCGCGGGTCCGCGCCTTCGACCCCGAGGCCATGCCCGAAGCGCAGCGCCTGTACGGACACGACGACCGCCTCACCCTGATGGGCACGCCGGAGGCCACCCTCGGCGATGCCGACGCCCTGGTGATCTGCACCGAATGGCGGCAGTTCAAGGCGCCGGATTTCGAACTGCTGGCCAGCCGGCTGAAAGCCCCGGTGATCTTCGACGGCCGCAACCTGTTCGACCCGGAGCGCGTGGCACGCCATGGCTTCGAATACTTCCCCATGGGTCGCGGCGATTCGCACCGTTTGCCGGTGCCCGCGCACGTGGGTGAACAGCGTCAGCGGCGCAGCGCCTGATGCTCGGACAGGGCAGGTAAGCGCTCGCGTTTACCCGCCCGCCCCCGCGCCGACAGCGCTGGTCAGGGCTTGGGCAACAGCCACACGGTATGCGGCGCAGCCAGCCCATAGTTGCCCTGGAAACTGTCGTCCTTGCCGTACAGCACAACGCTCCGCTCGCTGCCCAGGGCTTCCTGGAAGATCGCCCGCAGACGCTCATCAGCGCTCCCGGCATAAATCGTCCGCCCCTCCGGGCGATCATCGATGACCAGATCCGGAACACTCACCAGTTGCAGCTCTCCCGCAGAGCCGATGTACGCCTTGGCGCTGTCGTCCGCCAGGCGATAGCGCTGCTGGTTCAGTGGCCGGTCATTGGACAGGTCGGCGGACAAGGGATGTCGCCCAGGCTTGATGCGCGTCACTACCTTGCGGCTGCCGGAGTAGGTGAAACGGGTCATGGCGGGATAGCGCAGCCGGCCGAACTGGCCCACAACGCGCTGCCAGCGAGCGTCCTTCAGCCGGTAGAGGCTGGTGGTCCAGTAACCATCGCTGAAGTCCATCGTCAGTAGTTGGGCATGCCCGTCGCCCTTGAGATCGAGCAGGTCTTCCACGCCGTTGCGGCCGGGCCCCGAGTATCCCCAGACGGTCAGGTAGACAGGTTGGCCAGAGGCGTCGAACGTGAGGATGCCCAGGCCCGCGGTGGGCGCCATGCCGGCACCGGTGTTCGGCAACCAGAACACCAGATCGTCGATACCGTTGCGATCCAGATCGGCCTGGTAGATTTCGCCGTCACCTCCGGCATTGCTCATGAATCCAGTAAACACCCGCCAGGGCTTGCCGGCCTTGTCCTTTCCCTGCAGCAACCAGCCATCGGCGATGCGTTCCATGCTGACGCCACCGACACCCGCGGTGAAGTGGCGCAGTGGCGGTGCCGGGCTATCGGCATCCTCATCGGCAAGGCCGATGCGCGCCACCTCGCGCATGGGGAAGCGCCTGGACATTTCCTGATCGGTCAGCGGCAGATAGGACCGCTCGGCGGCATGGACCAACAGACTGCTGAACAGCAACAGCAGCAACACGACTATTCCCTGCATATTCGTTCCTTGCCTCGCCTCTATGGCGAGGCACTGAGTGTCACCCAAGGAACGGAGAAATGCAGTGCGCCATGCCAGGGTTGCGCGTCCGAGCCGGTCTGCGGGAGCAAGCTTGCTCGTGCCCCCACCTGGCACCGTGCTTGTCGGTCATCACGCGCCGCTCAATCGACGCTCGGCGCTCCCAGGCCCCGGATCGCCAAGCCTCACCCTCGACCGGGCGCCTGCTCGCCCATCACCATCATCGGCGCCACCTCGTCACGCTTGAGCAGCGCGTAGAGCACACCGGTCACCACGCTGCCGATGGCAATCGCCAGCAGGTACAGCAAGGCGTGGTTCATCGCATTGGGAATCAGCAGCACGAACAGCCCGCCATGGGGCGCCAGCAACTTGCAGCCGAACAGCATCGACAGTGCGCCGGTCAGCGCGCCGCCGGCGATGCTGGCCGGGATGACCCGCAGCGGGTCCTTGGCGGCGAACGGAATCGCCCCTTCGGAGATGAAGCACAGCCCCAGCACCAGCGCGGCCTTGCCCGCCTCGCGCTCGCTCTGGGCGAACTTGCGCCGCGCCAGCAGCGTGGCGATACCCATGCCGATGGGCGGGACCATGCCGCCGGCCATCACCGCCGCCATCGGCGCGTAGCTCTGCGAGGCCAGCAGGCCGACCGAGAAGGCATAGGCCGCCTTGTTGATCGGGCCACCGAGGTCCACGCACATCATCCCGCCCAGCAGCAGGCCGAGGAGGATCGCGTTGGTGGTGCCCATGCCGGCGAGGAAGTCCGTCAGCGAACGCATCATCGCCGCGACCGGCGAGCCCACCACGTAGATCATCACCAGCCCGGTAAACAGGCTGGCCAGCAGCGGGATGATCAGGATCGGCTTGAGCGCCGCGACACTGGCCGGCAGCGGTAGCCACTGGGCGATGGCGCGCGCGCTGTAGCCCGCCAGCAGCCCGGCGACGATGCCGCCGAGGAAGCCCGCGCCCAGCGTGCTCGCCAGCAACCCGCCGATCATCCCCGGTGCCAGGCCGGGCCGGTCGGCGATGGACCAGGCGATGTACCCCGCCAGCATCGGCACCATCAACTTGAACGCGGCGTCCCCGCCGATCTGCATCAGCGCCGCCGCCAGCGTGCCCTGCTCCTTGAAGGCCTCGATACCGAAGACGAAGGACAGCGCGATCAGCAGACCGCCGGCCACCACCATCGGCAGCATGAACGACACGCCGGTGAGCAGGTGCTTGTACACGCCGCGCGCTTCGCTCTTCGCCGGTGCGGCAGCGCTGCCGACGGTCGAAGCGGACTCCGCCGTCGCCTCCTTCAGCGCGCGCCCGATAGTGGCCTGCGGCTGTTTCAGGGCCACGCCAGTGCCGCAACGGAAGATACGCTTGCCGGCGAAGCGCTCGGGATTGACCTCGATGTCCGCGGCCAGCAGCACCACATCGGCGGCGGCGATGTCCTCGGCAGACAGCGGATTGCGCGCACCCACCGAGCCCTGGGTTTCCACCTTCAACTCGACGCCCATCTGCTGCGCGGCCTGCTGCAGTGCTTCGGCCGCCATGAACGTGTGCGCCACGCCGGTCGGGCAGGCGGTCACCGCCACCAGCCTCGCCACACGCTCTGCTTCGACGACCGCACCCGAGCGCTCATCGCCTTGCCAGACGTCCGCCTCCTGCGCAGCGCGCTGAAGGAAGGCAACGGGCTCAGCCAGCGCTTCTGCCGGCCGCGCCTGCACCAGGCGCTTGCCGACGAAGCGCGAGAGGTCCAGCGGCTGGACGCTGACCACCAGCACCCAATCGGCCGCCTCGATCTGGCCGGCGCTGAGCTGACGCTCCGGATGCTGGGGATCGCACCGCTCGACGCACACCGACCAGCCCAGGCGCTCCGCTGCCGCACGCAGCAGTCGGGCACTGAGCACGCTGGAAATCTGGCCGTTGGGGCAGGCCGTGATCAGGGCAAGGTTCATCGTCATACCTCGTGTTGTTCTGTCGCTCAGGCCTGCGCCTGAACCTGCACGGCGTCCGCGATACGTATCAGTCGCTGCGCGTCGCCGATACCGAACTCGAACTGGGTCACCGCCAGCGCCGCCACCGCGGTGGCCTGGCGCAGCACGCGTTCGGCAGGCCATCCGCTCAGCAGGCCATGGACCATCCCGGCCAGCAGCGAGTCGCCGGCACCGACGGTGCTGGCCACTTCCACCGTCGGCGGAATCGCCTGCCAGGCACCTTGCGGGCCGAACCAGCGCACACCTTCCGCCCCCTGGGAAACCACGACCTGCTCGATGCCGCGCGAGCGCAGCGAGGCGACCTGCGCGGCCAGCTCATCGGCACTGCCGGCAAGTTGGCCACAGGCCTCGCCCAGTTCCTGGTCATTGGGTTTGATCAACCAGGGCGCGGCCTCGATGCCGGCGCGCAGGGCCGCGCCGCTGCAATCGAAGGCGACCCTCAGGCCATGGCCCTTCAAGCGCAGCAACAGCTCGCGCAGCCATTGTGGGTCGACGCCACGCGGCAGGCTGCCGGCGACCACGGCGACATCGAAATCGGCAGCGATGAGGTCAAGCCGATCCAGCAACGCGTCCTGTTGGCCCTGGCTGACATCCGGACCGGGGCCATTGATATCGGTGATACGGCCGGAGCCCTCGGCGATCTTGATGTTCCTGCGCGTCTCGCCCGGCACGCGGACGAAGGCATCGACGAAGCCACGGCGGCGGAACAGCGCCTCGAACGGCAACGCATTGTCGGCGCCGAGAAAACCGGCCACGGTCAGCGCATGGCCGAGATCGGCCAGCACCTGGGCGACATTCAGGCCCTTGCCGGCCGCCTGGCTGAGCGCGGATTCGCTGCGGTTCACCTCGCCGGGCGTCATCGTCGGCAGGCGCACCGTCAGGTCCAGCGCCGGGTTCAGGGTCAGTGTGAGAATGCGGGCCATCAGTGCACCTCCGGCAGCGCGAGGGCAACGCTCTGGCGTACATCCGCCGCCGAGCACAGGGCCAGCGCCGCCTGCGCCAGCTCGCGGGAGGTCGGCATGTCCAGCTCGCGCACACGCGCCTTGACCAGGGGAATGCTGCGCGCCGAAACGCTCAGTTCATCCACTCCCAGCCCGACGAGCAAGGGCACTGCCAGCGGGTCGGCAGCCAGCTCGCCGCACACGCCTACCCACTTGCCGTGGGCATGGGCGGCGCGCACGGTCATGTCGATCAGTTGCAGCACAGCCGGGTGCAAGCCGTCGGCCTGGGCGGACAAGGTCGGGTGGCCGCGGTCGATGGCCAGGGCGTATTGGGTCAGGTCGTTGGTGCCGACGCTGAAGAAATCCACTTCGCGCGCCAGCACCGGCGCGAGCAGCGCGGCGGACGGCACCTCGACCATGATGCCCAGCTGCAGGTCGTGCTCGCCGCCCAGCTCCGCGCAGAGTTCGAGAGTGAGGTCGCGGGCCTGCCGCCATTCCTCCACCTGGCCGACCATGGGGAACATGATGCGCAGCGGGCGCCCGGCGGCGGCACTGAGCAATGCGCGCAGCTGGGTGCGGAATATCTGCGGGCGTTGCAAGGTCAGGCGCACGCCACGGATGCCCAGGTAGGGATTGGTTTCCTCGTCGATTGGCCAATAGGGCAACGGCTTGTCGCCGCCCACGTCCAGCGTGCGCGCCACCAGTGGGCGACCGCCCAAGGCATCGAGTACACGGCGGTACTCGAGCTCCTGGGTTGCCTGGTCCGGCGCCTGGGGGTTGTCCATGAAGACGAATTCGGTGCGCAGCAGGCCGACACCCTCCGCGCCCAGCTCCACGGCCTTGGCGGCGCCGGCGGTGTCGCCCAGGTTGGCGCAGACTTCCACGGCGTGGCCATCGCGGGTGATCGCGGGTTCATGGCGGCGCGCCTCGGCCTGCTCGGTGCGGCGTTGGCGCACATCGCGCTGGCGCTCGGCGACGTGCAGCGTGGCGGCATCCGGCGCGACGGTCAGTTCGCCCTTCTCGCCATCGAGCAGCAACGCGGTGCCGGACTCCAGCGCCAGCACCGCCGCCCCGGCACCGACCAGCGCCGGAATGCCCAGGGCGCGAGCGATGATCGCGCTGTGGGACGTTGCGCCGCCGCGCGCGGTGACGATGCCGGCCACGCGCTCGGGATCGAGCCGCGCCACATCGGAGGGGCCGACTTCATCCATCACCAGGATGTAGGGCTCGCTGGGCTCGACGGCGCTCTCGACACCGCACAGACGCGCCAGCACGCGCCGCCCGACATCCCGCAAGTCCGCCGCGCGTTCGGCCAGCAGCGCATCGCGCAGGGCCTCCTGCTCGCTGGCCACGCGTTCGATCACCTGGCTCCAGGCCGCTTCGGCGCTGGCGCCTTCGGCGAGCCGCGCCTGCACTTCGTCGAGCAGTTCGGGGTCGTCCAGCAAGGCCTGGTGGGTGACGAAGATGTCGCGGATCGCCTTGACCTGGCTGCGCGCCACCAGTGCTTCGATTTCCTCGGTGATTGCCAGGCGCGCCTCGTCCAGACGCTGGCGTTCGACCTCCGGCGATTCCCCTCGCGGGGCAAACTCGAAGTCACGCGCCACTTGCAGATAGGCCGGCCCATGGGCGATGCCAGGCGACGCGGCGATGGCCTGGAGCTGCGCGCCCGCCTCCGGTGCGCGCACGGCCTGTAGCACCTGCTCGTCCGGGTGGCTGTTTTCGACGACAGGCTCGATGACTTCCGGCAGCGGCTCGACCACTTCGCCCAACCCCTGCTCCACCGCGGCGCGAACGGCGGCCAGCGCTGCCTCCGCGATCTCCGGCTCGGCGAAGAATTCGAGCATCTGACCACGCCGCGCGCCGAGGCTGAGCAGTTTGCTGAGGCTGCGGATCGAGACCGGCGCGCTGTCGCCTTCGGCAATGCGCACGCGGATTTCACCGGTGAAATCCCGCGCCAACAGCATCAGCACCTGCGCCGGACGAGCATGCAGGCCGTGGGGATTGGCCAGTGGCACGCGCACGCTGGGCCAGTCCACCGGCAGCTCGCCGCCCAGGGCTTCGAGCACGCTGCGTACCGAGGTGGCGCGAGCCAGTTCACCGGCACGGCCATCCACCAGCAGGTCGCACAGGCGCGCAAACACAGCGTCGTGGGCATCGTCCTGGCGAGCCAGGCAGAACAGTCCGCGCACTGGCTGGCCCGCGTGGCTCAGCTCGCGCGCCGGTGTGACGAAGACGAGGCCGGGGCGCGTGACGCAGCGGTCGCTGTCCTGCCACCAGAGGCCTTCGCCCAGGGGCAGCGCCTCCTGGCCATGCAGTGCGGCGGCGAATCCGGGAATGACGCAGCCTGCCTTCTTCAAGCGGCGCGCGCCCACCAACGCCAGCTCGTCGAAATCCTCGGCCGCGACGCCCAGCCCCACCAGTTGCTCATCGAACAACAATGGCTGTGCCGCGCCACCTTGCAGCAACTGGAGCAGGTCTTCGGGCTTCTGCGCCTGGCGCAGCGCCGCACCGACGTCGCCGTCGCCCAGCGCGCGGGTCAGCAGTTGCAGGAGGCGCAGGTGCTCGTCGGACTTGGCGGCGATGGCAATGGCCAGGTGCACGGTCTGCCCGTCGCCCCAGTGCACGCCCTCGGGAAAATGCATGAGTCGCACGCCGGTACGCTGCACCAGATGGCGCGTTTCCGGCGTGCCATGGGGAATGGCGATGCCCTGGCCGAGGTAGGTAGAACCCTGCGCCTCGCGGGCCTGGATGCCGGCCAGGTAGCCTGCGGCGACCAGCCCGTCGTCCTCAAGGGCGGAGCCAAGCATGGCCAGGGCGGCCTGCTTGTCGGCAGCGCGCTGGCCCATGCGGACCTGCTGCGCGTTGAATTCGAGCATCGCGTTCTCCTCACCGACGTTCGCGCGCGTCGGCGCTGGGGCGGTTATCCGCTTGTACGGTGATCAGCTTAGAGGTTGCGCCGCAGGAACAGGGATCAGGCAATACCGCATGCGCTATGCTGAATCGTTTCACCTATTGAGACTGGCACGTTACTCGATAATGCGTGATCCTTGAAGCCCCCAATTGTCGGCAGCATCCGCGTTGAAACTCAGTGATATCGCCCGCCTGGCCGGTGTATCGGTCACCACCGCCAGCTATGTGATCAATGGCAAGGCCATCCAGCGCCGCATCAGCGCCGCCACGGTGGAACGCGTGCGCGCGGTGATCGAGGAACACGGCTACCACCCCGACCAGCAGGCGGCCAGCCTGCGCCGCGGGCAGACCCGCACCCTGGGCTTCGTCCTGCCGGACCTGGAAAACCCCAGCTACGCCAAGCTCGCCAAGCTGCTGGAACAAGGCGCCCGCGCGCGCGGCTACCAGTTGCTGATCGCCTGCTCGGACGACGAGCCGGACACCGAGCGCCAGGTGCTAAACCTGTTCCGCGCGCGACGCTGCGACGCACTGATCGTCGCCAGCTGCCTGCCCGCCAGCGACGACAGCCATGCGCGCCTGCAGGCCGCCGGCGTGCCGGTGGTCGCAGTGGACCGCCAGCTCGACCCGCAGCGGTTCTGCTCGGTGGTCAGCGATGACCGCGACGCCAGCCAGCGCCTGACCGCCAGCCTGCTGAACCCGGCGCCGCGGAACATCGCCCTGCTCGGCGCGCGGCCGGAACTGATCATTTCCCAGGAGCGCGCCGCCGGCTTCCGCAGCGCCCTGCGCGACTACAAGGGCCAGGTGCTGATCGAGCACGCCGAGACCTTCAGCCGAGCCTGTGGCCGCCGCCTGATGGAGGAACTGCTGGCCGGTCAGGGCCAGTTGCCCGAGGCGCTGATCACGACGTCCTACGTGCTGCTCGAAGGTGTGTTCGACGTGCTCCAGGCACTGCCCGCCGGCTGGCCGGCCAACCTGCGCATCGCCACCTTCGGCGACACTCAGTTGCTGGACTTCGTGCCGATCAAGGTCAACGCCATTTCCCAGCAGCACGCACTGATCGCCGAGCGCGCGCTGGACCTGGCGCTGAGCGCCATCGAAGAGAACAACTACACGCCCGGCGTGCATCCGATTCCGCGCAACCTGAAGCTGCGCACGGAGTAACCCCATGCGCCTGATCGATACCCACAACCACCTCGACTGCCCGGACTTCGCGCAGGACCGTGCTGCCGTGCTGCAACGCAGCCGCGAGTTGGGTGTGGAGCGTCAGGTGCTGCTGGGGGTCTTCCGCGAGAACTGGGAAGACGTCTGGGCGCTGGTGGAAAGCGAGCCGGATCTGTACGCCGCGCTTGGCCTGCATCCGATCTACCTGGCACGCCATCGCCCGGAACACCTGGCGGCGCTGCGCGAATGGCTCGAACGCCTGGCCGGTCACCCGAAGCTCTGTGCGGTAGGCGAGATCGGTCTGGATTACTACCTGGAAGACCTCGACCGCGATGACCAGCAGGCCATCTTCGAAGAGCAACTGCGCATCGCCATCGACTTCGAACTGCCGGTGTTGCTGCACGTGCGCCACGCCCACGCGGCGATGATCGCCACGCTCAAGCGCTACAAGCCCAAACGCCAGGGCATCGTCCACGCCTTCGCCGGCAGCCGCGAGGAAGCCCGCGAATACCTCAAGTTGGGCTTCCGCCTGGGCCTGGGCGGCGCGCCGACCTGGCCGCAGGCCAACCGCCTGCGCAAGGTGGTACCGGAGATTCCGCTGGAATCCATCGTGCTGGAAACCGACTCGCCGGACATGGCGCCGGCCATGTACCCCGGCGTGCGCAACAGCCCCGAGCACCTGCCGGAGATCTGCACGGCGTTGGCGGCATTGAAGGGCATCAGCCCGGAAGAACTGGCCAGCACCAGCACGCGCAACGCGATGGAACTGTTCGGCTGGAGGTAGTAGCGGACTCCGTCCGCGATCGGTTTCCGACCACTCCTGATCGCGGGTGAATCCGCTTGTACAAGATCAAGATCTCCTCTCCCTAACCCTGGCTACGCGCCCCGCTCCTCAAGCGGGAAAGGGGACCGTTCGGTGCAGGATGAAACTTCGGCGCCAGCCGGCACGACCTGCTCCCTCTCCCTTCGGAGCGGGGCGCGGAGCCAGGGTTGGGGAGACGGCAATCCATTGGCACGGCCCGCCAGAAGAGGACAGTTGCTCCTACAAGAGCCCCTCACCCTAGCCCTCTCCCGCAAGCGGGAGAGGGGACCGCTCGGTGCAGGATGAAATCATGGCTTCAGCCGGCAGGACGCGCTCCCTCTCCCTTCGGAGCGGGGGCGCGGAGCCAGGGTTGGGGAGAGGGCAAACCATTGGCACGGCCCGCCAGAAGAGGACAGTTGCTCCTACAAGAGCCCCTCACCCTAGCCCTCTCCCGCAAGCGGGAGAGGGACCGTTCGGTGCAGGATGAATTCATGGCTTCAGCCGGCACAATCGGCTCCCTCTCCCTGAGGGAGAGGGCTGGGGTGAGGGGGAAGCATCGGCACCAATATCTCGGCCGAAAACAACTGTCTCTGCAAAGTGAATTCACCGACAAACCGATGCCCGTGAGATGGGGTGCATCCGTGCGACCCACGGACATCGGTCTGCTGGCGAAACCCTGTGACGAGGCGAGCCATCGGGCCCGCCACGAATCCTTGAAAATCAGACGCGGAACGCGCCGATCAGCCGCTTCAGCTCCACCACCTGCCCGGCCAACTCGCGGCTGGCGCGCTCGGTCTCGCTGGCGCCTTCGGAGGTGCGCTCCCCGGCCTGGTTGATCTCGACGATGTTCTGGTCGATGTCATGGGCCACGGCGGTCTGCTGCTCGGCGGCGGCGGCAATCTGCTGGTTCTGGTCGACGATGGCGCCAACCGCCTGGAGGATGTTCTCCAGCGCTTGCTGCACCCGCGCCGACTGGCTGACGGTGCCGTCGGCGGTCTGGTGACTGCTGCCCATGGCCTTCACCGCCGCGCCCACGCCGTTCTGCAGGCGCGCGATCATCTGCTCGATTTCCTCGGTGGACTGCTGCGTGCGCTTGGCCAGGGTACGTACCTCGTCGGCGACCACCGCGAAGCCCCTGCCCTGCTCACCGGCACGGGCGGCCTCGATGGCGGCGTTGAGCGCCAGCAGGTTGGTCTGCTCGGCGATGCCCTTGATCACATCC
This sequence comes from Pseudomonas sp. PDNC002, assembly GCF_016919445.1. NCBI lineage: Bacteria > Pseudomonadati > Pseudomonadota > Gammaproteobacteria > Pseudomonadales > Pseudomonadaceae > Pseudomonas > Pseudomonas sp. PDNC002. The sequence goes on along the minus strand of NZ_CP070356.1, from coordinate 2,227,577 downwards.
AGCACTCGGCTGATCGAGGCGCTGTCGGCGGCCAATTGGTTGATCACTTCCACCGACTCGTCGATCTCGCCCGCCAGGCGCTGGATACTGCCCACCTGGGACTCCACGAGGGCGCGGCCGCTGGTGGTTTCCTGGTTGACGTTGTGCGCGCTGTTCACTGCCACGGCAGCGCTGCGGGCGACCTCCTGGGCGGTCGCGGCCATCTGGTTCATGGCCGTGGCGACCTGCTCGATCTGGTTGCGCTGGCCGGCCACCGCCTGGTTGCTCTCGGCGGACACCGACTCCACGCGCACGGTCTGCCGCTCCACTTCGGACACGGTGCGACCGACCTGTTCGATCAGGTCGTGGATCTTCGCCACGGTCTGGTTGAAGGCGTCGCCCAGCTCGCCCAGCTCATCGCGGCTCTGGGCCTGGAAGTTGACGGTCATGTCGCCGGCGGCGACGCGCTCCATCATCTTGCCCAGGCTCTTGAGCGTGGTGCGGGTGGAGACGTAGAAACCGCCGTAGAGGTAGACGATGGCGACGAACACCACGACCAGCGCCACGACCAGTAGGACCATCTGCCGTTGCTTGCTGGCCAGGCGCGCCTGCAACGAACCGTCGACGAATTGCAGCACGTGGCCGTCGAGGCGGTAGGTCTGCTCCATCGCCTTGCTGACCTGCTCGTAGAAGTCGAGCCAGGGCGTGTCGAGGGTATCGGCCATCACGACCTTGTCCTCGAACAGCTTGCCCATGCTCTTGATCGTCTCGCGGCTCGCCTGCGCATCGGCCGCCAGCGCAGTCTGCGCCGCCTGGCTCGCGCCCAGGGCATCCTGCAGCTTGAGACCGTATTCGGCGTGGAGCTTTTCCAGCTCCTGCAGCAGGTCATCGAGCTTGCTGCTGGTGGACGAGTTCAGGAAGCCCTGGCCCAGGGCGCTGGCGCCCATGGTGCGGCCCTGGCTGAGGGTCTCGGTGACTTGCGGGGTCCCGGAGGTGATCAGTTCGGCGAGCTGACGCAGGTCGCGCGCATCGTCCTGGCTGAGACCGGACTGGGACACCAGCAGCTTGTTGAAGACCTGCACCTCGCTGAGCAGGCGCGAGGCCATCGCCGACTTGCTCTGCAGCGAGCCTTCGGCGTCAACGCCCTTCAGGCTGGCCAGCAATTCGTCGCGCTTGGTATTGAACTCGGCGACCTGCTCGGCATCCTGGGTGACCGGTTGCAACGCGCCGATCTGCGCCTGCAGGTCCTTGTGCAATTGACCGATGCGCGAGTCGAGGCCGCCGCTCTTGCTGGACTGGCCGAGCACGCCATTGATCTGCAACAGGTCGTTGTAGGCTTCGAGGTTGCGGCGGATCTGCATGCCGTTGCCGATCATCTGGAGGCTTTCCAGTTCGGCGCGGGTGCTGACGAACTGCCCGTAGGAGTCGCGCACCAGGTAGAAGTTGGTTATCAGCATCGGCAGGAAGAACAGCACGCTGATCAGACTGAACTTCATACCGAAGCTCAGGCGATTCATCAGCGCGATGGCCGGATAGAGCACGGTCCTCACAAAGACGTCTCCTGTTCCCGTTATTGTTATGTCGCTTGTCGGGGAGTGTGCGGCGCGCCCCTGGACGGGTCGTCGCCGTGCGCTGGCTAGGCGACCGCTGGCATGCAGCGGTCGTCACCAAGCGCTCAGGCTTGATGTGTACCTGATATCGGCCGTGAGTTCTGTAACTTAAGGTTAAAATGCCATCATCGGACCGGCGGTCGCCGGCCCGGGATCGGCGTGTCAGAGCAGCAGCGCCCAGATCGCAAAGACTGCGTACCAGAGCACCGCCGAACGCACCAGCAGTTGCCAGAGCGCGTCCAGGCTGGCGACGCCCTTGGCACCCAGACCGCCTTCGTTGAAGTCTTCGGCCACGTAGCCGGCACGCGCCAGCAGACGAGCAGCGGGAACGTCCCAGGCCAACAGGTCGTGCAGCAGCATGCGCGTCACCGCAACGAAGTTGCCCACCAGGGCGAAACTCAGCACCAGCGCGCGTGCCGGCAGCCAGTCGAAGGCGTGGCGCAGTTGCGCGGCGCGCTCGCGCAGCACCGGTTGGCGGTCCTGCTCCGCGGCAATGGCCAGCAGCCGGTAAGCCAGCGCGGCCACCGGGCCGAGCAGCGCATACCAGAAGATCACCGCGAAGAATGCCTGGTAGGCCTGCCATACCAGTGTGCCCTGCACCACGGCGAGCAGGTCGTTGTCGCGATCGGCCTGCACCTGCACGCCCAGGTCACGTTCGGCGACATGGTAGGCACCCTGCGCATCCTCACGACGCCAGGCATCGCGGAACGGTCCGATAGCACGCAGCACATCGCCGCGTCCGAGGCTCCAGACCACCACCAGCAACTGCAGTGGCAGCGCCAGGAGCCCATAGGCGACGGGCTCCAGAATGGTCAGCAACAAGGCCAGCAACAGCAGCGGCGGCAACACCGCCACCAGCAGCCCCAGCCAGGGCTGCGCGGTCATGGACTTCACCCCGCCCACCGCGTCCAACCAGCCGAGCCACCAACCATCACGCTGCACCCGCGCGCGCCAGCCGGAAAACTTCTCGATCAGCAGGACCAGCAACAACACCAGGAAACTCATGTCGACTCCTTGTTCGCACCGATATCGGCGAGGAAGCGCGTCCAATCGAACGCCTCACCCGGGTCGGTCTTGCGCTCCGGCGCGATATCGCAATGGCCCTGGATACGCGCCGGCGTGATCGCCGGATAGACCTTGAGCAATTGCCGGGCGAGTTGCGCCAGCACCTCGTACTGGCGGTCGCAATAGGGTTCGGTATCCGTGCCTTCGAGCTCGATGCCGATGGAGAAATCGTTGCAGTTCTCGCGGCCATCGAAGCGCGACACGCCGGCATGCCATGCGCGGTGATTGCAGGAAACGAACTGGAACAGGGAACCGTCGCGCTCGATGAGGAAATGCGCGGACACCGTCATGCTGCAGATACTGGCGAAGTACGGATGCTCGTCGGCGTCGAGGCGGTTCTGGAAGAATTCCTGCACCTTGCAGGTACCGAACTGGCCAGGCGGCAGGCTGATGTTGTGGATCACCAGCAGGGACACCACCTCGCCATCGGGGCGGGCGTTGAAGTTCGGCGAGGGGCAGCGCTGGGCGTCGAGGCACCAGCCGGAATCGGGATCGATCTGCATGGAGACTCCTTGGCAGAGCCCCACTCTAAAGCAGCAGGCCGGGGAAATGAACTCGCTGGCGCGTGGCCAGCGGGATCAGGCGTTCTTCAGGCGGCGCAGGTTGCCAATCACCGACTCCAGCGCGCGATCGAACAGCAGCGCATCGTCGAGCAAGCGTACCGCATTGCGGCGGAACTCCACGGCCAGGCTCATGCGGGTCTTTTCCAGCACCTTCATGCCGGTGCGGTTGACGAAGATGTAGCGGCCGCTGGGACGGATAACCGCCGCCAGCTTGCAACGCAGCTTGTGCTCTTCGTCTTCCTGGATTTCCACCCAGCTACCGACGCGCAGCTCGTCGACCTTGCGCAGGGAATCGTCGTTCTCGGCGAAGGCTTCCTCGGGCTCCACGGCGCGGGCTTCTTCCGGCGAGGCCAGGACGATCTCCTCGACCACGGCGACCATTGCCGCTTGCGGAGTGGCCGGAGCGGCCAGCGGCTCATCGAGCAGCGGCAGGTCATCCTGCGGATCGAGCAGCGGCGCTTCCTCGACCTGCTTGTAACGCTGGAAGGCCTGCACATGGAGCCCTTCCAGGCGGCTGAAGAATTCGCCGGTGGAGAACGGATCGAACGCCGCGGAGGCCAGGCCTTCACGCAGCGACTTGAGCAGTTGCGGGACCATTTCCAGCAGACGCAGACGGGAGTCCGGGTCTTCGTGGGGCTCCACGCTCCAGATCAGGTCATCCATGGTCGCCAGAGCGGCGTCCCATTCGGTGGAGTGGGTACCATGCTTGAGACAGGTCAGCAGCAGCACCTTGCTCCAGGCTTCCTGCAGCAGGCGCACCACCACTTCAGGCAGCGTGCGGCCGAGCAGTCGCTCGTTGAGCACGCCCTCTACGTCCTGGCGGGCCAGCTCGGCGCGGGCGCGGCCTTCCTCGGCATCGCGGGTGCGCTGTTCGAGCAGGTCGCTGCGGCGGCGCTCGTCGCCGGTGAAGGCTATGAACTCGTCGAGCAGCTCGGAGAAGATCGCCGGATCGTCGACGAAGTCGTTCAGCAGACGCATCACCACCTGCTCGATCTTCTGATACAGGTGGTCGCGCTGACCGTCGGAGTGCTCGGCCCAGCCGAGGGCGGCGGTGGCGATCTCGTTCAGCAGCCGGCGCGCCGGATGGCTGCCACGGCTGAAGAAGGTCTTGTCGAGCACCGCCACCTTGAGCATCGGGATCTGCATGCGGCCGATCAGGGCCTTGAGCGAGTCCGGCAGGGTGCGGTCATCGAGGATGAATTCAAAGAGCATCGAAACGAGGTTGATGACGTCCTCATCGACCTGGCCAACCACGCGGGAACGGCCGCTCTTGCTGCTGACACGGGTCAGCAGGTGATCCAGGTGCTGGCGGACATCGATCTCATCGATGCTCTGCGCCGGCAGATGCGATTGCAGGTGCGACAGCAGGCGCATCAGGTCGTTGCTGGTGATCGGCACCGCATCGGCAGGCATCGGACGCAGCGGAGCCGCGCTACCGCGAACCTGGGATAGCAACTCCTGCAGCGCCGCGAACGCCGCCTGGCTGTCGGCATCCATGTACTGCTGCGCGGCACCCGGTTCGCCTGCCTGAGCGGCCCCCGAAGGCGCGGCGCCCTGGTTGGGCACGGTGCGCTGCGGAGGACGACGCAGGGGAACGGATTTCAGCTCAGGCAGCACGCCCAGGCTGATCAGTGTCTGGTTGGCTTCCGCATACAGGTGCTCGGCATCGGCCAGCACGTATTTCTCGAACAGCTTGAGGATGATCAGCTTAACCTTGATCTCCACACCCAGGCCGCGGCAGGCATCGAGGAAGGACTCGCAGAGCTGGCGCGGACCAAGCGGGTTGCTCTTGTCTTCGACCTTCTTGCTGACCAGGGTATTGAGGCGGGTGGTCAGGTGCGCGAGCGCCACACCGTCGCGGCTCATCACCTTGGCGACCATGGCGTCGAGGGCGACGGACTCTTCCAGCTCGTCGTTCTGCACCAGGGTGAGATTGTCGTAGGAAACGGCGTCAAGGGCGGTAGCCCTGCCGATCTCGTACTGAGTGAGGTTGGCGAAGTTCTCGAAGACTTTCTGCAGGAAGCCACGCTCGATACCCTTGCGCTTCAGGCGCAGGTCGCGCATGGCTTCGAAATAGGCGCTCTGCTCGGCATTGTTGCCGGCGCGGTCAGCCATCTCGAACAGGGTATCGTCGGCGTTATCGAACAACGCCTGCATTGCATGACGCAGTTGCGCGGCCACCTTGTCGCGCACGGCGACAAGCCCCGCCGGCAAACGCCCGGAGAACGAGGTCTGCGACTGTTCGCTGGCCGACTTGTTCAGCGGCACTACATTCGCGTCGTTCTGCATCGCAAGTCTCCTGCCGTCAGACCGATCTGGCGGCACCAGCAATCATCGAAGCGTCATCCGTAACGTCAATTTAGTGGCGTCAAAAAGCGGAAAGGTTCAACGTCATTATAGGGAAGCTTCTTACACAACCAAGAGACATTTCACGCATTCTTGAAGAAATTCACACTGTGATAGGCACCGTCCGTCAGACAAATCGCGCGAGGGCGCAAAAATCTTCTGTCGCTGCACGTCATACGCCGCCACCCGTATAATCCGCCGACTGCGAACAGGAGCCCTCCATGCCGAACCTCACCCTCGCCGAGCTTTCCGGGGAAATCCAGGCCAACGTCCGCGCCGCACTGGCCGAAGACGTCGGCAGCGGCGACATCACTGCCCAGCTGATCCCCGCCGAGCGCGACGCCAGCGCCCGCATCATCACCCGCGAGAACGCCACCATCGCCGGCAGCGCCTGGGTCGATGAAGTGTTCCGCCAGGTCGATCCGCGCGTGCAGGTGAAATGGCAAGTGAAGGACGGCGACCTGGTCAGCGCCGATCAAACCCTCTTCACCCTGGAAGGCCCGGCCCGCGCCCTGCTAACCGGCGAGCGCAGCGCACTGAACTTCCTTCAGCTGCTCTCCGGCACCGCCACCCGCGCGCGCCACTACGCCGACCTCGTCGAGGGCACCAACGTCAAGCTGCTCGATACCCGCAAGACCCTGCCTGGCCTGCGCCTGGCGCAGAAATACGCAGTCACCTGCGGCGGCTGCCATAACCACCGTATCGGCCTGTACGACGCCTTCCTGATCAAGGAAAACCACATCGCCGCCTGCGGCGGGATCGCCCAGGCCATCGACGCGGCCCACCGTATCGCCCCAGGCAAGCCCGTGGAGATCGAGGTGGAAGACCTCGATGAACTGGGCCAGGCCCTGGACGCTGGCGCGGACATCGTCATGCTCGATGAGCTGAGTCTGGACGATATGCGCACCGCCGTCAGCCTCACCGCAGGCCGCGCCAAGCTGGAAGCTTCCGGCGGCATCACCGAGACGTCCCTGCGCACCATCGCCGAGACCGGCGTGGACTACATCTCCATCGGCACCCTGACCAAGGACATCAAGGCGCTGGACCTCTCCATGCGCCTCAGCCTGTAATCCGCACTCCAGCCTGCCGACACCGTCACGCCCGCATCGATAGTGCCGATCTGGCCGCGTCTGACATACTCAGACGCGGCCAGATCGGCGAACCAGCGAAGGGAATACAGGCGCGACATGACGAAAAGGATTCTGCTGACCGGGGGCTGCGGCTACATCGGTTCCCACATCTGCCTGGAACTGATCGAACAGGGCTACCACCCGCTGGTGCTCGACAACCTGAGCAACAGTTCGCCCATCCCGCTGCGACGCATCGAACAGCTGACCGGCCAGAGCATCCCCTTCATCGAGGGCGACGTGCGCGACGAGGCCATCCTCGACCGCCTGTTCGCCGAGCACGACATCGACGCCACGATTCACCTGGCCGGCCTGAAGTCCGTGGCCGAATCGGTGGCCGATCCCATCGCCTACTACCAGACCAACTTCGCCGGCACCGTCACCCTCTGTCAGGTCATGCAGCGCCATGGCGTGAAGCGCTTCATCTATAGCTCTTCGGCGACGGTCTACGGCCTGGCGGCGGAAAGCCCGATCCGCGAGGACGCCCCCACCGGCCCGGCCAGCCCCTACGGCCAGTCCAAGCTGATGGCGGAGATTGCCCTGCGCGACATCGCCCACGCCGATCCCGAATGGACCATGGCCATCCTGCGTTACTTCAACCCTGTCGGCGCCCACGCCAGTGGCAGGATCGGCGAAGACCCCAACGGCGTCCCCAACAACCTGATGCCTTACGTCTCCCAGGTCGCCACCGGCAAGCAGCCGTTTATCCGCGTCTTCGGCAACGACTACCCAACGCCGGACGGCACCGGTGTGCGCGACTACCTGCACGTCTGTGACCTGGCCAACGCCCACCTCAGCGCCCTGCGCTGGCTGGACGGAGCCCGGGGAGCGAAGACCTTCAACCTCGGCACCGGTCGCGGCTACAGCGTGCTGGAAATCATCCACGCCTACGAGAAGGCGTGCGGCCGCGAACTGCCCTTCCAGTTCCTCCCGCGCCGCGACGGCGACATCGCCAGCTACCACGCCGACCCGGCGCTGGCCCGCGCGGAACTGCAGTGGTCCGCCGCCCGCGACATCGAAGACATGTGCCGCGACGCCTGGAACTGGCAGAACCAGAACCCCGCCGGCTACGCCTGAGGTTTCCGGCGACGGAAAAACAAAAAGCCCCGCTGGATGCGGGGCTTTTTGCTGAAGATGGTGCCGGTAAGAGGAATCGAACCCCCGACCTTCTCATTACGAATGAGCTGCTCTACCGACTGAGCTACACCGGCAAGTCGCGCGAAAGATAGCATTACGCAAGAAGCCCGTTCAATACTTCCGCAAGGTCACCTGAAGTCCTGATCAATCAATAACCTGCCCGGTGTCGGCCTGATATTTTGTGCGATGATCCGGCGCATTTCCGGGCGCATCCGGATAGGCTTCCATCCAGCAATTTCAAGAGTGTTTCTTCATGAAGCTTTCCGTCGTCGCCACGATGTATATGTCTGCGCCCCATTTACTGGAGTTTCACCACCGCGCCAGTGAAGCCGCGCGCAAACTGGTCGGCGATGACTATGAAATAGTACTGGTCAACGATGGTTCGCCTGACGACAGCTTGCAAATCGCACGGGAACTGGTCGCACGTGACGCACATGTCGTTGTCGTCGATCTCTCTCGAAACTTCGGCCACCACAAAGCGATGATGACCGGACTGGAGCATGCAAGGGGCGAACGAACCTTCCTGATCGATAGCGACCTTGAGGAATCGCCGGAGTGGCTCTCGACCTTCGCCGAGATCATGGCCGAGAAACAGTGCGATGTCGTTTACGGCGTACAGGAAACCCGGAAGGGGGGCTGGTTCGAACGCACGAGCGGACGTCTCTTCTACTGGCTGCTCAATCGGCTGAGTGGTGACGCGCTGCCGCAGAATGTCGTGACAGCACGACTGATGAGCCGCCGCTACGTCAATGCACTGCTGCAGCACAGGGAAAGAGAGGTGTTTATCGTCGGCCTCTGGCACCTCACCGGCTTCGACCAGGTGGCCGAGGTCGTCGGCAAGAAAAGCAGCAGCCAGACCAGTTATACGCTGAGGAAAAAGTTGTCCCTGATGGTGAATGCCATCACCTCATTCAGCAATGCCCCCCTGGTCTGGGTATTCAATATCGGCGCCATGATCTCCTCTGCCGCCCTGCTCTATACCCTCTATCTGATCGCCAACTGGTTGTTCTTCACAACACCGCTACTGGGCTGGACTTCGGTCATGGCATCCATCTGGCTGGTAGGTGGCATGATCATTTGCTTCATCGGCGTCGTCGGCATCTATCTTTCAAAGATATTCAGCGAAATCAAGCAGCGCCCCTACACCATCGTCAGGGACATCCATAGGCACGAGCCAGAATCCTGAGGAAATCCAGATGGCATTCTATTCAGATGAAGAACTGGCAAGCCTCGGCTTTAAACGCCTGGGCAAAAACGTTCGGATCAGCAAGCTTGCCAGCATTTACAACCATGACCAGATCGAGATTGGCGATCATTCCAGGATCGACGATTTCTGCGTTCTTTCGGGCAAGGTCAGTATCGGACGCAACGTGCACGTCGCCGTATTCTGCAATCTCGCCGGCGGAGAACAGGGAATAACCATGGAAGACTTCTCTGGCCTGGCATACGGCTGCAACGTTTTCACACAGAGCGATGATTATTCCGGCCGGACCCTGACCAACCCGACGGTGCCGGATCAGTACAAGAAGGAAATCAAGGCGGCAATCACGATCGGGCGCCACTCCATAGTCGGCACCCAGTCGATCATCTTCCCTGGCGTACACCTGGCCGAAGGCACCTCCGTAGGCGCCATGACCATGATGACGCGGAGCTCTGAAGCCTGGTCGGTCTACTTCGGCTGTCCGGGACGGAAGCTGAAGGATCGCAAGCGTGACCTTCTGGAACTGGAAGCCGCTTACTTGTCTTCGCCACTTGCCTGACGAGCGCGGTTAGTTCACCGAATGAGTATTTCCCGACAGTTCACGACATATTTGGCAGTTGGCCTGCTGACCAATCTGTCCGGCTACATTGCCTACCTGCTGATCACCTACTGGGGCGTCAGGCCTGAAATGGCGGTGACATTGATCTATGCCGTTTGCGCCACAGCAGCATTCATCGGAAACAGGAAATTCACCTTCCAGCATGAAGGCAGGCTGACCAGAGCGGGATACCGCTACGCTCTGGCTCAGCTGGGAGGTTACCTGCTGAACATCGCACTCATCGAAGTGCTCAGCAATCGACTGGGATTCGCACACCAACTGGTACAGGCCGGCAGCATTCCTGTCATCGCAGTATTTCTATTTCTGGTGTCGAAGTTCTACGTCTTCAACGAGAGGGTTAGCTAGTCTTCCTTGTGGGTATACAACCACCAGCCACCGCCTGACTGAACCAGCGACAAACCACAACGCGGGTCGTCGAAATACATAGCGCTCAGGTCGATCTCAGCCTTGACCAGTACATAGCCAAACTCCTTCACATAGGGAGCATCGCATCTGAACTGGTTGGGGAACCACTCGATGTTGGGAGGCGCCAGCGCACCTGCCGGCGGCGAGTACACCACTGGCAAGCCATAGAAGGACGCAAAGTTGAACTCCACGAATCCCTTCTTCTGCGCGCCATACCACTGTGCGAAATGCAAATAGGAGGGCGCGCTGTACCACAGTGTCTGAGGGTCGAATGCCAGGTACAGAACCCGTTGTCGCTCGGGGATGGCCTGAAGCACAGGCGTGAATCCAGCCGATTCACGATCGAACTGATAGGCCTTGGCACCTTGAATGGACACCACCAGCGCGATCAGCAGACCGGCTATCAGGCCGCCAAGTGAGCCACTGCGCGATCCGGACTCAGGGGCGGACGACTGCCTGGGCTCCAGCGCCAGCAAAAGCAGCGGAAGAATGAATATCGAGAACCGCTGATAGGTGAAGTACGTCCCCATGACCCGATTGGGCAACACAAAATAAGCCACTACGACAATCAGAACCGGCAGCAATCGCCATGGGCTCCTCGACAGCCTGGAGCCGCCCACGCCAAGGCAGATCAGAGCAACGATCGCGACACCCAGCATCTGCTCGGCACCGCCGAAGCTCAACCCAAGCAGGTCTCGCATCAATTGCCCGATGCGAATCCATCCCAAGTCCCAGAGGATAGGCTGCTTGGCCTGAGCCGGTCCTTGCGCCGCCCAGGTCAGCCAAGCAAGCGCTAGAACTCCCGACGGTACCACCACCAGCGCGGCGCGCAGCGCTCTGGAGCAGGTAAGCCAACGCACGCCATAGATGATCATGAACAGCCCATAGGCATAGGCGTGCAGGAAGAAAAGAAGAATGCTGTAGGCCGCAATGGCTGCCGCACCTTGCCGGGCGCCGCTCTCGAAATAGCGATCGATCGCGTCGACCCCTAGCACCAGCGCCGAACAGGCGACCATGAAGCTGACGAAGCCCCACTGGAAAGCGAAGCCATACAGACCGGGCACCACCAGCAATGCAAGCCAGGGAGAGAGCGCACGCCTGCGCAAGACCACCGCGACAGCGGCAGGAATGGACAACATCGAGACAGCAGCGACAACTTTCGCCGCCATAACGGATGACATGAACAGACTCAGTACGAACGCCGGCAGGTAGAAGCCGTAGTACGGCGTGAACCACTGGTTCTGCACCAACTTCTGCCAATCGGAAGTACCAAGAATCAGTTGCCGCGCTAGTTCCAGGTTGGCTGCATGCTGGGGAAGGTCCACCAGCGGAGGGAAATCAGGCAACCAGATCGGAACTGAAATCAGAAACGCTGCCGCCAGCGCCGCCAGCCAGCCAATAGCCAATCGCATCGAGAGTTATCCAGAAGGCAAGGTTCAGGCAGAGGGCCCATAGAAGTCATGGAGCACGCTCAGGACGCGATCCTGATCGGCCTCGGAAAGATCGAAATAGAACGGCAGCCGGATCAGCGTCTCGCTGACTTTCTCGGTTACCGGAAGGTCCCCCTCCCCCCAGCCAAGCTCCTGCCCCATCGGTGAAGTATGCAGTGGCACGTAGTGGAATACCGCATGGATGTCGGAGTTTCTGAACGCTTGCAACAACGCGCTGCGGGTCTCCACATCGCGAGTGCGGATGTGGAACATGTGGAAGTTGGAATCGCACTCAGCGGGGACATGAGGTAGTTCGAGGCACTCGCGTCGCGCCAGATCGATCAGGTGCTCTGCGTAACGATCGTAGATAGCCTTTCTCCGCCCGGTAATCTCTTCGTGGCGCTCCAACTGAGCGAAGAGATAGGCGGCCAGGATGTCGGAACTCAACGCTGAACTGCCATGATCGACCCAGGTGTACTTGTCCACTTCGCCGCGGAAGAACTTGGATCGATTGGTGCCTTTCTCCCGCAGGATTTCCGCGCGCTCAACGTAGGCGGGATCGTTGACTATCAGCGCACCACCTTCCCCGCAGATGAAGTTCTTCGTCTCGTGGAAGCTGTAGGCCCCCAGAACTCCCAAACCGCCCAGGTAGCGGCCTTTGTAACGGGAGCTAACAGCCTGGGCCGCGTCCTCGACCAGGGGAATATCATGCCGTCGAGCGATATCGAGCAGTGTATCCATTTCGCAGGCCACACCGGCGTAGTGCACCACGCAGATGGCTCTCGTACGCGGCGTGATCGCCGCTTCGACTTTGGTCTCGTCGATATTCAGAGTATCGGGACGGATATCGACGAAAACCGGCTTGGCGCCGCGCAAAACGAAGGCGTTAGCGGTGGAAACGAAGGTATAGGACGGAAGTATGACTTCGTCCCCCGGCTGGATATTCAGCAACAGCGCCGAAAGCTCGAGAGCCGTGGTGCAGGAAGTGGTCAACAGCGCGGTACGAAGTTGAAAACTGTCCTGCAGGAATTCCCGGCACTGGCGAGTGAATGGACCATCCCCCGCGGCATGCTGATTGTTCATGATGCTTTGCGCGATGTAATACAACTCGCGACCGACGATGGCGGGCTTGTTGAAGGGAACAAGGTTCTTCATGCTGCAATCTCCATACATTCCACCCACTAGGACCCTTCACGGGAAGAAAGTACTTTCTCTTTCTCTCTGCAGACCAGTTGATCAGAGCGCGTTGTGCAAAAACGCTTTATAAAATCGGCACGCACAGCATATGCAGAATCCCCCACTGGCTTGGAGAACCTCTCTATAGACTCTGCAAAAAGGCGATTCCCCTGTTCTATATCGTTCTGTGCATAGGCACCAAAGGCACGATACATCGGTATTACCGCATAGCTTGAATCATAGAAGTTCATCACATCCAAACTTCTATTCAGCTCTTCATAATCCCCAAGATACAAGTACGCCTCAGCTTTTGCGCCATAAACGAAGCGTATATACCAAGTACCTGAGTATCCATTCAGAACAATTTTTGTCTTATTTATGTCGATCCCTTTCTCAAGAATTTCCTTATGCGGCTGGTACTCTCCAACAAGGCCCGCATCCAACATCGCCAGCCCCTCCGCATACTTTTGCTGGCGTATCAATAACTGCCCCTTCAGCCCCTTCATCCTGCTCGACAGCCCGGCAGGCGTCTTTTCAAATTCGGACAACAGCCGCTCGGCCTCATCTTCACGCTGATAGAACAGCAGGGATGCAACGTAATTGAAGCGGACGTAGTCGGACTCCGGCACCTTCTCGAATGCCCATGCCCATAGAGACTGCTCACTTCCCCAAAGCGGAGTATTCAGGCGAATATTCAACGCGCCAAGAGCAAGCCATACGAGGACCAATGCACCGCCAAGCCACGGCAGTAATCGACGCATAGCCTCAGATAGCGCGCTTGTTGGAATTGACACCTGCGCCAACGCCAATGCAAGGAACGCAACTGGCAATGTGAGGAAGCGCTCCTGACCAATGTTTCCGCTGATCAGCAAAGGAGCAATATTCAAAACAGGGAGCAGTGCTAACAAGCCACACAGCAGAAGAAGCCCAACCCTTTTCCCTCGAACTGCTAACAGCAGCAATACGCTAATGAATGCCAGTACAATGGATACGCCAGTCAACTTCTGATTCGCGGTCATCGCTGCCGCATCAAATGGGTGAATAGGGCTCAGATCGGCGAAAGGCCAAACAGCCATATGGAGATAAAACCAGAGGGTTTGACCGACGAATGCAATGCGAGCAATAAAATCCTGCCCCAGAGAGTCGTCATTCTTGAACAAACCACCAAAGAGCGAAAAGCGTAGCGCAACATACGCAGTGCCAGCGATCAAAATGAACACGTACAAGCGCCGATTTTCAGCGCTCAGGATTGAACTGACTCGAGCCCTGAGCCCCGCCGGAGGCCGCTTATCGAGCCACAACCACAATACAATTAACGCGGGAAACGTAATCGCCATCTCCTTTGAACCGATGGCGAATAGAAAACAGCTAGTGACCAGCAGATCTCGAGTCAAGCCCCGCGCGCAGGAAAGGCTCAACAAGCCTAATAGTGCAAAGGCTGTGACTAGAAGGTCGAAACGCCCAGATACCCATGCTGCCGACTCGAGAAGTACCGGATTGCATCCATAAATGAGTACGGCGAATGCAGCCCGAAGCATTCGCTCCCGCTCCCTCCTCCCGCGCGAAAGATGCCACGCGAGAAATCCGATCGTGGTGCAATTGACTAGCAGAATGAAGTAGTTAAACGCATGAGAGATGTCAGGACGCACACCAAACAGCTTGAACTCGGCGATGAACGTTAGCAGCACCACCGGCCGGAAGTACGTTGTGCCTGGCAGCAATTGAGTACTAAGTGAAACCCAGATGTCGTCGGGATTACGCAGCAACGGGCTATCTAGAAATAGAGTCGTATCATCCCAGACGTACCCCAGAGAGTTGACCGGCCAATAAAGTAGCGCCAAGCCCAACAGAGCAAGGCAGGGTACCGTCCACCACCAATGATTCCGCATTTGCTGCCAATCCTTACAGAGACAGAAAAGCCCTCCTAAGAGGGCCTTTCATTACCACCAGACGCCGTTATGCCAAAGAGCAATCAGCGGCATTCAGCAGGAACATACTTCGCATCGGTAGAAGTGGTGCACTTCCAGGTGATAGCACCGGTCGGAACGGCACCGGCGCTCAGTGCGGAGCCACCCGAAGACGGAGTCAGTTTGAGGTTCACGCTACCAGCGGCAGCTTGGTACACGACGGAGATTTCGCCAGTGCCGCCGTTAACCGAAACGCTGGATACGTTCTTGGTGGCAGTTGGAGCAGTCCAGCCAGCGCTCAGCGGAGAAGTACCGTTTGCAGCGTTTTCTGCTACAGCGGTCTTAGCAGCAGAAGCCAGAACCAGACCTTCACTCACACGCGCACGCACGGTGTAGTCCTGATAGGCCGGCAGAGCGATGGCGGCCAGAATGCCGATGATCGCAACAACGATCATCAATTCGATCAGAGTAAAGCCTTTTTGAGCTTTCATATTTCTCTCCAGGTTTTTAGACGAGGTCGTAGGACCTGCCTTCGGAAAAGCAGCTTCCGTGCCAATATCGAGCACCTGAATTTCAGGCATCAGGAGAGAATTTGCCTACAAAGTAAAACGAATTTACGCAGGAAGTGACGCTTTTCGTCAGTTTTATTCAGCACATTTGGCACTCAGGACCATCTACGATATAAGGCACCGAACATCTTTTCTGGCCATCCTCCAATGAACGATCAAGTCGTGCTGTCAGGCCTCGCCCGCCAGCTGGTGCACTCCGAGCTTCTCGATGAGAAAAGCGCGCAGCAAGCTCAGCTCCAGGCACAGCGAAATAAGCTGTCGCTGGTGACTTACCTCGTACAAAACAAGCTGGTCAAAAGCAGACCACTGACCGAACTGGCCGCAGAGCAGTTCGGCGTGGCTTTCTGCGACCTCAGCAGCCTTGATCGAGAGAGCCTCCCGAAGGAACTGGTGAGTGAGAAGCTAATCCGCCAACACCGGGTGCTCCCGCTGTGGCGTCGCGGCAACAAGCTATTTGTCGGCCTCTCGGACCCGACCAACCACCAAGCCATCACGGACGTCCAGTTCAGTACAGGCCTCACCACGGAAGCCATCCTGGTGGAGGATGACAAGCTCGGTGAGGCTATCGAAAAGCTATTCGAAAGCGTCACTGGCGGGCTGGACGATCTGGGCGATGTCGATCTCGACGGACTAGACATCGAGAGTGGCAACACCGAGCACAAGGATGAGCCCATTGGGGGCGACGCAGATGACGCGCCAGTGGTGCGCTTCGTCAACAAGATGCTTCTGGATGCCATCAAGGGCGGCTCTTCCGACCTGCACTTCGAGCCCTACGAGAAAGTCTACCGCGTGCGCTTCCGCACCGACGGCATGCTGCACGAGACGGCCAAGCCCCCAATCCAATTGGCCAGTCGTATCTCCGCGCGCCTGAAGGTAATGGCCGGCCTGGATATCTCTGAGCGACGCAAGCCTCAGGACGGCCGCATTAAGATGCGAGTATCGAAGAGCAAATCCATCGACTTCCGCGTCAACACCCTGCCAACCCTGTGGGGCGAGAAGATCGTCATGCGGATTCTCGACTCCGCGAGCGCCCAGATGGGTATCGACGCCCTGGGCTACGAGGATGCTCAGAAGCAGCTCTACATGGATGCGCTCAAGCAACCGCAAGGCATGATTCTGGTGACAGGCCCGACCGGATCGGGAAAGACCGTCTCGCTCTACACCGGCCTGAATATCCTCAACACCCCGGACATCAATATTTCCACTGCAGAAGACCCGGTGGAGATCAACCTCGAAGGTATCAACCAGGTCAACGTCAACCCCCGCCAAGGGATGGACTTCGCCCAAGCGCTCCGGGCATTCCTGCGCCAAGATCCCGACGTGATCATGGTCGGCGAGATCCGTGACCTGGAAACGGCGGAAATCGCCATCAAAGCCGCTCAAACCGGCCACATGGTAATGTCTACACTGCACACCAACAGTGCCGCCGAGACACTGACGCGCTTGCTTAACATGGGTGTCGCATCCTTCAACCTGGCGACCTCCACCAACCTGATCATTGCCCAGCGACTCGCTCGTAAACTCTGCCCGACCTGCAAAAAAGAACACGACGTGCCTCGAGATGCTCTGCTGCATGAAGGCTTCCCGGAGGACAAGATCGGGTCCTTCAAACTGTACTCCCCCGTCGGGTGTGAAAATTGCAAGGGCGGTTATAAAGGTCGAGTCGGTATTTATGAAGTGGTTAAAATCACGCCAGCCTTGCAGCGGATTATCATGGAGGAAGGTAACTCCATTCAGATCGCCGAACAGGCCCGGAAAGAAGGCTTCAACGATCTGCGCGCCTCAGGGCTGGTGAAAGCCATGCAAGGCATCACCAGCCTCGAGGAAGTCAACCGCGTGACCAAGGATTAATTCATGGCGGAAAAAGCATTGAAGACCAGTGTCTTTACCTGGGAGGGCACTGATCGAAAGGGCGGGAAGGTCAAGGGGGAGCTTGCCGGGGCCAATACCGCTCTCGTGAAAGCCCAGTTGCGCAAACAGGGAATCAACCCCCTCAAAGTGCGCAAGAAGGGTATTTCGCTGCTTGGCCAGGGCAAGAAAATCAAGCCCATGGACATCGCCCTGTTCACGCGCCAGATGGCGACAATGATGGGTTCGGGCGTTCCCCTGCTGCAGTCTTTTGACATCATCGGCGAGGGATTCGATAACCCCAACATGCGCAAGCTGGTCGACGAGATCAAACAGGAAGTTGCCTCCGGCAACAGTCTCGCCAATTCGCTGCGCAAGAAACCGATGTATTTCGACGATCTCTACTGCAACCTGGTCGATGCAGGGGAACAGTCGGGCGCGCTGGAAACGTTGCTGGACCGCGTTGCCACCTACAAGGAAAAAACCGAGTCACTCAAGGCCAAGATCAAGAAGGCCATGACATACCCCATTGCGGTGGTAGTCGTCGCGGTCATCGTTTCGTCCATTCTGCTGATCAAGGTTGTCCCGCAGTTCCAGTCCGTATTCTCGAGCTTCGGTGCCGAACTGCCAGCTTTCACGCAGATGGTCATCGCTCTATCTGAAGTTCTGCAAGAGTGGTGGTTCATCTTCCTGATAGGAATATTCGTCATTGCGTTCGCTCTGCGAGAACTCCACCGTCGCTCGGAAAAATTCAGGGACGGGACAGACCGTACTATTCTTAAGCTGCCTATCGTCGGCGGTATCCTCTACAAGTCGGCGGTAGCACGTTATGCACGTACCTTGTCGACAACCTTCGCCGCGGGTGTGCCCTTGGTGGAAGCCTTGGACTCTGTATCTGGCGCAACTGGCAACGTTGTATTCCGTACAGCAGTCAATCGCATCAAGCAGGACGTCTCCTCCGGCACCCAACTCAACTTCTCCATGCGGA
Organism: Pseudomonas sp. PDNC002; assembly: GCF_016919445.1. Classification (NCBI taxonomy): domain Bacteria; kingdom Pseudomonadati; phylum Pseudomonadota; class Gammaproteobacteria; order Pseudomonadales; family Pseudomonadaceae; genus Pseudomonas; species Pseudomonas sp. PDNC002. The sequence continues at coordinate 2,209,607 of NZ_CP070356.1, read as the reverse complement.
CTACCGGCGTCTTCCCCAGCATGGCCATCCAGATGGCAGCCATCGGAGAAGAATCCGGTTCTCTGGACTCGATGCTCGATAAGGTCGCCAGCTATTACGAGGAAGAGGTCGACAACGCCGTCGACAACCTGACCACACTTATGGAACCCATGATCATGGCTGTTCTCGGGGTCCTCGTCGGCGGCCTGATCATTGCCATGTACCTGCCGATCTTCCAGTTGGGCTCTGTCGTATAACCCATGCCTGTCGTCGACTTCCTGGCCAGCACCCCGCTGGCCTTTGTTTTGTGCGTAACGCTGCTCGGCCTGCTGGTCGGCAGCTTCCTCAATGTGGTGATCCATCGGCTTCCGAAGATGATGGAGCTCAGTTGGCAGCGTGAAGCGCGCGAGGCGCTGAACTTGCCGGACGAAGAGCCGAAGGGTACCTACAACCTCATTCTCCCTAACTCCCAGTGCCCGCACTGCGCTCACGAGATCAAGCCCTGGGAGAACATCCCGGTGGTCAGTTGGCTGGCGCTGGGCGGCAAGTGTTCGTCCTGCAAGGCGCCGATCAGCAAGCGCTATCCATTGGTGGAGCTGGCTTGCGGTGTCCTGTCAGCCTTCATCGCCTGGCACTACGGCTTCGGCTGGCAGGCCGGGGCGATGCTGGTGCTGACCTGGGGCTTGCTGGCGATGAGCATGATCGACGTCGATCACCAGTTGCTACCGGACGCCCTGGTGCTGCCGCTGCTCTGGCTGGGACTGATCGTCAACTACTTCGGCCTGTTCGCCAGTCTGGGCGATGCGCTCTGGGGCGCGGTATTCGGCTACCTGAGCCTGTGGTCGGTGTACTGGCTGTTCAAGCTGATCACTGGCAAGGAGGGCATGGGTTACGGCGACTTCAAGCTGCTGGCCATGCTCGGCGCCTGGGGTGGCTGGCAGGTATTGCCGCTGACCATCCTGCTGTCGTCGCTGGTCGGTGCGGTGCTGGGCATTATTACCCTGCGCCTGCGCAACGCCGAGACCAGTACGCCGATCCCCTTCGGTCCCTATCTGGCCATTGCCGGCTGGATTGCGCTGCTCTGGGGTGATCAAATAACCGCGACCTATCTGCAGTTCGCCGGTTTCCGCTAGCCCTCTCCCGCGCCGAGTCCCGTCGGCGCATCTGGACGGCCACCGGGCCGGCTGAAAGGAGAACGATGAAACCCTGGATCCTGGGCCTCACCGGCGGCATCGGCAGCGGCAAGAGTGCCGCCGCCGAGCATTTTGCCTCGCTGGGCATACACATGGTCGACGCCGACCACGCCGCGCGCTGGGTAGTCGAACCCGGCCGCCCTGCCCTGGCGAAGATCGTCGAGCGCTTCGGCGAAACCATGCTGCTGCCGGACGGCCAGCTCAACCGCGCCGCCCTGCGCGAGCGCATCTTCAAGGCGGAGGACGAACGCCGCTGGCTGGAACAATTGCTGCACCCGCTGATCGGCCAGGAGATCGCCAGCAACCTGGCGCAGGCGCAGTCGCCCTACGCCATCCTGGTTTCACCGCTACTGGTAGAGTCCGGGCAGCACCGCATGACCCAGCGCGTGCTGGTGGTGGACACCCCCGAACACCTGCAACTGGAGCGCACGATGCAGCGCGACAAGGTGTCCGAAGAACAGGTCCGCGCGATCCTCAAGGCCCAGGCCTTGCGCGATGACCGACTCAAGCACGCGGACGACGTGCTGCTCAACGATGGAGACCTTTCCCACCTGCACCAGCAGGTCGAGCGTCTGCATCAGTTCTATCTAGGCCTGCGTGGAGGACAACCATGAGCCAACCCCTGACCGTGGAATGCCCCACCTGCGGCGCCCCTGTTGAATGGAGCGCCAAGAACGAATTCCGCCCCTTCTGCTCGCACCGTTGCAAGCTGATCGACCTTGGCGCCTGGGCGGCGGAAGAACACGCCATTCCCAGCGATAACCAGGAAGACGAGCTGTTCTCCGGCGATCTGGAAAAGCCACGCGGACATTGATCCGTGAAAAAGCCGCCCCGAAAGGCGGCTTTTTTGTGTGCCGCCCTTTGCTCCTGCGGATGCGGGAATTTCAATCAGGGACGCATGAAGGTGTAGTCCCGCTCCTCGTCGAGGTTGTCGGCCAGGAATCGCAGTTCGTGGCCCAGGTCTTCCTGCGTACGCACCTGGGCATTGGCCTGCACCACCGCGCTGAGCATGGCCCGCAACATCAGTTGCGGGTCCTGCCCTGCCGCTTCCGCCTCGATCAGCAGCTCCTGGAGGCGCTGCTCGGCCCAGCTGTGAATGCTCATCGGAAATCTCCTAGCGAATGGGGGACCAAGCTTCCCCGATCACAAGACGCGTCCGAACTGACGTGGATCAAACGACGGGGACGATGCGGGGCGTCGATGACGGCGCATCAGCGCGGTTCATCGTCATCCTTCCAGGGCGCTTGCAGATAGCGCGTCCGGTTGAAGGTCTCCAGCCAGTCCGGGTAGAAGACCACCAGGCCGGTGACGATGGTGCCGTTGATGAAAGCCTCGGGAAACATGATCAGCCACAGGTAGCCGATGAAATCCTCGATCCACGGCGGCATGGGGAACAGGCCGTCCATCCACAGCAGGCCCAACCCAAGCATCAGGCTGCAAACCGCCGCCAGCGCCGCCGGGAAGAATCCCGAGCAGAAGATATAAACGAACAGGTTGCGCGGCTGCCGGCGCTCGACAAGGATCGCCGCCACCTCGGTGATCAGCACCGGAATCAGGATCAGCAGGATGCCGTTGATGCCGATGGCCGCCCAGTCCTGGCGGCCAATCGCGCACAGGCCCAGCTGCGCCACCAGTCCGACGATGATCGCCAACGGCCAGTCCAGCAGCAGGGTCACGGCGGTCATGCCGATGAAGTGGAAGGACACTCCGGACGCGAAGTCCCTCCGCACCAGCCAGAGCAGGAACAGCCCGAGCATGGTGCCGAACACCAGGTGCTGGCGGCGAAAGTCGCTGACCAGCTCCAACCAGGGCGCGCGCCAGATGGCCCAGGCGACGATGGGCAGGTAGATCGCCCAGCCGATCTCGAGGGTTTCCTCGGACAGCAACTGCGCAGCGATCACGGCGCGCCCCGCTCCAGCGCCTGGCGCAGGGCATCGGCCGAGTCATAGCTGCGCGTGGCAACGACCTTGCCTTGCTCCAGCTGCAGCCAGGTCACCGCATCGACCGTGGCCGGGAAGCGATTGGCCACGCGCGGCTCGCGGTCGAGCAACACGCGATAGGCATAGTCGCGCATGGCCGGTACGGCGAACAGCTTCGAGATGGGCGCCGGCATGCGGCTGATATCGGCGACGAAAGCGGCATGCCGCGCATCGAGATAGCCTTCCGGGCGATCCGCCAGCGCCGCTTTCACCAGTTTCGAGCCTGCCATATCGTGGGCGATGAGCAGCACCTTCAAGTCGGAGGTCGCGGTGTAGGGTTTGTCGAACTGGTCCAGCAGCGTCCAGCCGATGGCCGGAGACTCCTGTGCCACGGCCGCACTCGCCAGCACCATCAACAGCAACCCGCCCAACAGTCGTCTCACGCTTCCCCCTTGCCCGACGCGCCAATGATTGGCAACAGTCTACACCGCCATTCACGCCCGCCCGCTCCTGCCAGCAACTATGCTTGAGGCATGAACGAGTCCGACTATCTGCGCCTGCTGACGCGCCAGGCGGAGCAAGCCAACGACTTCCTTTCCAATGCCCGCAAGTGGGAACGGGAGTGCTGGGCCTGCCAGCGCCTGCTGCAGGCACTCAAGGTGCCTTATCGCCAGGAAGACTTCGTGGCGCCGACGCAACAGCCGCCGGATGTGCTGTTCCGCGATGCGAGCTTCGAGGTGTTCTTCGTGCTCGATCAGGGCCGGCGGCTCAATGAGGAATGGAAGGAAGAGCTGCTGCGCCGGCGCATGGCGCAGAGCATCAACCAGTTGATCCGCCGCGAGCAGCGGCCCCGGCGGATTCCCTGCGCGGAACTGCAGGCGCGCCTGGCGCCAACGCTGCGCAAGAAGGCACATAACTACACCGAGCGCGGCATCGACCCGCGCGAACTGGACCTGCTCGCCTTCGTCAGCCTCAAGCGCGAGACGCCGGACTTCAACACCCCTTTTCCACCGCCGACCGAGTACCTGCGCCAGGGTTGGCGCTCACTCTCGCTGGTGGGGCCGACCTTCGCCCGCGTGCTCTTCGCCCATAGTGATGCGCCGGATTTCCTGCGCGGCAGCCTGGGGCGCAGCATCCTGTTCGACATGGGGGTCGGCCTGTAAATATGCGCCGCTGCAACGCTGCATTGATCGGCAGCGCATTGAGGGGGCGTCCAAGCCCTACTAGAATGCTCGACATTATAAACGGAGGCCGCCCATGCCCAGCCGCTTGAGCCCCGAAGACCAGCAGAAGGTCGATCACTACCTCAGCTCCCCCGTACACCAGGTCGAACGCGCGCCGTTCAAGCCCTGGCTGATGATGGGGGGCTTGCTCGCGGTGGTCATTGCCCTGGGTTTGCTGAGCCGCCTCCTGGCCTACCTTGCGTGAGCGCCGTGCCGCCACGGGCCAATACAGGATTCCTTAAGCTATGAGAATGCACCATGTCCCATCGTATCGTGATCGTCGGCGGCGGCGCCGGCGGGCTGGAGCTCGCGACCCGTCTCGGCCGCACCCTGGGTAAAAAAGGCAAGGCGCGCATTACGCTCGTCGATGCCAACCTCACCCACATCTGGAAACCCCTTCTGCACGAAGTCGCCGCCGGCTCGCTCAACTCCTCGGAGGATGAGCTGAACTACGTCGCCCAGGCGAAATGGAACCACTTCGAATTCCAGCTCGGCCGCCTCGATGGCCTGGACCGCGCGAGCAAGCGCATCCAGCTCGCCGCCACGCTCGATGAGCAGGGCGAGGAACTGGTGCCCGCACGCGGCCTGGAGTACGACACGCTGGTCCTGTCCATCGGCAGCACCACCAATGACTTCGGCACCGCAGGCGCCGCGGACCACTGCATCTTCCTCGACACCCGCGAGCAGGCTGAGCGCTTCCACAAGCAGCTGCTCACTCATTACCTGCGCGCCCATGCTGGGCAGGACAAGGACGACCAGATCAGCGTCGCCATCGTTGGCGCAGGCGCCACGGGCGTCGAGCTATCGGCCGAGCTGCACCACGCCGCGCAGGAACTGGCGGCCTACGGGCTGACCGGCATCCAGCCGCAGAACATGCGCATCACCCTGATCGAGGCCGGCCCGCGTGTGCTGCCGGCACTGCCCGAGCGCATCAGCCAGCCGGTACACCAGACGCTGGAGAAGCTCGGCGTGCGCGTGGCCACCGGTTCGGCGGTGCAGGAAGTAACAGCCGATGGCCTGCGCACTTCTGCCGGCGAATTCATTCCGGCGAGCCTGAAAGTGTGGGCAGCGGGTATCCGCGCGCCGAGCCTGCTCAAGGAGATCGACGGCCTGGAGACCAATCGCATCAACCAGTTGGTGGTGCGTTCCACACTGCAAACCACCCGTGACGACGACATCTTCGCCTTCGGTGACTGCGCTGCCTGCCCCATGGGCGATGGCAGCGAACGCACTGTGCCGCCGCGCGCCCAGGCCGCTCACCAGCAGGCCTCATTGCTGGCCAAGGCACTGGTCGCGAAGTTGGATGGCAAGCCGCTGCCGGAGTACCGCTACACCGATTACGGCTCGCTGATCTCGCTGTCGCGCTTCAGCGCGGTGGGCAACCTGATGGGTAACCTGATGGGCAGCGTGAAGCTGGAAGGCTGGCTGGCGCGGATGTTCTATGTGTCTCTGTACCGCATGCACCAGATGGCGCTGTACGGGCCGTTCCGCACGGCGTTGTTGATGATTGCGGATCGGATCGGGCGCAGTACGGAGCCTAGGTTGAAATTGCATTGACCGGATAGCGATCGCGGACGGAGTCCGCTCCTACGCGCGAGGCGAACACGGTGTCTCACCTGTAGGAGCGGATCCTATCCGCGAAATCCATCACCGATTTGCCCGTTCCACCTGGGAATACCGATGGCCGTTTATACGGCCTTCGCGGACAAGGTCCGCTCCTACAGGAGCATCGGTGCCACCCTGTAGGAGCGAGCACATCGTCCGTATCGGAATGACGCGCACAAAAAAAGCCGCCCCGAGGGGCGGCTTTTTCGTTGCAGCCGAGCAGCCTTACAGCGCCGCCAGCATCGACTGGGCCGGGATGGCCTGGAAGTCGATGGACATCATCAGGCTCAGCACGCTGATCGCGATGATGGAGAAGGCGAACAACTGGCGGGCCCAGCGGCGATCGTCTTCGGCACTGAAGCCTTTCACCGCGATGAACAGCCACCAGGCGCTGACAGCCAGCGCCACCACCAGGTAACCGTAGCCGGCGAAGCCGGTGACGGTCAGCAGCAGGGTCGCCAGGCCGAAGGCCAGCACGTAGTAGAGGATCTGCTTCTTGGTCGCTTCGATGCCCCGCTCCACCGGCAGTACGGGAATCCCGGCGGCGCGGTAGTCGTTGAGACGGAAGATCGCGATGGCGTAGCTGTGCGGCATCTGCCACAGGCAGAAGATCAGCAGCAGCACCGCCGCGCCCATGTCGAAGTGACCGCTGGCGGCGCAGTAGCCCACCACTGGCGGCATGGCTCCGGAGAGACTGCCGACCAGTGTGCCGTAGACCGAGGCGCGCTTGAGCCAGAGGCTGTAGAGCACGACGTAGACGAAGAAGCCGAACGCCGCGAGCAGGGTTGCCTGCACGTTGGTCTTCCACGCCAGCAGGCCGAAGCCCGCCACACCGAGCACCACGCCGTGGGCCAGGGCGGCCTTCAGCGAGATCTGCCCGGTCACGGTGACACGGCTGCGGGTACGCTCCATGAAGCGATCGATGTCGCGGTCGATGCAGTTGTTGAACACACAACCACTGGCAACCACCAGCGACAGGCCGATCACGGTGGCCAGCAGCAGCATCGGGTCAACGCTGCCGCGAGCGGCGAGGAAATATCCCCCAGCCACCGCGATCAGGTTTCCGAAGATGATGCCCGGCTTGGCGACCAGGAGATAACGCTTGAGTTTCACGGCATCGGCCCTCAGGGCATCGGCATCATCAGGGTGTCTGCGGTGTAGATGATCCACAGCGACAGACCGACCACCAGCAGGATGATGATGGCGGTGAAGATGAATGCCATGACGTTCCAGCGACCTTCGGAGCTGAAGTTCATGTGCAGGAAGCAGATCAGGTGCACGACGACCTGAACCAGGCCCAGGATCACCATGGTCAGCAGGGTGGCGTGACGCGAGAAGCCACCGTCGATGACCATGTAGAACGGGATCGCGGTCAGGATCACCGAGAGCACGAAGCCGATGGCGTACGAACCCAGGCTGCCGTGGCCGGCACCGTGGGAGTCGTGGCCGTGGGCGCCGTGGGAGTCGTGATGATGTGCAGCAGCGGTCATTACAGAGCCCCCATCAGGTAGACGACGGTGAAGACGCAGATCCAGACGATGTCCAGGAAGTGCCAGAACAGGCTCAGGCACATCATGCGGGTGTTGTTCTGCGCGGTCAGGCCACGGGTGCCGATCTGCGCCATCAGCACCAGCATCCACAGCAGGCCTGCGGATACGTGCAGGCCGTGCATGCCGACCAGGGTGAAGAAGGACGACAGGAAGGCGCTGCGGCTCGGGCCGAAGCCTTCGACGATCAGGTGATGGAACTCGTTGAGTTCCATGCCGATGAACGCGGCGCCGCACAGGAAGGTCACGCCCAGCCAGGCGATGGCCTTGCCCTTGGCACCCTTGTGCGCGGCCAGCATGGCCAGGCCGTAGGTGCAGGAGGAGATCAGCAGGATCGCGGTTTCGACGGCCACGTAGGGCAGTTCGAAGATGTCCTTGCCGCTCGGGCCGCCGGCCGTGTGGTTGACCAGCACGGCGTAGGTGGCGAAGACGCTCGCGAACAGGATGCAGTCGGTCATCAGGTACAGCCAGAAGCCGAATACCGTCATGCCGCCGCTGTCGTGGGCGTGGTCATGGTCGTGCGCCGCTTCGTGCGTATCGACCAGGTGTTGATTCAGTACTGCCGTCGACATGGTTTTATACCTGCTGCGCGGTGGCGAGTTTCTGGAAGTTGGCGTTCTCGATGCGCTCGATCTCATCCGGCTGGACGTAGTAGTCCACGTCGGTGATGTAGCTGCGCACGATGACCGAAGCGATCATGCCGACGAAGCCAACACCCACCAGCCACCAGATGTGCCAGATGGCGGCGAAGCCGAAGAGGAAGGCGAACACGGCGATGGAGAAGCCAGCGGCGGTGTTCTTCGGCATGTGGATCGGCGCGTAGGCCGGCAGCTTGCGGTACGCGGTACCGGTCTGCTTCATGTCGTGGAACGCGTCGATGTCGTTGACCTTCGGCAGTTCGGCGAAGTTGTAGTACGGCGGCGGCGAGGAAGTGGACCATTCCAGGGTACGGCCGCCCCACGGGTCGCCAGTCAGGTCGGCCAGCTTCTCGCGGTTCTTGATCGACACGAACAGCTGGATCAGCTGGCAGGCGATACCGAAGAAGATCAGCACGGCGCCGCAGAAAGCCACCACCATGTACGGCTGCCACATCGGGTTTTCATAGTGGTTCAGGCGACGGGTCATGCCCATGAAGCCGAGGATGTACAGCGGCATGAAGGCCATGTAGAAGCCGACCAGCCAGCACCAGAAGGAACGCTTGCCCCACTTCTCGTCCAGCTTGAAGCCGAAGGCTTTCGGGAACCAGAAGACGAAGCCGGCCAGGTAGCCGAACACCGCACCACCGATGATGGTGTTGTGGAAGTGGGCGATCAGGAACAGGCTGTTGTGCAGCAGGTAGTCAGCGCCCGGGATGGCCAGCAGAACGCCGGTCATGCCACCGATGGTGAAGGTGACGATGAAGCCCAGGGTCCACAGGATCGGGGTGTCGAAGCGCAGGCGGCCACGGTAGATGGTGAACAGCCAGTTGAACAGCTTCACCCCGGTCGGGATGGAGATCAGCATGGTCGCAACGCCGAAGAAGCCGTTGACGTCGCCGCCCGAACCCATGGTGAAGAAGTGGTGCAGCCACACGGTGAAGCCGAGGAAGGTGATCGCGGCGCTCGCCCACACCATCGAGGTGTAGCCGAACATCTTCTTGCCAGCGAAGGTCGCGGTAACTTCGGAGAAGATACCGAACGCCGGCAGGATCAGGATGTACACCTCAGGATGGCCCCAGGCCCAGAAGAGGTTGATGTACATCATGGCGTTGCCGCCCAGCTCGTTGGTGAAGAAGTGCATGTCGAAGTAGCGGTCCAGCGACAGCAGGCCCAGGGCCGCGGTCAGGATCGGGAACGACGCAACGATCAGGATGTTGGCGAAGGTGCAGGTCCAGGTGAAGATCGGCATCTGCATCAGCTTCATGCCGGGGGTGCGCATCTTGAACACGGTTACCAGGAAGTTGATACCCGTGAGCAAGGTACCCATACCCGATATCTGTAGCGCCCAGATGTAGTAGTCCACACCCACGCCCGGGCTGTAGGCCAGCTCGGACAGCGGCGGGTAGGCGACCCAGCCGGTACGGGCGAATTCACCCAGGCCCAGCGAGACGTTCACCAGCATGGCGCTGACGACCAGCAGCCAGAAGCTCAGCGAGTTCAGGAAGGGGAACGCCACGTCGCGCGCGCCGATCTGCAGCGGCACGGCCAGGTTCATCAGGCCGGTCATGAAGGGCATGGCCATGAAGATGATCATGATCACGCCGTGAGCGGTGAAAATCTGGTCGTAATGTTCCGGCGGCAGGTAGCCGTGGTTGGCGCCTTCAGCCAGCGCGAGCTGGCCGCGCATCATGATGGCGTCGGCGAAGCCGCGCAGCAGCATGACCAGAGCGACGATGATGTACATCACGCCGATTTTCTTGTGGTCGATGGACGTCAGCCATTCGGTCCACAGGTAGGTCCACTTGCGGTAGTAGGTGATCGCGCCGAACACACCGAGGCCCAGCAGGGCGACGATAGCCAGCGTGATGACGATGATCGGCTCGTGATACGGCACGGCCGACAGTGTCAGTTTCCCGAACATCTGCGGTTACTCCTGGCTCGGATTCATTTGCATGCCAGGCATGCCTTGCATGTTGCTCATGTCGTGGCCCGCCATGGCGGCCTCTTCATGCGCTTCGCCGTGCTCGCCCTTCTCGGCCTGCTCTTTGGCTTCGTGGGCCTTGGCCATCGCGTGGCCTGCGTGTTCCCACTTGTTCAGCACTTGGGAGAACAGCTCGGGGCTGACGGTTGCGAAGTAGGTCGCCGGAACGTTCTCGGTCGGTTTCACCAGCTCCGGGTACTGATCCAGGTTCAGGGTTTGCTGCGAGGCCTTGACCTTCGCGACCCAGTCCTGGAAGCCCTGCTCGGAGGTGGAGATGGCCTTGAACTTCATGCCCGAGAAACCGCCGCCGCTGTAGTTCGCGGAGATGCCGTCGAACACGCCCTCTTCGTTGGCGATCAGGTGCAGCTTGGTGAGCATCCCGGCCATGGAATAGATCTGGCTGCCCAGCTGCGGGATGAAGAACGAGTTCATCACCGAATCCGAGGTGATCTGGAAGTTCACCGGGGTGTCTTTCGGGAAGGCGATTTCGTTGACGGTGGCGATACCCTGTTCCGGGTAGATGAACAGCCACTTCCAGTCCAGCGAGATGGCCTGGATGGTCACCGGCTTGACCTCGGAGTCCAGCGGACGATACGGGTCCAGCTTGTGGGTGCTCTCCCAGGTGATCCAGCCGAGCACGGCAATGATCAGGCAGGGAACCAGCCATACCACCAGCTCGATCTTGGTCGAGTGGGACCAGTCCGGCATGTAGGTGGCCTTGGTGTTCGAAGCCCGGTATTTCCAGGCGAACGCGAAGGTCATCAGGATGACCGGTACCACCACGATCAGCATCAGCAGGGTTGCCGTGATGATCAGGGACTTCTCGTCAGCGCCGACCTGCCCCTTCGGGTCGAACAGCGCCATGTTGCAACCACCGAGCATCAGCATCGGCAGCCACGCAAGTCTCTTCAAAATTCCTGTGTACTGCTCTTTTTTCATCTTGCGGCCTTAGTGGATGAAAATCGCTTCACCGCCCACGAGTCTTCGCCATGCACTGCTCGACGACTCGTTACCCGCGACTTTTCCAAGCCGCCTGCCAGGGCTGTCATGGATTCACGAACGCGGCCGCACGGATTCCAGGCAAAGGGAGGTCGCCCGGTCTTCGCGATGCGAAACCGATTTCGTCAGCTGATTCGTTCCGTGTTATTCAGCGTGTGGTGTCTGGACTGGCGGCTCGTTGGAGCACGCGCGTCGCACACCTTTTGCACGAGGGGATTGCCCGCCTCGTCGTATGACAGGAGCCCACCGATGGCAGCCCCCTGTTGTTATGCCGCTGCACCGAAGGGTGAACACTGACAATGACTTGCGTCAGTGCGACTCAGCGATTTGGGGGTAGGAAATGGACGGCGGGTATTACAAAGCATTTCAGAAACCCCTTTCAAGGCCCCGACCTTTCATTTTTAACAAGATATTTTCTCACCCTACGAAACAGTCGCGCGGAAGGCCGCTCAGAAAACGACCAATTCACCCAGGCAACGTAAGGTATTGCTTCTCTGCCAAGCGCTTGCTCGCCCTGCCATGAATCTGTGTCAAATCCATGAATCACGCGGGTTTCAAGGAGGCCAAGGGGAAATGGCCAGGTGCCATTAACGTGTTGGCAAAGACCCTGCCATGACGGCGATCAAGAGCCCTTGGGAAAGCCGGCAAAACGCAGCGCGCACCCTGCGACACATCGACGCAGCGTAATTTTTGCAAGAAGCAAAGTGGTTCAAATTGTGACGGTCGTTCCGATTTCACGAGGCAATTTCAGAGTTCGTGGGCCCCACGAATTCGTGCTGAAGGCTAGCGCCTCGACGGAAGATTGTTGCGGAAAAAGAAAAAACCCGCAGTCTCGATGAGACTGCGGGTTTTTCTTGGCCCTTGCGAGCCTGATATGGTGGGTCGTGTAGGATTCGAACCTACGACCAATTGGTTAAAAGCCAACTGCTCTACCGACTGAGCTAACGACCCAAAATTTGGTCGGGGTAGGGGGATTCGAACTCCCGACATCTTGCTCCCAAAGCAAGCGCGCTACCGGACTGCGCTATACCCCGTTTGAAAGTTGGCTCCGCGACCTGGACTCGAACCAGGGACCCAATGATTAACAGTCATTTGCTCTACCGACTGAGCTATCGCGGAACGACGAGCCTTCCAATCTCTTCTACGCTTCCGGTTACACCGGTTTCCCGTATCAGAGGCGCGCCATTTTACGCATAACGAAATGCCTGTCAACACTCTGATCCAAAAAGTTTTTCTTCTCTTTGCAGGTAGCTGGGCGCATTGCTATATCTGCATGAAAAATCACATGTGATCACCGCGGGTGTAGACGGACCGATCACGCACAGGATGGCCATGAGCACCAAGGACACCCCACCGCCTTCGCCGATCGCCAGCCGCATGATTCAGCCGCGCTTCGGCGAACTGGTCCAGGCCTGCCGCCAACTGGCGATGAATCAACTCGCCGAACTCCTGGGCAATGTCTTCGCCCAGGTCGACGACACGCTCTTCGAATGCGCCGAGAAAGCCGAGAACAACCAGGTCCAGGCGCTGTTCTTCGACAGCATGCGGGAGATCCGCCGCGAGCGCCCCAATCTCGAACGCTTCTACCATCAGCGCATCGCCCAGGGCCTGAGCGACTTCCTGGAAGGCAAGCTGCCGCTGGCCGAGCCGCTGGAAGAGCTGGACGTGGATCAGCTCACCCTCGTTGGCAACGACGAATATGAGGAGACGCTGCTGGTCACCAACATGGTGAACCAGGTCCGCGCCCACTGCGCCCAGGCGCTGTTCGCCCTCGACCAGCGCCTGGCCCTGCTCAACAACGGCAGCAAGCTGGGCGAAGAGCGCAACCCCTTCGGTCCGCTCGCCATTGCCCAGGCCTTCCGCGACACCCTGGCACGCAGCGCCTCCCCCCTGCGGATCAAGACCATCCTTTATGTACTGTTCGACCAGCAGGTGATGCAGCACCTTCAGCCTCTATATGAACAGCTGAACCAGCGCCTGGTCGATGGCGGCATCCTGCCTAACCTGAAGTACCGTCCGCACGGCAACCGTCCGGCGCCGACGCGGCAGACGACCCAGGACAAAAGCAGCGCCACGCCCCCGGCGCCACCGCCGCTGCAGCCGCACTACACCGCCAGCGAACTACCGGACACTCCGCCAACCGACCGCAATGCGCTGTTCGGCGGACTGGCTGTGCTGCTCGCCGAACACCGCCGGCGGGGAGACAAGGCGACGCTGTTCGGCAACAGCCACAGCATCGTCAGCTTCGGCCCCTCCTCCGCGACCACCACCTACAGCGCCAATGAGCTGCTGGAAGCGCTGAACCGCCTGCAGCGCGAGTCGGCCCGCGAGCTCGCGCAGCGCCTGCGCCAGCCGCAGCCGGTGGATGCACTGAAGGCCGACCTGCATCGCCACCTGGAAGCAAGCACCGCGCAGCCGGGCAATACACGCCTGACCGAACAGGAAGCGGACGTCATCGACCTGGTCGGGATGGTCTTCGACTTCATCCTGGACGACGAAAACCTGCCGGATAGCTGCAAGACCACCCTCTCCCACCTGCACACGCCGTTCCTCAAGGTGGCCCTGCTGGACAAGCAACTGTTCACCCAGCACCACCACCCGGCACGCAAGCTGCTCAATGCCATGGCCCAGGCCGGTGTCCTGTATGGCGGCGAAGGCGAGGAACGAAGTCTGCTGGCGAAGATGCACTGGATCGTTGAGCGCGTGATCCAGGACTTCACCGGCGACTTCAGCCTCTTCGACACACTGCTCGGTGAGTTCAACGAATACGTCGGCAACCTCCGGCAGAAAGTAGAGCTCCGCGAGCGCCGCGCCATGGAGGCCGCCCGCGGCCGCGATCGCCTGCTGGCCGCGCGCGAGCAGGCGCTGGATGCCATCAGCCGCGTCACCCACGACCGCGAACTACCGGAGCTGGTGCGCAACTTCCTCGAAATGAGTTGGTGCGACGCACTCACCTTCATCGTGCTGCGCAGTGGCGAGCACAGTGACGAATGGAAACGTGCCTGCGAAGTCGGCGAGCAACTGGCCTGGAGCGTGACGCCGCTGGATGACGCCGGGCGCGAGCGCCTGCAGAAATTGCGCGTGGCCCTGCTCGACGACATTCGCAAAGGCCTGGAGGTGCTTGGCGGCTACCACGAGGATGGCATCCGCCGGTTGCTGCAGGATCTGGTCGCCTGCCAGCACGCGATTCAGGCCAAGCAGCCGCAGATCGCCGCGCAGCTCAAGCAGCAACTCCCGGAAAGCCCGCTTGGTGCCATGCTGGGTGCCGAAGGCCATGTCCTGGCGAGCCCCAGTGGCGAGGCGCTTTCGGAGCGTGTCCGGCTATTGATGAAGGAACTGAGCCACCTGGAGTTCGGCACCTGGTTCGAGTTCAGCGACACCACGCCGGCGCGCCGGCTCAAGCTTTCCTGGTTCAGCCCGACCACACGCAACTACATGTTCGTCGACCACACCGGGCAACGGGTGGCGGTCAAACCCATAGTGCAGTTGGCCCAGGAAATGGAAGCGGGCAAGGTCCGCCTGGTACCGACGGAACAGTCCGCCCCGCTGATGGATCGCGCCCTGAATGCGATCTACCGGGTCCTGCAACGCTTTACCGGGCGCAGCCCGGCACAGATCTGAGGAGCAGTCGATGGGAGAACGTCGCCAGCACAACCGGCAGCAGACCGGGCTGACCGTGGAGGTCCTCGACCGCCACTCCGGGCGTAACCTGGGTCGGCTCGCCGACCTGTCCAGCGAGGGCTTCATGCTCTGCGGCGTGGACGTGCCGGAAGCCGACTCGGTATGGGACTGCCGGTTGGTACCCATGCCCCCGCTGGATGAAATCGCCGAGATCCATCTCGGTGCCGACTGCCTGTGGAGCCGCGGCGGCATCGATGGTCAACTGGGCTGGGCGGGATTCCATATCATTGACCTGGCGGAAGACCAGGCCGATGCGCTGGAGCGTCTCCTGAGCCTGCTCGGCGGCGCACGCGAGACAGACTGAAAGCCCAACGGCAGACATGAAAAAGCCCCGCAGAGCGGGGCTTTTTCATGGGCCTGCGGATCAGGAGAAGACGATTTCGCCGTTCTCCACCTTGGCATGGATCTTCGCCCCAGGGCTGAAGGTACCGGCGAGAATCAGCTGGGCCAGCGGGTTCTCGATCCAGCGCTGGATCGCGCGTTTGAGCGGGCGCGCGCCATACACCGGATCG
Organism: Pseudomonas sp. PDNC002; assembly: GCF_016919445.1. Classification (NCBI taxonomy): domain Bacteria; kingdom Pseudomonadati; phylum Pseudomonadota; class Gammaproteobacteria; order Pseudomonadales; family Pseudomonadaceae; genus Pseudomonas; species Pseudomonas sp. PDNC002. The sequence continues at coordinate 2,194,330 of NZ_CP070356.1, read as the reverse complement.
AAACCAACGGCGATCAGCTTGTCCATCGCCTCGTCGCTCAGCTCCAGGCTCAGCTCGCGCTCGGCCAGACGCTTGCGCAGGCGGCCCATCTGGATCTGGGCGATGCCGGCGATCTGGTCACGGGCCAGCGGCTCGAACACCACCACTTCATCGATCCGGTTGATGAATTCCGGGCGGAAGTGGGAGTTCACCGCATCCATGACCGCTGCGCGCTGGGCCTCTCGGTCCCCCACCAACTCCTGGATCTGCGCCGAACCGAGGTTCGAGGTCATCACGATCACGGTATTGCGGAAGTCCACGGTACGGCCATGGCTGTCGGTCAGGCGACCGTCCTCCAGCACCTGCAGCAGGACGTTGAAGACATCCGGATGAGCCTTCTCCACCTCGTCCATCAGCACGACGGAATAAGGTTTGCGGCGAACGGCCTCGGTCAGGTAGCCGCCCTCTTCATAGCCGACGTAGCCTGGCGGTGCGCCGATCAGGCGAGCCACGGAGTGTTTCTCCATGAACTCGGACATGTCGATGCGCACCAGCGCTTCCTCGGTGTCGAACAGGAACTCGGCCAGTGCCTTGCACAGCTCGGTCTTGCCCACACCGGTCGGGCCGAGGAAGAGGAACGAGCCGCTGGGGCGGTTCGGGTCGGAAAGGCCTGCGCGAGACCGACGCACGGCGTTGGCGACGGCCACCACGGCCTCGTCCTGGCCGATGACGCGCTTGTGCAGGTCATCCTCCATGCGCAGCAACTTCTCGCGCTCACCTTCGAGCATCTTGGACACCGGGATGCCAGTCCACTTGGCGACGACTTCGGCGATTTCCTCGTCGGTCACCTTGTTACGCAGCAGTTGCTTCTCGGTCTGGCCGTGCTGGTCGACCATCTGCAGGCTGCGCTCCAGGTCCGGAATGGTCTGGTACTGGATGCGCGCCATGGTTTCCAGGTCGCCCTTGCGCCGAGCCGCTTCCATTTCCTGCTTGGCCTGTTCGATCTTCTGCTGGATCTGCGCGGAACCCTGGACCTCGGCTTTCTCCGACTTCCAGATTTCCTCGAGATCGGCGTACTCGCGTTCGAGCTTGGCGATGTCGTCTTCCAGCTTGGCGAGGCGCTTCTTGGTGGCCTCGTCGTCTTCTTTCTTCAGCGCCTCGCGCTCGATCTTCAGCTGGATCAGGCGACGATCCAGACGATCCAGCTCTTCAGGCTTGGAATCGATCTCCATGCGGATGCGGCTGGCGGCCTCGTCGATCAGGTCGATGGCCTTGTCCGGCAGCTGGCGGTCGGTGATGTAGCGATGGCTGAGCTTGGCCGCCGCGATGATCGCGCCGTCGGTGATTGTGACGCCGTGGTGCACCTCGTAGCGCTCTTTCAGGCCACGCAGGATGGCGATGGTGTCTTCCTCGCTCGGCTCGTCGACCAGGACTTTCTGGAAGCGACGCTCCAGGGCGGCGTCCTTCTCGATGTACTGGCGGTATTCGTCCAGGGTGGTGGCGCCCACGCAGTGCAGTTCGCCGCGGGCCAGAGCCGGCTTGAGCATGTTGCCGGCGTCCATGGCGCCCTCGGCCTTGCCGGCGCCGACCATGGTATGCAGTTCGTCGATGAACAGGATGATCCGGCCTTCCTGCTTGGACAGCTCGTTGAGCACGGCTTTCAGGCGCTCCTCGAACTCGCCGCGGAACTTGGCGCCAGCGATCAGAGAACCCATGTCCAACGCCAGCAGGCGTTTGTCCTTCAGGCCGTCCGGCACTTCGCCGTTGACGATGCGCTGGGCGAGGCCTTCGACGATGGCGGTCTTGCCGACGCCAGGTTCGCCGATCAGCACGGGGTTGTTCTTGGTGCGGCGCTGCAGGACCTGGATGGTCCGGCGGATTTCGTCGTCACGGCCGATTACCGGGTCGAGCTTGCCGTCTTCGGCGCGCTTGGTCATGTCGACGGTGTACTTGTCCAGCGCCTGGCGCGAATCCTCGGCGTTGGGATCGTTCACCGCCTCGCCGCCGCGCAGGTTGGCCACCGCGTTCTCCAGGGCTTTCTTGGAGACGCCCTGGCTGGTCAGCAGCTTGCCGAGCTTGGTGTTGTCGTCCATGGCCGCCAGCAGCACCAGCTCACTGGAGATGAACTGGTCGCCCTTCTGCTGGGCCAGGCGGTCGGCCTGGTTGAGCAGGCGCGCCAGGTCCTGCGACAGGTTCACGTCGCCGGTGGGGTTCTGGATCTTCGGCAGCGTATCCATCTCTTTATTAAGAGAGGAGCGCAGCGCGGGGATGTCGAAGCCGACCTGCATCAGCAGGGGCTTGATGGAGCCGCCCTGCTGCTCGATGAGCGCGGACAGCAGGTGCACCGGCTCGATGGCCGGGTGGTCATGTCCAACGGCCAGGGACTGGGCATCGGAGAGTGCAAGCTGGAGCTTGCTGGTCAAACGGTCGATTCGCATGTGGGTCGTCCTTCCTTTCTATAGCGGGCCGGGGAGATGGGTGCCCCTGGTCACGACAAAGCCCGCCGGGATGCCAGATAGATAAGGACGATTTTGGTCGGTTCAAGCCATTTGGCCATGACACCCGTCAGTTCGTGCTTTCGCCAGGACCGTAGGAGCGGACTTTGTCCGCGATCGACTGCCGACCACATCGAGCTGCCGGTTGCACATCGCGGACAGAGTCCGCTCCTACGAAGTAGGCGTCAGGCCAGCCAGATCAGGCTGGCCAGGCGGCCTGTGCGGGAGCTGCGGCGGTAGGAATAGAAGCGCTCGGTATCGGTGAAGGTGCAGTAATCGCCACCGTACACAGCCGTCACGCCTTTCGCCGCCAGGCGAATACGCGCCAGCGCATAGATGTCGGCCATGTATTTACCGGTATTGGCGCTGGGCTCGAAAGCGCGCTCGGCCTCTACGTGATCCGCGAGGAACGCCTCGCGCACCTCAGCGCCCACTTCGAAAGCCTGCGGACCGATGGACGGGCCGAGCCAGACCAGCAATTCCTGCGGCTCGATACCCATGGCGTCGACGGTGGCTTCCAGCACGCCACCCGCCAACCCGCGCCAACCGGCGTGGGCGGCCGCCACACGCGTGCCGGCGCGATCGCAGAACAGTGCCGGCAGGCAGTCGGCAGTCATGATGGTGCAGGCGATGCCGGGAGCGGCGCTCCAGCTGGCATCCGCCGTGGCGACAGCGGACGGATCGGCTTGCACTACGTCGATTCCGTGCACCTGGCTCAGCCAGGCGGGCTGGCAACCCAGCTCCGCGGTGAGACGCCGGCGATTCTCGGCGACAGCCGCCGGATCGTCACCGACGTGGTCGCCGAGGTTGAAGCTGTCGAACGGCTCTCCGCTGACGCCGCCCGCGCGCGTGGTCACACAGGCGCGGACATTGGCCGGAGCCGGCCAGTCGGGCGTCAGCCAGGAGGTCATACGAAGGACTCGTTGTCCTGCCGCAGCAGGCTCAGCAGCCAGGTGAAGTCGTCCGGCAACGGCGACTCCCACTTCATGCGCACGTTGGTGGCCGGGTGGTCCAGCTCCAGGAAGCGCGCGTGCAGGGCCTGGCGCGGGAAATCACGCAGCGATTCAATCAGGGTCGGGCTCGCCCCCGGCGGAATGCGGAAGCGCCCGCCGTAGGTGGGATCGCCCACCAGCGGGTGACCGATATGCGTCATATGGACGCGGATCTGGTGGGTACGGCCGGTCTCCAGCTTCACGCGGGTGTGGGTATGGGCGCGGAAGCGCTCCAGCACACGGTAATGGCTGATCGCTACCTTACCGGCATCCACCACGGCCATTTTCTGCCGTTGCACGCCGTGGCGGCCGATGGGCGCATCGACGGTGCCGCCGGAAACGATCACGCCGGTGACAATGGCCTCGTAGATGCGGCTGACGGAGCGCGCTTGCAGCTGAGAAACCAGGTTGGTGTGGGCTTCCAGGGTCTTGGCCACCACCATCAGGCCGGTGGTGTCCTTGTCCAGGCGGTGCACGATGCCGGCGCGCGGCACGTTGGCCAGGTGCGGCACATGATGCAGCAGCGCGTTGAGCAGGGTGCCGTCCTGGTGGCCGGCGGCGGGGTGGACCACCAGGCCGGTCGGTTTGTCGATGACCAGGATGTGGTCATCCTCGTAGACGATGTCCAGCTCGATGTCCTGAGCCTTCCACTCGCCCTGGGCCTCGAGTTCGACTTGCAGTTCCAGACGGGAGCCGGCGTGAACGATGTCACGCGGGCGCAGAACCGCGCCGTCAACCGTGAGGTGGCCGTCCTTGATCCAGCCGGCAAGGCGCGAGCGGGAGTGATCGGAGAAGAGCTGCGCGGCGACCTGGTCGAGGCGTTGCCCACCGAGGTCGAACGGCACTTCTGCCGCGAGTTGGATGATATCGGACATGACTCGACACGAAGGGCGCGCGGCCTTTTGGTTCGGCTGCGCGCTGTGGTTAAATACGGGGCCTTTGTCCCAGGGGTATCCCTGGGGCGCCAATCATAACAGACGGTTGCGGCCGCGACAGCCGACCGTCCAGGGACGCAAGCCGCCATGCAAGTGAAACACCTGCTGCTGATCGCCACCCTCGCCTTCGTTACCGCCTGCTCCTCCAAGGGCGACAAGGTGGATGAGAACCTGAGCGAAAGCCAGCTGTACCAGCAGGCCCAGGAAGACCTCAATAACAAGAGCTACACCAACGCCGTCGCCAAGCTGAAGGCGCTGGAGTCCCGCTATCCGTTCGGTCGCTACGCCGAGCAGGCCCAGTTGGAACTGATCTACGCCAACTACAAGAACATGGAGCCCGAAGCCGCCCGCGCCGCCGCCGAGCGCTTCATCCGCCTGCATCCGCAGCACCCGAACGTCGACTACGCCTACTATCTCAAGGGCCTGGCCTCGTTCGACCAGGACCGCGGCCTGCTGGCGCGCTTCCTGCCGCTGGACATGACCAAGCGTGACCCGGGCGCCGCCCGCGACTCCTTCAACGAGTTCGCGCAACTGGTCAGCCGCTACCCGAACAGCCGCTACGCCCCGGACGCCAAGGCGCGCATGATCTACCTGCGCAACCTGCTGGCCGCCTACGAAGTCCACGTCGGCCACTACTACCTCAAGCGCCAGGCCTATGTCGCCGCCGCCAACCGTGGCCGCTACGTGGTCGAGAACTTCCAGGAAACCCCGGCCGTCGGCGATGGCCTGGCGATCATGGTCGAGGCTTACCAGCGCCTGGGGCTGAACGACCTGGCCGATTCCAGCCTGGAAACCCTGAAGGCCAACTACCCGGACAACCCCAGCCTCAAGGATGGCCAGTTCGTTCCGCGCGAGGATGAAGCCGACAACCGCTCCTGGCTGGCGAAGGCCACCCTGGGCCTGATCGAGACCAACGATGCCCCTCCGCACATGGAAACCCAGGCATCCAAGGACGTGATCAAGCAGTACGAAGACGCCGAGCAGCAGATCCCTTCCGAGCTCAAGCCTGAAAACCAGAGCGACGTGCAAGAGGAACAGCATGAGTCCGAAGGCAACGCTGGCAACAGCGACCGCTCGTGGTTCAGCTACATGACCTTCGGCATCTTCGACTGATTCCGACAGGTTCGACGAAAAAGGGAGGCTCCGGCCTCCCTTTTTCATGGGCGACTTTTCGGGATCGATCACCGCTCGTTCGCACCAAGTCCCTGTGCGTCATCGCGCAGCTTGGATAAACTGCCGCTCTTTACGCACCCAGGGATTGCCATGACCCGACTGCTGTTCTGGATCGCCCTCTTCATCCTGGCCTGGTGGCTGTGGCGCAAGGCCACCCGTCCGGCGCGCCCAGCGACGAAAGCGACCGGCGACGAGCGCGCCACGCCGATGGTTCGCTGCACCCAGTGCGGCGTCCACGTCCCGCAGGGCGATGCGCTGCAGGACGAACAGAACTGGTACTGCAGCCGCGCCCACCTCGAGCAGGACCGCTCCACCCGTGGCCGCTGAGGGCATCTCGCTTACCGGACAGGGCCTGCGCGTCCTGCGCCTGTACCACCTGTATCGCCTTACCATCGGCCTGGTATTGGTGCTGCTGATTTCCAGCAGCCTGGACGACGACCTCCTCAAGCTGGCCCATCCCAGCCTGTTCCATGTCGGTTGCTGGATTTACCTCGTCATCAACATCCTGATCGCGGTACTGATGCCCACACCGCGCCAACTGCTGCCTCTATTCATCCTGGCGGCGTTGGACGTAATCCTGCTCAGCGGCCTGTTCTATACCGCCGGCGGCATTCCCAGCGGAATCGGCAACCTGATGGTGATCGCCGTCGCCATCGCCAACATCCTGCTGCGCGGACGGATCGGCCTGCTGATCGCGGCGATTGCCGCCATCGGCCTGATCTACCTGACCTTCTACCTGAGCCTCAGCCAGCCCACAGCGATCAATCACTACGTGCAGGCTGGCGGTCTGGGTGCGCTCAGCTTCGCCTCCGCGCTGCTGATCCAGGCTCTGGCGCGGCGCCAGCAGATCGTCGAGAACATCGCCGAACAACGCGCCACTACCGTCGCCAATCTCGAAGAGCTCAACGCACTGATCCTCCAGCGCATGCGCACCGGCATTCTGGTGCTGGGCGACCGCCATCGCGTCCTGCTGGCCAATCAGAGCGCAACTGCCCTGCTGGGCGGCCAGGAGCTGGCGGGCCAATCCCTGACGCTGCACAGCCCGCACCTGATCAACAGCCTGCAGCAATGGCAGCAGAATCCAGCCCTGCGTCCACCCAGCATGCAACTGCTGGAGTCGGGCCCGACCGTTCAACCAAGCTTCATTCCCCTGCGCCGCGGCAACGAGCAGCATATCCTGATGTTCCTCGAGGACATCTCGCAGATCGCCCAGCAGGCGCAGCAACTCAAGCTTGCCGCGCTGGGACGACTGACCGCCGGCATCGCCCACGAGATCCGCAATCCACTTGGCGCGATCAGCCACGCCGCGCAACTGCTGCTGGAGTCCGAAGAACTCGACCCGCCGGATCGCCGCCTGACGCAGATCATCCAGGACCAGTCGCGGCGCATGAACCTGGTCATCGAGAACGTGCTGCAGCTGTCCCGGCGGCGGCAGTCCGAGCCGCAGCTCCTGGACCTCAAGTATTGGCTGCACCGCTTCGCCGGCGAGCTGCGCGAAGGCCTGCGCAACGGCCAGCAGATCCATGTGGAAACCGGCCAGGGCACAGTGCAGACGCGCATGGACCCGCATCAGTTGACCCAGGTACTGACCAACCTGGTCCAGAATGGGTTACGGTACAGCACTCAGAAAAATGGCGTCGGCCAGGTCTGGCTCAAGCTCTTCCGCGACCGCGAGACTGATCTGCCGGTGCTGGAAGTGCTCGACGACGGCCCCGGTATCGCCGCCGAACAGCGGGGGAAGCTGTTCGAGCCGTTCTTCACCACTGAAAGCAAGGGCACCGGACTGGGCCTGTACATCTCCAGGGAGCTGTGCGAAAGCAACCAGGCACGGCTGGACTACAAGACGCGCGAGGAAGGCGGCAGCTGCTTCCGTATCACCTTCGCCCACCCGCGCAAACAAAGCTAAGAATCCGCAATGAGCACGAGTCGCCAAAAAGCCCTGATCGTCGATGACGAACCCGATATCCGCGAGTTGCTGGAAATCACCCTGGGGCGCATGAAGCTGGACACCCGCAGCGCCCGCAACGTCAAGGAAGCCCGCGACTTTCTGGCGCGCGAACCTTTCGACTTCTGCCTGACCGACATGCGCCTGCCCGACGGCACGGGGCTGGACCTCGTGCAGTACATCCAGCAGCGCCATCCGCAGATGCCAGTGGCGATGATCACCGCCTTCGGCAGCCTGGATACCGCCGTCCAGGCGCTCAAGGCCGGTGCTTTCGACTTCCTGACCAAGCCGGTCGACCTCGGCCGCCTGCGCGAGCTGGTGCATTCCGCCCTGCGACTGCGCTCGCCGGGCGCCGAAGAAGCACCTGTGGATAACCGCCTGCTCGGCGACTCGCCGCCCATGCGCACCCTGCGCAACCAGGTCGCCAAGCTCGCCCGCAGCCAGGCGCCGGTGTATATCAGCGGCGAATCCGGCAGCGGCAAGGAACTGGTAGCCCGGCTCATCCACGAGCAAGGGCCGCGGGAGAACAACACGTTCGTTCCAGTGAACTGCGGCGCCATTCCCTCCGAACTGATGGAAAGCGAATTCTTCGGCCACAAGAAAGGCAGCTTCACCGGCGCCGTGGAGGACAAGCTCGGCCTGTTCCAGGCGGCCAATGGCGGCACGCTGTTCCTCGACGAGGTCGCCGACCTGCCGTTGCCGATGCAGGTCAAGCTGCTGCGCGCCATCCAGGAAAAGGCCGTGCGCGCCGTGGGTGGCCAACAGGAAGTCTCGGTGGACGTACGTGTCCTGAGCGCCACGCACAAGGACCTGGCCGCGGAAGTCGCCGCCGGCCGCTTCCGCCAGGACCTCTACTACCGGCTCAACGTCATCGAGTTGCGCGTACCGCCGCTGCGCGAACGCCGCGAAGACATCCCGCTGCTCACCGACCGCATGCTCAAGCGCCTGTCCGGCGATAGCGGCCTGGCGGCGGCCTCGGTGAGTCCCGATGCCCTGGAAAAGCTGAAGAGCTACCGCTTCCCAGGCAACGTGCGCGAGCTGGAGAACATGCTGGAGCGCGCCTACACACTGTGCGAGAACGATGTCATCCAGCCCCACGATCTGCGCCTGGCGGACGCCGGAAGCCCCGACAACGGTGGCGAAGCGAGCCTGGCGCAGATCGACAACCTCGAAGACTACCTCGAGGACATCGAGCGCAAGCTGATCATGCAGGCGCTGGAGGAAACCCGCTGGAACCGCACCGCGGCGGCACAACGCCTCGGCCTGACCTTCCGCTCGATGCGCTATCGCCTGAAGAAACTGGGGATCGATTGATCCCCAGGCTCGTTCAGACGATCGGTGTCGCCACCAGGCGGCCGTCCGGCGCATAGGGCGCCGCCTCGATGATCGGCTGACGCTGCTGCATCAGGTCCGCCAGCAATTGGCAGGACGCCGGCGCCAGCACCAGGCCGTTGCGGTAATGCCCAGTGTTCAGCCACAGGCCGCGATGGCCGGGTACCTCGCCAATGAACGGAATACCCCGCGGCGAGCCAGGTCGCAATCCCGCCCAGTGATTGACGGGCTCCATGACGGCCAACCGGGGGATCAATTCTTCCGCTGACGCCCGCAGGCTGGCCAGCGCTTCGTCGGACGGTGTCTTGTCGAAGCCGGCGTGTTCCAGCGTGCTGCCAATCAGGATGTGCCCGTCACGCCGGGGAATCGCATAGCGCCCCTTGGCCAGCACCATGCTGGAAAGGAAGTCCGGAGCGCAGCGATACAGGATCATCTGCCCCTTCACCGGCTCGACCGGCAACGCCAGGCCCAGCTTCGCCAGCAGTTGGCCACTCCAGGCTCCCGCCGCCAGCACGACAGAGTCAGCCGCGAAGTCGCCCTGCGCAGTGCGCACGCCTTGCACCCGCTCGCCCTCGCGCAGGAAGCCGGTTACCTCGACCTGCTCCTGCACCGTCACATTGGGCAGTCGCATCAACGCCTCGCGCAGGGACTTGGCCAGACGCGGATTGCGAACATTGGCCACGCCCGCCATGTAGACCGCCCGGCTGAACCCCTCGCCCAGCACCGGCACCGCGTCATGGACGGAGGCAATGCTCACCTCCGAGAGCGGGCGATCATGGGCACGCGCCCAGGCCAGCGCCTCGGCCTGGTCGTCAAGATCGAGCCAATAGAGGCCGGTGACGTGGACTTCCGGGTCGAGGCCCGTGTCGGCGAGCAGGCGGGCGCCCAGCTGCGGGTAGAAATCCTGCGACCAATGCGCAAGGTTGGCGACCGCCGCGCTGTAGCGCCAGGGATAGAGCGGCGAAACGATGCCGCCACCGGCCCAGGACGCTTCCCTCCCGGTCTCGCCGCGTTCCAGCAGGACTATCTCGGCCCCGGCCTGTCCCAGCGTCCAGGCAGTCAGCATCCCGACTACCCCGCCACCCACCACGATCACATCCGGCATACCACGCCCACCACTGCAGAGAATCAAAGGTCAATCGCCAGCCGCGCACTATACCGGGCAAGTCCCGTCGACGGAGCACGACGGAAGTCGGTGCGGCATCGGACCGCTCCTACAGGCCCTATCCAGAATGTCCGCAGGCAACCCAGCTGACCAGATCAATACTTCCGAGCTGCAATCAACCACAAGGAGCGGACCATGCCCAAGGATCAGGGCCTCAGCCTTATCGAACTGCTGCTCACCGTCGCCATTCTCGCCATCACATTATCCCTAGCAGCTCCGGGGCTCTCGGAGCTCCTGCGCAACCACCGCACCAGCAGCACGACCCACGAGTTGCGCAACGCGCTCGATTTCGCCCGGGAAACCTCGGTGCATACCGGCCAGCCGATCAGCATCGCCATCTCCGGAGTGGACTGGTCCTCCGGCTGGGAAGTCTTCGTCGACAGCGACAACCGCGGCACCCGCAACGCCAATACCCCGCCGCTCGCCGCCCACGGGCCGCTGGCGGGAGTCAGCGTTCGCACCGACAGCACGTCGCGTCGGTACATTCACTTCACCCCACGCGGCAACAGTATCCAGGCCAATGGCGCATTCCACTCGGGCTCATTGACGCTCTGCGGCGAAGGCCAGGTCAGCTACCGCATCGTCTTCAACAAGGCAGGACGCATTCGTACAGAGTCAGGAACTACCGAAGGCTTCTGTCCGCACTGACAGGCTTCTCACTCGCCTAGCGACGGGGTTCACAGATCGCCGAGGCACATGACCGGACATCGCCCTATCGCGAACGGTCATCCATAGAAAAAGGACATTTCCCACAAGACAAGGCAGCATTACCTCTATCTAAAAAGCGAGGAATGCGCCTATGTCGCGCCCCAAGGCATCGGCGGGGTTTACTGTTATCGAGCTGATGGTCGTAGTGTTTGTCGTGGCAATTTTTGTCAGCGTCGCATTACCCAGCTTCAGCACCGCCATCACCAACTCCCGTCTCCAATCTGCCAGCAACGAACTGGCGAGCTTGATTCAGTACGCTCGCAGCACCGCGGTGCAGAACAACCAGAGCATGAATCTCTGCGCCAGCAGTGGCGTCTGGTCGGTCCGCAAAAGCTGCACCGACGCCTCCGCCACCGTACTGCGATCCTTCACCCCGCCGACCGGCGTAACGGTCTCGGCATCGGTGGCCAGCCTGACCTTCCGCTCCAACGGCACCGCCAGCAGCGCGGCAGACCTCATCGCCTGCGTGAACAGCTCCGCCTCCACCGGCTACAAGCTGAGCGTGCAGGCCAGCGGTTTCGTTCGAATCAACGCCCAGGGCAAGGACGGTAGCTCCACCCTGAGTTCCTGCACCCCTTCATGAGAACCACGATGAAGAACACTCGCGGCTTCAGCATGATCGAAGTACTCATCACACTGGTGCTGGTCTGCATCGGCGTACTTGGCATGGTTGCTCTTCAAGGGCGCACCGTGAGCTACACCCAGGATTCGGTGCAGCGCAATACCGCGGCGGCGCTGGCCAACGACCTCGTCGAAATGATTCGCGCCAATCCCACGGGTTTGCCTGCCAGCTCGGGCTTCTACAAGGCAGCCAACAGCGCCTTCCCCGACGCGCCAACTGCCGGCTGCGGCAGCACCACCAACGTGCCGGCGGAACAACTGGCCTGCTGGGGGCAGAAAGCCGGAAAACTGCTGCCGGGCGCCAGCTCGTTGTTGACCAGTGACTTCTACGTTTGCCGCTCGTTGAACGCCAACAGCTGCGGTAACGGCTCCGCCGTGGAAATCCAGCTGGCGTGGACGGTGAAGGCAGGCGAGTGCATGGACAACAGCACAGCCACGACCTGTTACTACCGCCTGCGCACTGAAATCTAGGGACTCGTGATGAACAACCGATACCAACAGCGCGGCCTGTCGATGATCGAACTGATGGTCGCCTTGGCCATCAGCAGTTTCCTCATCATCGGGGTAACTCAAATCTACATCGACAACAAACGCAGCTACACCTTTCAGCAAAGCCAGTCGGAGAACCAGGAGGGTTCGCGTTACTCGCTGATTTTCCTGCAGCAGGAACTGGCGAAGGCTGGTTACCGCCGCCGTCCCGACGAGCCGGTGGACGCTGCGTTCAAGGCGGAGAACCTTTCAGGCTGCAACTTCTCTGCCGGCCAGACGGTGATGCGTATCAGTGCCAGCTCGGTATGCATTCGCTACCAGCCGCGCGACAGCAACGACCGTGATTGCCAGGGCAACGCCGTGGCGACAGCCGCCAACTTCACGTCGCCTTACACCAAGTCGACGGAGAATTTCGTCGAGCGTATCTGGTTCGACAGCGCGAACAACAACCTGGTGTGCACCCGTCAGACAGGCACCACCACCCAGGACTCGATCATGATGAGCGGGCTCGCCGACCTGCGCTTCGTCTTCGGCGTAGGCAGTGCCGCCAGCCCACGCAACGTGACCCAATACGTGGCCAGCCCCACCTCGACACAACCGGTCCTCGCCGTGCGCTTCATC